>NZ_OY776488.1:1877500-2180000 GCF_963675635.1 uncultured Pseudodesulfovibrio sp. | reverse complement strand
TAATGAGAAGTGATCATGCTGGCATGAGTAACGATAAAATAAGTGAGAAACTTATTCGCCGTAAACCTAAGGTTTCCTGGGTAAAGCTAATCTTCCCAGGGTAAGTCGGCCCCTAAGGCGAGGCAGAAATGCGTAGTCGATGGGAAACAGGTTAATATTCCTGTACATGTATATGTGTGCGATGGAGGGACGCAGAAGGATAGATGGTCCGGGTGTTGGATATTCCCGGTGCAAGCGCGTAGGGTTGAACTGCAGGCAAATCCGCAGTTCTATATGCCTGAGACGTTATGCCGAGTCTTTAATCGACGGAAGCCATTAATTCCATACTGCCAAGAAAAGCTTCTAAGTTTAGCATATGCATACCGTACCGCAAACCAACACAGGTAGGTGGGTCGAGCAGACCAAGGCGCTTGAGAGAACTCTGGTTAAGGAACTCGGCAAAATGACCCCGTAAGTTCGCAAGAAGGGGTGCTCGAAATTGTGATTGATTAACTTTATGAGCAATTTTGAGACGCAGTGAATCGGGGGGGGCGACTGTTTACTAAAAACATAGGTCTCTGCTAAGTCGTAAGACGATGTATAGGGACTGACGCCTGCCCGGTGCTGGAAGGTTAAGAGGTGGGGTTAGACTTCGGTCGAAGCTCTGAATCGAAGCCCCAGTAAACGGCGGCCGTAACTATAACGGTCCTAAGGTAGCGAAATTCCTTGTCGGGTAAGTTCCGACCTGCACGAATGGCGTAACGATCCCCCCACTGTCTCAACCAGAGACTCAGTGAAATTGAATTCCCAGTGAAAATGCTGGGTACCCGCGGAAGGACGGAAAGACCCTGTGCACCTTTACTGCAGCTTGACATTGGTATTTGATTAATAATGTGTAGGATAGGTGGGAGACTTTGAAGCATGCTCGCCAGAGTGTGTGGAGTCACCCTTGAAATACCACCCTTTATTACTTAGGTATCTAATCCGTAGCCGTGATCCGGCGCGGAGACAGTGTCTGGTGGGTAGTTTGACTGGGGCGGTCGCCTCCTAAATAGTAACGGAGGCTTGCAAAGGTTACCTCAGGCTGATTGGAAACCAGCCGTTGAGTGCAAAGGCATAAGGTAGCTTGACTGTGAGAGAGACATCTCGAGCAGGAACGAAAGTTGGTCTTAGTGATCCGGTGGTTCCGCATGGAAGGGCCATCGCTCATAGGATAAAAGGTACGCCGGGGATAACAGGCTGATCGCGTCCAAGAGTTCACATCGACGACGCGGTTTGGCACCTCGATGTCGGCTCATCACATCCTGGGGCTGAAGCAGGTCCCAAGGGTACGGCTGTTCGCCGTTTAAAGTGGTACGCGAGCTGGGTTTAAAACGTCGTGAGACAGTTTGGTCCCTATCCTCCGTGGGCGTAGGAGAATTGAAGAGGGTCTGCCCCTAGTACGAGAGGACCGGGGTGGACGAACCTATGGTGTTTCTGTTGTCACGCCAGTGGCATTGCAGAGTAGCTAAGTTCGGAACGGATAACCGCTGAAAGCATCTAAGCGGGAAGCCAGCCTCAAGATTAGTTCTCCCTGGACATTAGTCCCTAAAGATCCCTTGAAGACTACAAGGTTGATAGGCTGGGTGTGTAAGCAGTGTGAGCTGTTCAGCTAACCAGTACTAATAGATCGTGCGGCTTATTTAACAACTTAATGGAATTCTCTCTTCCCCTATTTACTTATATATTTGAGTAAATAATACTCAACTCTTTTTCTTGGTGCCCAAGGAGGAGGGGGTACACCCGGTCCCATTCCGAACCCGGTAGTTAAGCCCTCCATCGCCGATGATACTGCATGGTAGCGTGTGGGAAAGTAGGTCGGTGCCAAGGATCTTTTAAAGAAAAGCCCTGATTCAATAGAATCAGGGCTTTTCTGCGTTTATAGAAATTCAAAGAGACAGAACGAAGTTCATATCAAATTCATGCGTAATGGCCTTCGTCAGCACATAATGCATGGTAGATGATGAGTCTTGGGCAATGAATGGAAAGGCCTCCCAGATTGGGGTCTATGGATACACGATTCGTGTGTTGGGAAGTGCCGCTTTGAGTTGGTCGGCTCCTTGTTGGGTGATGCCGTCGCGACCCTGAATATCCAATCGTTCTAAGCCGTGGTGTTGAGAGAGAACGGGGACTGATGCGTCTGTGATTGCGGTGAAAGATATGAAGAGTAATCTGAGCGGCATATCGTTGAGCATAGCTACACCTGCGTCTGTGATCTTTGTACGCGTCAGGTTGAGCACAGATGGACGGAGATGCTTGATCTGAGCAACACCTGCATCCGAGATATTTGAGGCAGAGAGGACCAGACTGTCAACTTGAGTCAGGTTTTTCAAATGACGCATACCTTCGTCAGTGATTCTACTTTGGGGCAGGTTCAAGGTTTTGAGTCTTAACAGGCCAGCTATGTGCTGTATTCCGGTGTCGCCTATTTTGCCAGGGAGACGGAGCACTTCAAGGTTGGTAAGCAGGGCTACATGGCGCATGTTTTCGTTTGTGACCTGTTTTTGGATTTCGATAGAATATTTTTGCAGATTCAACGATGTCATGGCTTTCATCTGTTCGATTGTCTTGTCGTATCCAACCGATTTGAGCCAGATTTGCGCCTGATGCCATTTCTCAGCATCCTGGGTGACGTGCGTTTTGACTTGCGTTGACGGTTTCACGGACTGCACATTCATTTTTTGTGGTTGGGCAGCCAGAAGGTTTCCGGATAATGTTGCTAACACCAATCCGAAAGCCAAGACATTCAGAAAGATCAATTTTTTCATGATTATCCCCTTTCTTTTTCGTTGCTTTCTTACACGATGCTGCGGACAGTCCTGACGTTCCTCCCTATCTTCACTTGACGAAATTCAATTCAATTATCAAGCTTCCCAAACAGATTATAACTTCACGGGAGCCAATCCATGAAATTTACCCGCGCAATTACTCGTCGCCCGTCAGAAGAGATGCTCAAGGGCATAACCACAGCCAATCTCGGTAAACCCGATTTTCAGCTCGCATTGAAACAGCATGATGCATATTGTCAGGTGTTGATGCATTTGGGTCTTGATGTGACGGTACTGGATGCAGAGCCCGGCTTTCCTGACTGTTGTTTTGTCGAAGATACGGCTGTTGTCTGTGAGCATGTCGCGGTTATTACTCCACTCGGCGCGCCTTCGCGGCAGGGGGAACAGAAGAGTATTGAACCGGTCCTTGCGAAATTCAAACCCATTGTCAGAATTGCTCCGCCAGCGCACATCGAAGGCGGTGATGTGTTGCAGGTCGATGAGACGTTCTACATCGGGTTGTCCGACAGGACGAATCACAAGGGCGCTGCCGCTTTGGGAGCTGCGGTGGAGCCGTTTGGGTATACGTGGAAGGAAATGGCCTGCTGTCCAAGTCTGCATTTCAAGACGGATGTGAATTTTATCGGCAACAATTCCATATTGGTATCGCCGTGTTGTGAAGATATGGAAGAGTTGGCCCATTTCAATAGAATCATCGTTGAAGATGGCGAAGCGTATGCTCGAAACTGTCTGTATATCAACGGGACAGTCATTGTTCCTGACGGTTTTCCAAAAACCCTTGCCAAGGTTCGCCAGACAGGCGTTGAAACCGTTGTTCTCGACGTTTCTGAATATCGCAAGCTTGATGGCGGATTGACCTGTTTGTCACTTCGTTTTTAAAATCCTTCCACTAAAAAAAACCGTCTTCATGACGGTTTTTTTGAAAAAGTTACTCGGCGAGAAAAGGCACCTCTTTTCTCGCCGAGTTTGTTAAGTGATAGATTATTTCTTTTTGAATAAGCCGCCGAAAGGACTTGTCGGCTTATCAGTTGTGTCGGTCTTCGAACCGCCGAGAATGTCTTTTTTCAGCTTCTCTTCCAAGCCCTTGGTCCCTTGCTTGAACTGCCCCTTGAGCAGCGCTTCCGCCATGGCTTTTATATCGAGGCTGATGGATGGGTCATTCAGATCGCCTTTGACATTGATGGGCAGGGGCAATCCCTTGAGATCTTCCATGGAAGCACCATCCTGCCCCTTGAGTGTCCCGACAACCGTTACTGTAGCAGTGTAGTCGGTATTATTCTTTGGCAGATTGGCCCATCCTTTGCCGGTCACTCGCAGGAGGGGCGATTTCATGAGCAGATCGTCGTTGGTGATATGCCCA
The DNA here is from genome assembly GCF_963675635.1 of uncultured Pseudodesulfovibrio sp. Classification (NCBI taxonomy): domain Bacteria; kingdom Pseudomonadati; phylum Thermodesulfobacteriota; class Desulfovibrionia; order Desulfovibrionales; family Desulfovibrionaceae; genus Pseudodesulfovibrio; species uncultured Pseudodesulfovibrio sp. The sequence goes on along the minus strand of NZ_OY776488.1, from coordinate 2,175,833 downwards.
TTCGTCAGGACTGCAGAGCCGAGAAGCTCGGCGAAGTCCGTCCGTGCCGGTTCATCAGAACTGATAGGCTTGCCCTTGATCCTGTTCCAACCGTCACGCAGCATTTTAGCTACATTGACGCCGTTGAGAGCACCGTCGGTAAAGGCGAAGGATGCCGTTCCGGAAATTGTCTGCTTGATGTTGGGCGGAGTCAGGCCCATGCCCTTGAGATCGTATTTGACAACCGTTGTGCCAAGTACATGGTCCTTGCCTGTCAGATCCTTGAGCAGTGGCCCGGCCTGTACGTCTTTGAGAACGGCTGATTCCGTCCATGAAGCAACATTGGTATTGGCGTTGAGTACGGAATGGGCAGTCAGATTCCCCTCATAGAGATTTGCGGAAAACGGCTTGATCGTAACGATGCTGTTTTTTGCTCTCAGCTCGCAGAGGATGTCCGAGACTCGTAGATTCATGGCTTTGACTTTCCCTATGGTCAGTTTGCCTGTGAGATCCAGATCCTTGAGCGCGGCGAGGTCTGGTTCCTTGGCGGGTTCTTCCGTGTTCGCTGCGCCCTGTTGGGGCTGTGGTGTGGTTCCTTCTGACTTGGGGGGCATATATCGGTCAACGTCGATATCATCCACGTTGACAGTGAATGCCATGACGGGTTTGGCAAAGTTATTTATCGAACCCGTCGCTGTTATGGTCGTTTCGTCCAGTTTGACGGTCATATTTTCCAGAGAAACAGCGTTGTCGGACCCATTGTATTTCAAATTAAACGTCAGTTTTTCAAGGGCGTTGTGGTCGGTTGTTTCCAATGGAGTCATGCCAATTTCCTGCATGAGTTTTTTGATGGAAGCTTCGGCCAGTGAGAGTTCACCGGAAAAGGCGTTCTTGCCTTTTGCGGCTTTGGCGAAGAAGTTGCCGGAAAGCTCAAGGTTGAGTGCTTTGAAGAGCATTTCATCGACTTCAATTGTCCCTGCCTTCTGAGCAAACTTGGCAAACCCGGTCAGAACCGGGCGGGTTTCGATTTTTGGGCTGTCGAGCTTGAGATCAAAGCTCAGTTCGAAGGGGAAGCGAACAGTGTCGCCCACTTCTCCGATAATAAGATTCAGGTTGGTGAGTGAACTGGTACTTCCTGCCTGCTGGTCATCGTACAGAATGTTGGCGTTGGTGATTTCCACGCCCTGCACTGACAGACTTTCGACCTTGTTGCCTGCTCCTTTGGTGTCATTTGCTGCCGTCTTTTCTTGCGCTTTCTGCTCGCCTTTGTCCTTTGTGAGGTCGTCCCAGTTGGACACACCGTTCTTGTTTTTGGCAAGATTGAGGGTCAATCCATCCAGTACGACCATGCCGATGGTCACATCACCTGCAAACAAAGGCATGATGCGGATAGATGCTTCCGCCTTGTTGATGCGGACCATTTCGGCGGGACTGAAGCCTTTGGCGTTGCCAAGGGCCATGGGGCCGACTTCCAGACCAAGCGTTGGGAAAAATGTGAAGCCTATGTCGCCTTCAAAGGAGAGCTCTCTTCCGGTCTGCTCTTTAACCGCCTGGGAAATTTCTCCCTTATATGCGTTGGGGTCAACTGTGGTTACAAGGATGATGATTGCAATTATGAAAAGGGACAGGATGGTCCCTGCTGCTATCAGACCTATTTTCATCAATTTATTCATTGTCTCCTCCTAAAAGAGTTTTTTCAGAAGTTCACTTGCACTGGCCGCGCCATTGGAGCGGAGATCTTTTTCCTGATCGCCGATATACATGAACATGGCATCAAGAGATCTGTCTGTAACGTAATCTACGGGATCGAAAGGAGATCCGGATGCGTTGGACATGAGCTGAGCAGCCGATATGGCGTTTGTATAGGAGCCGAGTCCCGCAGCGTTCAAATTTTGTTCGATGACAGGGCGTGCCAGATCTTTGAGAGTGGGGCGCGCCGTTTGTTCAAAGAAGTCTGTGATGGAAGTGTCGCTTCCGCTAATTATGGACACAGGGTTGCCGATATCCATGGAATCGATGGTCTGGTGGAAAATCCCGCCGATGGGGGCGGCTGATTCTTCTGCTGCCGTGTTGAATGATGAGAGCAGCCCGGAAGTGCCGACCATAGTCGAAAGCATGTCCGGAAGTGGAATTGCCGTGACTGGGTTGGCGGAAAAACCGCCGCTTTTCCCTAGCTCGGCAACGGCATAATCTGTCCCCATCTCCAGAACTTCACGGATTCCGGCGTCGGCCTCTGTTGGTGTATAGGGCAGCCCGACCGCTTTGGAACCAGTGTCTCCCATACTCTTGAGAGAGTCCCCCCATCCGGCTATTCCGGGAAGAACAAAAAGTGTGGCGGTCAGTAAAAAGGAAATTGGAAAATGGAGTATCAGCCTCATGATTGCTCCTTTTGTAAATATAATTATTTACTTGAAAGTATATCATGGGTCGTATCACGTGCATAGGGGGATGATATTATTATCCCCAAAAAAGCGGGCTGGCTCAGGGCCGCCCGCTTTTGCTAGTTGATGGAGAGTCGACGTAATCCAGGATGGTCTCCGGGAATTCTGCTGGCCCTGAATATTTGGTTGTTGGATGCGCTACTGGAACCTGTGAAGTTATATTCCCACACTGGTTTGGCGTTGGTCGAGACTTCTACGATGCGTCCTGCCGGGCCGTCACTGAAGAGCGTATGACCGTTCTCCAGCCGTTGCGCTCCGGACACCTGTTCAGCAAAGAAGCGTTCGCCTCCTTTATCATTGTACGACCAGACAATGTTAGCGTTCAGACGGGTCGACTTGAAATAGTATTCCGGCTTGATTTCAATGATATCGGACCGTTGAGTCTGGCGATTCCCGTTATTGAAAATAAGGATATGCTCTTCGCCGGGTTTGTTGCCTAGTACCCATCTGGCATCACGCTGAGCTACCAGTGTGGGGCGGCCTGATGCTCCGTAGGCTTGGGGGTTCCCCCATCGGAACAGGATCTCTCCGCCCCGATGCATCATACCACCAGTGCTGGATGCGGCCTGACTCGTGTTGGTTGAATGGTCGATGATCCAGACTTCGCCGGTGTTGCTCAGGCTGAGGATGATCTGTTTGAGCTGCGGATTGTAGTCTATGGAATTGGCGTTGAGCCATTCCGGATTACGTGTAGGGTTATAATTGATGTCGATACGTTGCGGCAGACGAACCGGGTTTGCAAAGTTGGGGGCAGACTGGTCGGCGTTTTGTATCAAATGATCCCATGCATGCCATTCCCAGACGATGTAGCCGCTACGGGGACCTGATTTGCGGACTTCAACGATGTGTTCGGCCCAGACCGTGTTGTCCGGGTGATTTCGCACGGTGCCACCAACGGCTTGGATGTCGGATTCGGTTTTCAACTCCCAGGCCAGGAGCAGGACGTTGCCATTGGGAAGTGGGGCAATGTCGTGATGCTGACGGACCTTGTCCGAAACATAGGTGTATTCCCAGACAATCTGACCGCGTGGAGAGACTTCCTGAATGATGCCGCCGGTGATGTCCTTGCCTGTAAAGGGGGTGCGGACCTCACCCTTACCGGGAGACACACTGCGGAGCAGGTTGCCGTTGTTGAGCAGGTAAACTGCGCCGGAGGATTGATCTTTGCCACGCCATGTCTTGACGATGTTGCCCCGCATATCAACCAGGTGGGTGTCTTTTGAGCCGATGGGCGAAAACAGGGTGTACCCCTCGGACTGCGCAGCCGGTTGTACGACCTGTTTGGGAGCCACGGCTGGCGCCGGAGTCTGGACAACTGCTTTGGGTTGTTGGGGGGAAATGCTTTTTTGCGGGACCGCAGCCACAGTAGTAGCCGGCACGGCTGTGGCCTGTCGCGTCATCGGTTGTTTGGGGCGTTGTGTTGCATTGGATGCCCTGGCGAGTTCCGTCTTGGACAGGCAATTGTCCCCATTGAGATCCATGCGCCAGAACTTTTGCTGCATCTCCCCGGTCGCTTCATTGATGGAGATACAGCCGTTGCCGTCCATGTCCAGGCTCAACATGAGCACTTCGGCATTAGGCGGTCCGCTTGGTCTGGCTGGCGCGGGATGTGTGTCCAGGATCGAAGGGGTTGGAGTCAGCATTGCCACGCTTTCCGGTTCGACTTTTGATACCGGAGGTGCCGGTGTCTTTTCCACGGCCGGGGCTGTGACTTTGGCGGCATTTTGCTGTGTCACGACGGGAGCGATTGCAACAGGCGCGGCCTTTGGTGCCGGGGGCTGTATGGTTTCCACCATGGGGGACGCTGCCGGAGCGGATGCGGATGTCACCTTGGGCACCGGAACCGGTTCCATGGTCGGGGGTGCGGCAACGACTGGTGCGGGCACTGTTTCCGGGGTTGGAATCGACGCTGTTTTGGGGGCGTTCATGGTGTCGAGCAGTTTCTGATCGACGGAAGCCATATACCCGGGATCATAGGCAGGCAGGTTTTTGATGACCTCGAATCGGTCGATGTCCTTGATCCTGTATTCGAGTTTGGCTGCCCGGAAACGGTGACCATTGGTCTTGTAGCCCACATTCAGCATGGTTTCGGACTTTCGGTCCAGGCCGGGGTTGGCCTGGAATACCGATTTCCCTTTGTAGCCGTTTTGTATGACAGAGTCCTGCACCCGGACAACGGACTTGTCGCCATTGAAAAACCGTATGTCCGCCCCTTCACATTCATTGTCCCAGACAACGGATTTCGTCAGGACTGTCGTGTTGGCCGCCCCTGCACCCTGATAGATGGCCGGGCCGCTTTTCATGGAGCGGTTTCCGGTAAGTGTCGAATAATACAGAATCGGCGTGGAACCGCCTTCATTGACCATGCCGCCACCGTTATCCGCTTCATTGTTGCGAAAGATCGAGTTGAGCAGCATTGGCGCAGCGCCGAAGTCGTTGAACATGCCACCGCCCGAGATGTCCGCTATGTTGGAGTCGAAAACGCAGGAAACGAACAGGGGGGCGGTACGCAGGGTGTTGACCACGCCACCACCGTGTGCGAGTGCCGAGTTCTGCCAGAAGGTGCAGTCAATGAATTTCGGAGAACTCGCGGGGATGCCCGTAGGGTTGTTTGGCGCGGCGGTCATGTTGTAGACCGCACCGCCCATGAGTGCGTAGTTGTCCTGAAATACGCAGTTACGTACTTCCGGCGCAGCCTGAAAGTTGAGCATTCCAGCGCCGAATCCGGGTTGTGGAGCTGTTGTCAGCGATTGCGCAGTGAGCGTTTTTCCGCCGGTCCAGGCCGTGTTGAGGCTGTATCCGCCGGTAATGGTGAAACCGTCCAGTACGGCCATGTCCGCGCCGATAATGACGTGAAATACGTTGTCATCTGGTACGCCGGGCTGACCGATATCTCCGGACAGGATGGCCTGGTGTTTTTTTATGTCGCGCTTTTTGAGTTCCGACTCGGACCCGGAGAATCCGCCGTATAACTCCACCTCTTTTTTGAGTTGAAAAGAGGCGTTCCTGTCGGTGGATTCTGTGGGCAAATATATGCCCTCGGCAACCCATATCTGGTCACCGCCTTGTGCAGCATCCAAGGCCTGTGTCAATGTCTTGAAAGCGGTAGTCCACGTTCTGCCGTCGCCAGGCTGCGGTGCTTTTTCGTTGACGTATAGAATACCTGCATGAGCCGTGGCTGAGAACAGGAAGACACAGAGTATGGTGATGATGAGTCGGTTCTTTTGCATAGTCGTTCTCTAGTAGCCATAGTCATATGTTTCCGTCAACGGTCATATTCAGTTGAAGTCATCCCTTGGTCTTTGTTGCCAGATCCATACCCTTAATGAGACCGAAACACCCTGCGAGCATCATGTCTCCGCCAGGTGCCGGAAACGAGACGTCGTAGCCATCGAGCATGGTTCTGCGCGGTCCGAGAACAAAGGTCGGTTTGAACCCGTTGGCATCCATTGGCAGCTCCTGAGTCAGACAACCATGGCCACGTTCCTCGAAGACCTGTTCGAAAGCAAGACAGCCACAGCGGAACTGTTCCAGGTCGCTCCAGAGCTTTTCTCCATTCACGCACCCAGTATGTTGTTCATACACGCCGTGTATCCGGCCTTGGTAAAGCAGGAATGCTATAAGGTGGGAATTGCCGATGTTGACCAGTGTAATCCCTGTTTTGAAACTGAGTTTTTCGATTTCGTCCACGTACAGTGCGCCGAGGACTGCTGCTGCGCCGGTGTCCGCCACCACGCCGCCGTTGATGTCTGCCTGTAAATCGCGCAACCGTGTGAGCATTGCTGGCGGATTTTGGTAGATCAGCGCTTCGGGGCGTCCTTCGCCTTCAGTCAGGAAGGTCTGCCAGAGATTGAATCTGCCGCGTCGATTGGATTCGCCAGGGTGGAATCCGTGATCCTGGGCGCAGGCCGCGATATGGTCGGGCCAGGGGAGTTCTGCCGCTTCAAGGAAATGACGCCACCATGATTCGTCAAAGTCCGTGAGCCGGACCGGCTCGAAACCTTCCGGACATCTTTCGGTCAGCTCAATGCCCATGTCAGTGACCCGAGTCAGATCGTCTGCCATGGTATATGCCGCGCTCCGGCTGGCAGCGACCTTGAGTCCGGCCTTTTGATGGGCGCGAATGAACCGGGTTACACCGCCGCCCATGTTGCGGTCATGTAGCCATATGCTTTCTCCATGCATACGCAGTTTCTCGATACGTCGGCCGATTTGGAGAGCCGGGGACGGGATGACGAATTTCGGGCAGTTCTCGATTTCCTTATCAGGTGAATATAACAGTACATCCTGTGTACCGCTTCCGATATCGAGGCAAAGAGTGGTCTTTCCCACGTTGAACTCCTTTTGGTTTGGTATGGAGATACACCCGGAGTTGTCCAAAGGGCAAGATGTGTCGTTTTGGTACCGGGTTGACACTGGGTCGCCCCAGCGTCATGGTGCCGTCATGCTGATATTCATCCTCTCCGCTCTGGTGTGCGTTGCCGTGATTCTGGCCGTGTTGCGATACGGGGCATTCATCCTATCCAATGGTATCGCCGGACAATTGCCTGAGATTCGTGATGGTGTTGAACATTTCGGTCGCGCGGTGGGCGTGGGTATGCTCAAGGCGGTGGCAGCCGACTGTATCGTGCTTCCTTCATGTCTGCTTGCCTTGCTTCCAGAACGGGAAAAGTTCATGCCGGGAACGCCGGTGTTGATGGTTCACGGTTTGTATCATAACAAGTCTGCATGGACCGTGTTTCGGCGTCGACTTGAACAGGCAGGGTTCTCCAACCTGCACACCTTTCAATATAATAGTTTTACCAAGGATTTTGATGCGGCTCTTGCCGGGATGGAATCAAAGCTCGATCAGTTGCTTGCCAGCAATCCTCACCGAAGGGTGATTCTTGTCGGGCACAGTCTGGGCGGCCTTGTTTCACGTTGTGTGGCTGGGAAACCGGCATATCGGAATCGGGTTGCGGCGTTGATAACTTTGGGGTCGCCGCACAAAGGGAGCGACCTTGCGTGGCTAGGCGGCAATCGCATGGCTCGTGCGCTCATTCCCGGCAGATATATTTCTCAGACCGTTGAAAGGACCTCGGACCCGGATTGTCCTCGGCTCGGGATTTATACGCTGACCGATGATTACGTTTTCCCTCTGGACAAGCTTCGTACCGGTCGTCCAGGTTGGCAGGAACGTGTGTGTTCTCCTATGAGCCATGTCTGGATGCTTTTTTCCAAAGAGGTGGCTGAAATGGTCATTGAATTTCTCAGGGTATCCGGTGTTTCAAAGACTGAGTAAGTCTGGCGTATGCAACCCGTGCTGATCCGTCACGGCGTTGTCGAGCAAAGTATAAAAAAAGAGGCCTCGTGTGAGGCCTCTTTTTTTAAGAAGTAACTTCGGCGATCTTCGCCTTGAGCGCATCCGGTTTGAATGGTTTGGTGATAAATGCAGTGACTCCGGCCTTCTCAGCCAAGCCTTGCTGGGACGCTTCTGATTCCGTGGTGACCATGATGATGGGAACGTCTTCCAAACCGGGTGTGGATCGGACCTTGCTCACCAGCTCCATGCCATCCATGACGGGCATGTTCATGTCGGTGATGATGATTTCGAACTCTTCGCCCTGTTCGATGAAGTCGTAGGCTTCTTCGCCATTGCTGGCCATGAACGGCTCAAATCCGAGGTCCGTAAGGATGGCTCGATGCATGGCACACATGGACCGGGAATCATCCGCCGCCAGAGCTTTTCTGGTTCCTGTGGTCAATTGGGGCAGTCTTTGGATATCCTGTTCTGCACGAGAACCACCGATTTCAGTCAGTATAGCACGAAACTCTTCGATGATTTCCGGGTCATTAGATTCAATGAGCACATCCATCAGGGCATCAGCTGCGCCCTGAGTTTCGTATAGTGCGTCGAAAATGGTTGTGGCCTTGGAGGCAATAACACCTCGGGCAAGTCTGTCTGCCTGTTCATCGGCTCTGATTATGCTTGAGGTCAGTGTGGAGATCATGCCGGGATTGACATGCTTTTCCAGACCACCGATGACGGCCATGAGGATGAGTTCCTCGGTCTCGGAAAGGCCATCAATAAGACAGATGATGCCTTTCATGGTGCCGATGCGGCCCAAGGCTTCGTAGACTGCGTAGCGGACGTTTTCGTTCTCGGCCAGCCCCTTGTCAAAGGCGGCGACCAGTCCGTCTGCTCCCTGCTTGTTGCGCAGGAATCCGAGTACGTTGGCTGCCAGGATCTTGCTGTCGGTGTCACTTGTTTCGAAAACAGAAAGAAGCATGGGGATACATCGGGCTCCGATGGCGATCAGGGCATCGGTGATGATTCGTCTGACTGTCGGGTTCTTGTGATGGAGCTTTTCCACCAGGAATTCAATAGTGTCATCCGAGCTGTATGTTGCAAGGGCATCAACGGCTTTCCAAGTGGTAATGTCGCAGACCTCAAAACGATCTGGTGCTTCGCTTTCTGTGATCATTGACTTGAAATGTTCAATTGATTCAGCATCTTCCATTTTGCCGAGGGCTTCTATGCAGGAAGACTGGATGAACGCATCCTCGTGACTCAGGAATTTCCTGAATATGGGCAGGGCTGACTCATCAGCGATGCGTGCGAGGGATGTGAGGATTTCCATGAGACGGTCAAGGTCTGTCTCAGTTTCGGCAAGGGTAACCAGCGGTTGAGCCGCTTTCTTGATGGCATATTCGCCTGCAACTCGAATGCAGAGGATCTTATAGCCGTCATGGCTGTCGTTCAGACCGGCAACGACTTCATCTTCATTGCTGGATAGGACCGCATTCAGGGCGTTGACCACCATATAGTCGATGGAAGTATCTCCAACCGGGTTTTTGAGAAGCTCAAGAAGGCCTGCTAGGGCGCCCGGGTTTTTACTGCCGGAAATTTCATTGAGGATCGTTATTTGATCCAGAAATTCTTTATTTCTAAAATTATCAAGCATTGGCATGGTTTCTCCACAGCTTACATGGTCGGATGTTTACTCGAAGCAGAATTCGATAGTGAAGTCCCCGTCCTTCGTGGTGAAGGGGATGGCCATGATGGGTGATTTTGCCATGTGGGAAATCGTGTGGTTGTCTCCCATGACGACTGTTGGCGTCGATCCCTGGAAAACAAGACCTGTTTCGGCAAGTCCGGCGCGCGCCTGACCCGAAATCATGTTCGTCAATTCGCCGACTGCGTCTTTGACGTCCTGCATGATGTCATCAATCTCATCGCCGAGCATGTTTTTGACGATAGCTACTGCGCACCCCTTGGAGAAGGAGAGGGAAACGCTTCCGTTCTTTTCACCTGTAATGCCGACCATGCCGGATACGTCGCCAGCCGCGACATTGTTTCTTTTAACGTAAGGCTTGCCAACCTCTGGTTTGATGAATGCCATGGTGGACAGTACATCAACAGCGGCTTTTATGAAGGGCTTTGCCAGTTTAACATCCATGTTTATTCTCCTTAAAGAATCATATTCGCTGTATGCAATTCTTACTATGCAACAATGTGGAATCGTTTAATAAACGCTGCATAAGTTTCCGAGCGGGATACGAAATGTTAAATCCTCGTATTTCAATTACCTACCGGCTTCGGTAAAAGCGGTCAAGACGTGTATAGTTAGAAATAATGCTCTTTCGTGATAATTTGAGGTCAGGACATTCCGCAAACTCAGGCCGGTATCGTGCTTGAGGATGAGAGACCATGTCCTTGACAAAGTTGTAGGCTCGTTCATACGTTATGACAACAGAGAAAAGGAAGTAGCAATTATGAGCACATATACTATTCATCCCATTGTCATGGGAACCAAGGTATTCGACAAGGGAATGATGACCTATCAGCAGGGATATGGAACACCGTACACCATCCCCATATACACATGGTATATTGAGGGAGGGGACAAGAAAATCCTGGTGGACACGGGTGAAATGCAGCCGATTATTTCTGATGAGCGGGAAAAAGCCATCGGCGGCAAGATCTATACCTTTGAGGATGGGCTGGCAAAATACGGCCTCAAGCCAGAAGATATCGATATCATCATCCATACCCATCTGCACAACGACCATTGCGAGAACGACTACAAGTGCGAGAATGCGAAGATCTATGTGCATGAAAAGGAGATTGAACATATCCATAATCCGCATCCGCTGGATTTTCGGTATCTTGAGGATTACATTGAGGACGTCGAGGATAACGGACAGGTGATCACTGTGGATGGCGATACCGAGGTTCTGCCCGGAATTACCATGATACATACTCCGGCCCACACTCCCGGCGGCATGTCCGTGAAAATCGAAACCGACAAAGGCTCTGTCCTTATCTGCGGATTCTGTACCATTCTGGAAAATCTGAATCCCCCCATTGAGGTCAGGGCCATGGAAATGGAAGTCATTCCGCCAGGGACGAATACAGGTCCGAACGAAGCCTATGACATTTTGCTCAAGGCCAAGGACATGGCTGACCACGTTCTGCCGCTGCATGAGCCCCGGTGGGCAGGGATGGAGACCGTGCCGGAATAACACCATTACGACTGTTTTCAATAAGTGCGGGGAGTCTCTTCAGAGGTTTCCCGTTTTTCTTGCCACTCCCGCCCTACCCGGCGTAGGGTTCCATCCATGTCTCTGGTCCTTCTCGCCATCGCGCCCATTTTCGGGCTTATACTGATTGGATTTCTCCTGCGCCGTTTTGATTTTCCTGGGCAGGGGTTTTGGTCGGTCTCTGAGAGATTGACCTATTACATTTTGCTTCCGTCGCTGCTGGTACAGGGCCTTTCAGACAAGGATATTCAAGCTGATAGTCTGCCGCTTGCCGGTGCTGTCCTTTGTGCTGTGCTGTCTTCTGCCTTGTTGGCCCGCCTGATCTGGCCTTTGCTGAAACTCGACGGTCCTGCTTATACTTCATTGTTTCAAGGTGCGTTTCGACCAAATACCTATGTCGGGTTGTCCATCGCTTCGGCTATGCTCGGACCAGATTGGATGACATTGTCCGCGGTGGCCCTGCTGACAATGATCCCTGTCATCAATGTTATTTGTGTCCTGACGTTGTCCCGTCACGGGACGCCAGTCGATGGAGTTAAAGGGGGTGTCCGGCAGTTGGTGAAAAATCCGCTCATCCTTGCATGCCTGGTCGGTCTGTGTCTGAACATCCTGCATGTTTCGCTGCCGACCGTGTTGAATGATCTGCTCGATATTCTTGGTCGGGCGGCGCTACCCATGGGGTTGCTGGCCGTAGGGGCGGGGTTGCGACTGGAGAGGGTCGGCGGAGGCAAGCGGACGCTCGTGGTCTCCTCTGTCCTGCACCTGATATTTCTTCCTCTTATGGCCATAGGGTTGTGTTTTTTCTTTGGTGCAGATGCGGACGCAACGTTGACGGCCGTGATTTATACCGCGATTCCCGTGTCCGCATCGTCCTTTATTCTCGCCCGCCAGATGGGGGGTGACCATCGGCTGATGTCTCAGATTATCACGTTTCAGACCTTGGCATCTGTCATTACCCTGCCGGTTATGCTTGGGGTGTTGGGGTAGTTGGGGAAAACCCCTTGATTCTATGGGAGAATTGAGAGAGTATGCCGGTCATCTGTGCATACGGTATACAAGGAGATCATAATGGCTAAAGATTTCAGAGAATATCTTGTTGAAGTGTCCAGGCATGAGGATTTCGGGCGCGTGTTCAAGGAAATTGCAGTCGGGAACAAGGTGTTGCTTTCGTTCCAGGCGAGCAATATTCACGGCTGTTATCCCGAGGATACCCTGGATGACGTTTATGCGTATACCAAGTGGGAAGTGTCCATGCGCGCTACGAAGCCTGCCATTGATGTTCCCAAGGCAGGAGCGTGGGACTTTCTCAAACATAATTATTGGGCGAAGCCCTTTGACAAGCCGGACTTTCAACGCGCCATGGCTGCGGAGAATGTGCCGACAAAACATTGTCAGCAGATTCTGGAAGACGTCATTGAGTACGCCATGTTGAAAGGGCAGCTTGAGTCCGAGGATGATATCCGACTGATCGGACAGGATGAAGAAGTTAAAGAGTACACCAAAAAAGCCACTATGGGTTGTGGTGGTTGCGGTGGTCAAAAAACTATCGAAAAGAAAGCGGATTAATAAAAGTAGTTGTGAATACGTCGAGGCCCGTTCTGGAAGGAACGGGCCTTTTTTTATGCGAAAAAGGCGGTAAGAATGACCACGTAGGCCAGGGAAGGAAGGAGATTCGCCATTCTTATCTCAGTCAGTTCAAGAAGGTTGATGCCGATGCCAATAATAAGCAAACCGCCGCACCCTGTGATCTGGGCGATCATCATGTCCGAGAAATACTGTTGAAAAAAGTTGGCTCCAAGGGTCAGGGTTCCTTCATAGAGAAGAACGGGAATAAAGGAAAAAAGCACGCCGGAGCCATACGTGGCGGCAAAGGCGATGGAGGCGAAACCATCCAGGATCGATTTGGTAAACAGCACGGCTGTATTGCCTCGGATGCCTTCTTCCAGGGGACCGATGATTGCCATGGCCCCGATACAGTAGACAAGTGAGGCCGTGATCAACCCCTCGGTGAATTTGGCATTCTTGGAGCCAATGACTTTTTTAAATAGATTGCCGAGTTTTTCAAATAAGGTATCGAGCCGCAACAGTTCGCCCGTGATGCCGCCCAGGAGGATGGCAAAGATAACAAGGATGATGTCCTCGGTTTTGAGTGCCATCTGAATGCCTATGAGCAGGACGCTCAGGCCCAACCCCTGGAAAACTATGGTCCGGATGCGTTCGGGAAAGTGGGACTGAAGCCAGCAACCCAGAACGGAACCGCCGATGATGGCTAATGCGTTGACAATTGAACCTATGGGAAGCACGGCTGTCTCCTAATGTTACGGTAAATACAGCAGAAGAGTGCTACCACTAAGCAGAGGGCCGTGACAAGACTCTTGGCAGGTACAAACCTTTAGTTTTTATCTGTCAACGTTGGTAAAAATACTCATGATGTTTGTCATGGTAACCGGTAACCGTTGCTTGGCTGTAGTTGATGGAATTGGTTTTTATAAAAAACTGGCATTGGAGTGTGACTAGAGGATTGACAGTATTCGTCACCTGCCCTATTAAGAACGTCTCCCGTGCCAGGGTGGCGGAATTGGTAGACGCAGCGGATTCAAAATCCGCCGGCGGTAACGCTGTGGGGGTTCGAGTCCCCCCCTTGGTACCAGAATGAAATCAGAGTATTAGAAGTTTTTTGAAAATTTCCAATACTCTGTTTTTTTTGTGGAGGCGTAGGTTTGACACCAAAATGACACCAAATTTGAGAAGCCATTAAATTTGTTATTTTGTTGACCTCAATTGGGAAAGACGGCTATATATAAAAATAATTTGATTGTGGATAATAATTTTTAGTAATTTAGTGAATGTAAACTTTAGGACGATTAGCTATGACATAATTTAATATACGCCCGGTTTTTATGGGCACCATAATAATTGTCGGTCAGAATTATGGCCGAGGGAAGCCAGTCCCTAAACTGGCACATATTAATAATGGTTGTGATCCGAAAATGTTCCGGGTCAGCCATTTTTGTTTTTGGAGGTAAATATCAAATAGAAAAAACAAACCAAGTGAGGTTTTTATGTATAATATTACTAACAAGGTTCTCGAAGACCTTTCTAGTTCTCTCCCCCCGGTGTTTAGTCGTTCAAAAGCTGAAGAGCTGTTAGGTGGAATGATTTGCGCCAGAACTCTGGCTAATCTGGATAGTGCAGGCAAGGGGCCTGCAAATTTTCGCTGCGGCTCTAAGAAGGTCTGCTATCGGCGGGAAGATTTTTTGAGTTGGCTTGCAGCCCGGTTGGAGGTGTAGTGATGAGTGCTCTCCTGCCACTGTCTATGGTTAGTGTGCCTTGCTCGCAGATGCAAAAGTGGATTTCTTGCAACGTCAATACTGATCAATCAATTCAAGATAAGGTTCGCTTAACCCATCGCGTCCTCCAGTTGATGGGGGAGAATCGCATACATTTGTTAAAGGAATTGCTTCCGGCGGGAAGTGTGGATGGTGCTTTGTTCCGCGATCCTGCTTTTGAGTATGTTATCGCTCCTGTGTCCTTTCTTGATATGTGTGGCAATACTTGTTGGACTCCCATTGACAGCTGGAATCACCGATATGGGAGATTTGGTTTTGGGTTGTTGTCGTTTTGGGCGTATGTCTTGCAATGCTCGTTCTTTGATGCCTTTCAACGGATTGCAAAAGTTCTGGGGATTGATTTGTCCCAATTCGGAGTTGCGCAGGGCTCTCAAGCTAAGGGTGCAGTCTTTATCCCAGATTCGATGAACTACGCTGCCCCTTTCACAGAAAGCGTTCTTGAACAGCCTGATGGCAATTATACCTTCACCACTGAGCATGGTGCTCCTTCATTTTATGCTCATAGCTGGAATTGTTCTGGAGAGAGCGTTTTGATGTTTTCTACTCTTTATGGTGATGCAAATCATTGTCAGTGGAAATATCTGGCTCCTCCATCGGGAAAAATAATTTATAATTTGTCTGGGTTGAAGGCCAAGCCTTGTTCCTCGGTGTATCTTTTGGATGCTCTGATGCGAGTGGATGAGCGTAATAGGGCTCACTCTGGTGAGGTTTGGACTTGGGCTGGAGAGCGTTCTTTTGCTGACCAGATTGACTGGTCGTTTTTGGCTGGCCGAGATGTGACCTACGTCTACTCCCCTTCGAATCGCGAGTCCTGTCTGATCGGCGATATTTTGATTAATAGGTTCAAGGAATGGGGCATTTCTTTGAAAATGGAGCGCTACCATGCTTGCTGAACCATATAGACGTTGTGTCTCGCATGAGGAGTTTTATGAACAGGCCGCGAGCACTCATGGTCTCGTGTTTAAGAATAATGATAAGGGGGCGGTTGTCCGTCCTCTTTCCCTTGAGCAACTCCTTGATACGGAGTTTGCTTCAAATCAGTATATTCTTGAAAATTTGTTTCAGGAGGGGGAACTCGTTCTATTGGCAGGTGAGAGAAAGGCGAGCAAGTCATTCTTCCTTGCTGATTTGTTGATGGCTATGGCGAGTAAGGGAAAGTTCTGTGATCGAATTATTGCCAATCAAAAGATCAATTGCCTTCTTGTTGATGGGGAATTGTCTTTAAAAGTGCTTCAGAGACGCTTTAGGCCAATGAGCCAGATTCATAATGGTGAAGATTGGGCCCAGAGGATGCGAATCCTGAGTCTCAAAGATGAAGGTAAGAAAATCAACCTCCTTGATCGAAATGATCGTCTGTGGATCGAGGAGCGTATCGATGATGATCAAGTCATTGCATTTGATAACTATGGGAAACTTGTTCCCACGGCTAAGGGGAGTTCTCCAACCGCCTGGCGTGAAGTTGAGGAGTGGTTTGAAGCTCTTCGTTTGCAGGGAAAAACTGTAATCTTGGTTCAGCATGAAAACAAAGCTGGGCAACTTCGGGGAACGCTCAAGATGGAAGATGATGCAGATCTTCTTATCTCTTTGAAACGGCCAAAGAGCTGGCAGCCGTCTGATGGAAATGTTGTCGAAGTCCATTTCCCTGCTGCCCGTCATCTGCATGGGGAGCAGTTGCATCCGATTCTTGTCGAGTATCGCCAGGACGACTATGGATTCCATAGACATGCGCAGGTGATGAAAGAAGATACAAAACGTTCTGCGGTTGAAGACTCTTCTGAAATCGCCAAGGATGAGGTTGAGAAGTATGGGTTGAGTTTACTTCAGGTAGAAATCTTAAGGATAGCAAGGGCAACTGGCGAAGTCCGAGCCAGTAATGTGAAAGATGATTGCGTGAAAGGGCGAAGTGGGAAGAGCGTCACAGCCGCTTTCAAGCGTTTGTGTGGTCTGGGGTTATTGGTTGCCCAAGGGAGCAGTACAAAAGGGCGATTCTATTCTCCTGCCTAAAGGGCAGTTTGTGAATTATGTAGAGGCGAAATCTTCGAGGTTTCGCCTCTCTTTTTGCCATTGAGATAGTCAAAAAGCGGGATAATTGAGCTTTTTTTATCTAATTATTAACCATTTTACTGTAGGGCGTGTCTTGGTTTTTTAAATAAATCAATATGTTATCCGATGCTTTTCCCATGTCTACTTCTCCTTGTGCTCCCAATCCAAATCAAATCATGATGAGAATAAGGAATGTAATTTCAACAAGCAACTCTCGGACAAAGCGGTCTCCCTGAGAGCAAAGAGACCGCTTTCCAATAGCAAACTACAGAACCTCCTCGAACTTGAATAGGGCCCTCCCATTAACGCCAGGAGCAACGCTAATTCGAGTCAAGACCTGGCTAATTTTTTTCTTCTGTTCCTTCAGGCTGGCCCCATACGGATTCAATGCCTTCTTGATGACCTCTCCGGTGATGGTAAGGCAATATATGGAATGGTTCATGTCAAGATTAAGGTCATAGGCCAACACCCAGCCAGGGTCGATAGGGGCTTCATCGGAGTATGGCTTCGACTTGGGGATATGATTGCCTATTTCCCATTTAAGAAGCCTCGTGCCCGCAAGGGTTATTCTCACGTCGAGAGAGGTGCCCAGGAAGGAGCCGGAGTGGAAGAAACCGGAGTCAGTAGCTGTGATGTATTTTATCTTCATTGTAATGTCCTTTAAACAGCACAGCCGCCAAACACGGGGTGTCTGACGGCTGTTGCCAAGGTCCTTCATAGCGAAGGAGTATGGGGTGGGTTGTGGTTATTTCATCTGGGACAAGCCAAAACGCCTCACACCTGACGGTGTGTTGTCTTTTTGATTGGTTTTACAAAGATAGCTGGCCCACTCGAAGCAGTGATTGACCTTGCTCTGAAAGTCATTCTGCTGATGGAGAAGTTCCTCGCCTTGAGCCTTCCGTAGAGGACGCTGGATCATAATCCCATTTCTTCCTGGCTGACCATTCCTAGTCCTTTCACACCAATCAATTGTTCCGGTTTGTGTACTCCCAGTAATGTGATTCCAGATACGTTCGACTTCAATGAGAAAAGCCCTATGGTTCTGAACCTTGTTACCATCAATAAGAGCCACACAATGATAGTGCTGGTGTTTCTCTCGACTCTGTTCCCGAACCCAGAACAAACCAAGATCACGTCCTTTGCTTCTGCTGTTTTCTTTCAGACGCTTACAAAGGTGAGTGATCTCCTCATTTCTTCCCAAAGGCATATAGCCACTTGGAAATCTGACATCAAAGCGTACAAACAGTACGCGACTATGCCGTTCTGTCATGGACGTTAACAGTTCATAGAATCTTTGAAGCATACTAGTGTAGCAAAAGTATTGTCCATTCTTTCCATTGTTAACAGGAAGACCATTGTAGTTGTTAGAATTACTACTTGTTAAATAGTGCATTTTACTCTCCATTTAGTTTTAACATTCTTTCACTATATTATAATGGTAAAAGTATTTTGTTACTAAAAAGAGTATTAGGTATTAGCTTTGTAGTAGTATTTCTTTTTCTTGTTAGTCTTCTTAGTGTTTTAAACAGAGTATAGCTTTAGAGTCTTCTTTAGTATAAAACTTAGATATTAACCTAATACCGTTTTAAACAACCCTGAAATAAAACAGGTTCTATTGTTTAAAATGCATGAGAAAAGGATGCTTTGAGCAGCAAAGGTCCGCAAGTTGTCGAGGTAGAGTTCGCTTCACTGCAAATAATAGTAAGATTACAAAAGAAAGTTGTGTTTTACAGCATGAGAAATGAATGAGGCGAGAAAGCTTACGCCTCCTCGCCTCATTTTTATATAGTTTTGTGCAACGGATGGTGAATGTAATTAGCTCAGCATAAGCCTAACTTTTGAAGCCTAGACCTAATCCCCCCGGGATTTCTACCCAACTGCTCGGCGATCTCAGGAATTGGTATCCCTTGCTCATATCTTTGAGCGAGTTCTTTCTCTTCTTCCGGAGTCCATTTTTCATACGCTTTAGGATGCTTCTCTTTTTTCCCTTCTATGGAATAGCTTTTCTTTGGAGAGGAAGAGGCTCCGAAAGTCTTGAGTTCATCCTCAAGATCGTCAAAAACCATTTCTGTGGCCTTAAGAAATGCACTACGTAGTTCCCCGAGATCTGTAATGGAGGACATGTCCGCATAGGTTCGGACATTGAGCCGGATGAGTTCTTTCAATCCAAGTATATCGTGCTTCAAGACTCTGCCCCCTCACTTCCCTTAGTGCTTTCCGTTTGTATAGTTTTCAAGGTCTTCCCTTTAGCATCCTTCCAACATGTTCTGCCGTTTGAGCTACGTCCCTGAACAACCCCTGCGGCTGTACTAGGTGACGTGAATACATAGTTTTCGGTGAACGCGTAATGCCCATTCTGTGGGATCAAAACGCCTTTCTTAACCAGATCGCTTCGTAAGCTAGTGAGGTATTCGTGAATGGAGGGAACCTCATCTACAACACTTTCTGACCCCTCAAGAACGACAAAACCCCGGCTCGTTTCGTAGCCCTTGGCTGTAATCCCTTTGGCTTTGATGAAGAGTAGTTCTCTTTCATTCGAAACCTGCTCTGGCTTTTCGAAGACGGAGAGGCCCACCAGGGGAAAGACCTTGAGCATGTCCCGGATGTAGCTTTCCATGTCAGCCACATCAGCTTCGGACAAGTTCGGTTGGCTGGAATCATTCGCGTTGTCGAGGTTGCACTGCTTGACGTCTTTGGCAAGCTGAATCAGGCGACTCTCCAAATACTTAACGTGAGCCTTGTTCAGACTTTGGTTGCTGGTGACGAAGAATACGCCCCAGTTCCAGAAGTCCTTCTTGGCGTAGTGACTATCCAGTCGAGGGCGGACCGGGTCTCCTTCACCAATATAAATGGTGGGCAGACTGCTGTCTCCTGATGATCCGACCAAGACGTACACGCCTGTACGTTGGAACTCTTCTCGCTTCAATGCGTCCTTGTACCCAGAACGGGAAAAGACCACACCGATACCGGTCCAGTTTGATTTTTCGATCAGACGGAGGCCGTCCGGATCACCATCCGGCAGGAACATTTTGATTGAGTATGGTTCAGACACGTAGCCTCCTTGTTATGCGACTTTCTCGTCTCGGATTCGCTGGAATAATTCCTGCGCCAAATGCTCATGGGCAGCAGAACGAAAATCCTTGTCGGCCATGACTCGTGAGAAAATATCTTCGTTGCCTTCCATGCGGGCGATGAAAAGCTCATCGAGAATCTTGTCAAAATAAGCTGAGAAGTTCGCGAAGTTATTGGCACGGGCAGCCTCGGCAATGTCCTCGTTTTCTTCCGCGCTGGCTCGGATCTGATCAAAGAAGAGCTGATCTGCTTCGGTGAAGTCGGTCCCGAAACGTTCATTGAGACGATCGACCAAACTGGAAAGGACAACCTCTTCATCCTTGGCTCCAGCTGTTCCGACGTCGGTTGGGCCTTTTAAAGGATCAGCCTTGCCGTTGGAAAGGTCGATGGAACCATCTGACATTTGTTGCAACCGGAAATAACGGAGCGCAACTTCATCGTCCAATGAGAACTTCTGGCCTTCCCCTGGGCTGGGCAATTTCAGCAACAGATTTCGAGCAAATGCGTAGAGCTTTTCAAGTTCACTATCCTGGTACGGGATAACCTGCGAAAGGAATGCATAGAGATTGCGATACGCCGTGAGTTGACCTCTGAACTGTTCCTGTTCTTCTTCTGTGTGCTCAGTAAAGCGCTGAACAACAATATCAAGAATCGCATTCATCTTCCGATGATCGGTGGCGGAGTGGTCGCGCCGCTTACGGTACCAAACCTCAGCAAAAGCATTGACATCCTCCAAATCGAAAATTGCCCATTCAAGCAGGCGGTGCTGCAACTCGGACAAACGGTGAGGATCTGCGTTTTCACCGACAGGTGTTGACTCATAGTATGGCTTGAATGCCTTGAATATGTCGGCGGCTTCGTTGGCGAAGTCGAGAACAAACGTCCTGGTCTTTCCGGGAGCGGTGCGATTGAGGCGGGAAAGAGTCTGGACAGCCTGGACGCCAGAAAGTCTCTTTACGACGTACATGGTCTGCAGCAAAGGCTGATCAAAACCGGTCTGGTATTTCTCTGCCACCAGAAGGACTCTGTATTCATCGCCGCCGAATGCTTCCGGCAACTCGCTTTCGGAAAGCCCTTCATTCATGCCGACTTCAGTGTACGCAGAGCCGGGATCTTCCGGGTCTTCCACCGTCCCGGAAAAGGCCACCAGAGAGCGAATACCGGTGTATCCCCGTTCCTTGATGTAATGGTCAAAAGCCAGTTTATATTGCACTGCCGAGAGACGTGAGCCTGTGACGACCATAGCCTTGGCCCGACCACCCAGCTCGTGCATAACGTTGAGGCGAAAATGCTCGATGATGACGGATACAACCTGCTCAATGTTGACCGGGTGCAGCTCCATGAACTGCGTGAGTGCCCTGGCAGCCCTTTTGCGGGGAACCTCTGGGTCAGCCTCGACCTGCTTCACCAGGCCGAAGAACCGCTTGTAGGTAGTGTAGTTCTCCAGCACATCCATGATGAAGCCTTCTTCGATGGCCTGACGCATGGTGTATTCATGAAATGGCGAATCGCCGGACGGGCCTGGTTCATCGAACAAGGCCTTTGTCTTGTACTTTGGGGTGGCAGTGAATGCGAAAAAGCTAAGATTCGGTTGCCGGGCGCGCTGATAAGCATCTCGGAGGGCCTTGATGTCTTCCTCGCTGTATGCCCCATCCTCTTCATCCGAAATTTGGGCAGCAACGGCGGCTTCAATGCCATCCTTGTTCAACATGCCTTTCAGGGCTGTAGCGGTCTCGCCGCTCTGAGAAGAGTGGGCCTCGTCCACGATAACGGCAAATCGCTTGCTTGCCGTGTCAATGGCTACTCCCGCGCCTTTATTCTCCAGGGTGGAGAGCGCCTGCGAAATGAAGGGGAACTTCTGGATCGTCGTGATGATGACCGACGTCCCCTGGGACAAAGCGCGTGCGAGCTGCTGGGTATCTTCGTCGATCTTCTCGACAACGCCGGTCTTGTGCTCGAACTGGTAAATGGTGTTCTGCAATTGCTGATCCAGCACTCGACGGTCAGTGACGACGATAACCGAATGAAAAATCTTACTATCCTGTTCATCATGCAGACTGGCCAGCCTGTGGGCGAGCCATGCAATGGAGTTGGATTTTCCTGAACCGGCAGAATGCTGGATCAGGTAGTTTCGGCCTGAACCGTGAGCCTTGGTGTGGCCTATGAGTTTTCGGACTACATCAAGCTGGTGGTAGCGGGGAAAGATCATCTTCTCCGTCTTCACAGTTCGGAGGTTGCCCTTGCTGGTCTTTATCTTCCGCTCCTTGACCTCAAGATGCATGAAGCGTTGGAGGATCTCCAGGAGGCTGTCAGCTTGAAGGACCTCATCCCAGAGATAGTGTGTTTTCCAATTGTTCTCGACAGGCGGGTTGCCTGCTCCATGGTTGTTACCTCGATTGAACGGCAGGAAGAAGGTCTCTTTGCCCTTCAATTGTGTCGTCATCCACACTTCATCCGGATCAACGGCGAAATGAACCAGAGCCCGTTTTTTGAATTCAAAGAGCAGATCTCGTCCATCACGATCCTTTTGATACTGCTCGATGGCCTTTGCCACCTTCTGCCCGGTTTGCGGATTCTTGAGCTCAACCGTCACCACGGGCAGGCCGTTTACGGCAAGGGTCACGTCAATGATGCACTTGCGGTTGCTCTTGCCGTCGGGCCGCTTCATGACCGACGTGAACGCAACTTGGCGGGTAATGGTCAGTCTGTTCTTGGCGTATTGCTCCGCCGCCTCAGGATTCATGGACGTATTGGGACGGAAGTATGCAAGCCGGAATTTCTTGCCATAACACTTGAAACCGTGGCGAAAGACGTGGAGCGTGCCTTTGAGCGCGAGCTCTTTGGCGAGATTGTCGAGTACAGTCGCTTCTGTCTTATCACTGAGCAACGCTTCCAGCGCACTCCATTTCGAAGGTTGCGACTCCTTGAGAAATCCAGTGACGTCGGCAGAGAAAAGAGCGAGCGACTCGTCATAGTCCTGCGGGGTGCGTTTGGTGTAGCCGCCAGATTTCAGGAGACCGTATTCAATTGCATTTTCGAAGTCGCGTTCAGTGTGCCCAGCCATAGGTCAAATCTCCTGTACAGAGGCATTTTCGAGGTCGGCTAAAGATTGTCCCTGGACCTCGTCAAAGTGGTAATAGCGTATTGAGGCATCAGCTTTGAGTTGCCTATTCTCTTCAAGATATGCATCAGGGTTTTCATTTTCTGCAAAAACAAATTTACGCAATCTGATACGTCGGGTGTAGCCCGTATAGTTCTCGATGGTACGTTTCAGGCTCCGCACCCAGTTGGTTCCCGCTGCAAGTTGCGGTACAATTTTGTCAGCGGCAAGGCTTTTGGATTTAAACTCGATGCAGTCTGCATGAAACATTCTTCCTTTCACGTAGAAAATCACAAAATCGCACCTCTTGGACCAAGGCTTCGAAGTGTCGTCAAGGAAATGAAAAAGTGATGGTTTATCCTTCTTTTTCTGTTTACCCTTCTTCTCCTTTGTTTCAAACTCATCTTGATCGAGCTTGAAAGCCATTCCTGCGCCTGGCAGACTTAATTCTATCTTTCGCGTCTGTGGTTTCACGTCCTCAGGACGAAAGTACTTCTCCTTGAGGATGACCTTGCCACCTGCGCCATCATGCGTGATGTACTGGCTGTTTACATAAGCCTTAAGGTGCTCAAAGTATGTTGCGGCAGCGAGGGTCATTTGAGAGCCTCGATCTGACCTGTGACTGCAGAGGTGATGAGAGCAGAACGATACTCTTCGAGTGCGCAGATCGATTTAGAAATATTCTCTACGGCAACACTAATACGATCGTTTTCATAATCTAGCTTTGTTACAATCTCTTCCTGTTCACCCAATGGTGGAACAGGAAATATAGTCATCGAGTACCTACTGGGATTTAGGTTCGCTTGCCCTATGCTACGGAGAGCAAACGTTCGAACTAGAGCCAAAAGACTTTCTGTTCCCATGACGTAGTTGGCGTATTCAGGCAGGTAGCGTTCATCGAAGCGAAACCTAACCAAGTAGGAGGCAAAAGATACTGGGGAATCTGCATTCCCCATAAAAAGTGAAGTCTTTCCAACTAAATCTAAACTATTAGTTCTATTGAAAACAACATCTCGTGGCTGCAACAATAGTCCATCATCAATCTCGTCAAGAAATTTTAAATCGGAATAATCTATTATCCCGTCTACAAGGTTGCCCATCCGAAGTATGACGACTTCGCCAGCAGGTTCAAGGGACGCCGAAATGCCATAGGTTGAATCGGTTAGCACTCTCTTTAAAGGGAATACATCCCAATGCTCCGGAATATCCCCCAGCCACTCAATCCCGGAAGGCTTCATGGGCGCATCTGGGTTGAGCCCCTTGGTGACGGCCTGGGTGATGAGGGCCTGCCGCTTTTCGGCCAGGCGATCCAGCAGCTCGCGTTTCTTCTCGATCAGCCCATCAATCTTGGCGGTCTTCTCATCCAGAAATTGGGCAATTCGCTTTTGGATTTCGAAGGGGGGAGCTGCAATGAAGGAGTTTCTCATCGGATATTGGCCCAACCCAAAACGGGTGACACCATTTGCCGCTAACTTGAATTGATTATTCAGGGGCTCAGACCGACAAAGCCAAGCGAGGTAGCCGCCGTCTAGTTCTTCATTCGGGTCGAATACTGATAAATGATACCCGCACAAGACTTCTGGCATGTCTTCAGTTACGAATGCCGGAATACCGATGTCATCCCAGCTTTCACTATCCTTGGTGATAATGACTTGCCCACGCTTCAGCTGAAAACGTTGGATTTCAGTATCAGTTGCTGAGCCCTGCATAAAGGGCATGTCTGATGTTATCCGATCATTGTAGTATACATCAGTATAGTTGCAGAGACTCACCGGAACTTCGTCATCTTTGAGTACTTTGTCGACGTTGCTATTACGAATGTCCGCAAAGAACTTCAGTTTTTCAAGTTTCCAGCCTTCCGGAAGCTCGCCATAGGCTCGGGCAATATTTTCAGGAACATCGGTCATGCTACCAACCCCTTCAGCATATCCGCGATCTTGCCCTCAAGCTTCGTAATGTCAGTCTCAATCTCATTCAGCGGGCGAGGCGGCTTGTACACATAGAAATGCCGGTTGATGGGGATCTCGTAGCCCACCTTGGTCTTGTCGTAGTCGACCCAGGCATCAGAGACGTGAGGCAGGACCTCGCGAGCCATGTAGGCTTCAATGGTCGGCTTGAATTTCGTCACCAGCCTGTCATTGGGCTTGTCCGGACCGAAGTCCATGGGCAGGGGCAACGCTGTCCCCTCGGGCAGCGGGATGTTCTCGGTGTCGCGCAATTCGCTGTCCGGTTCGGGATTCCCCTTGGCGTCACGACATATCTCGGCATCCTGATTGCGTTCGCCAAGGGCGGCATAAATCGACTTTTTGACCGGAGCAGGGATCTTGACCCCGATTCGCTTTGCGGCCTTCTTCACGTCGCCATCAAAAACGGCGCGGTCCATATAAGTCCCGTTTGCCTCAAGCGTTTCAAGCGCAGTCTTGATCAGATGCTGTTGCAGGCGTCCCTCTTCCTCTTCGCGCTTCATGGCCGCCTCGTTCTTGCGCTTCTTGGACTTGGCCAGATTGGCAAAGGCGGTCTGGTCATCGAGCTTGGCGATCCGTTCCGGCGTGGCCTCGAAGCTCATGCGTAACGGACGTTCCACTGTAACCTTGAGGAACCCGAATTCACGATTCTCAAAGATGCGCGAAATGACGCGCTCCTCGGTGTGCTCGTTGATCTGGACCTCGGCGGTCTCGCCATCCGTGTTGTTTCCATAAACCGTCGTCAGATGCCGGATCTGTTCTTCAGTGATCTCATTGCGCTTGTTGTTGAGGCTCTTTTTCATCTTCTGGAAAAAGCGGGTGCCGTCGATGAGCTGCACCTTGCCCTTGCGCTCCGGAGCCTTCCTGTTCGTCACCAGCCAGATGTATGTATAAATGCCGGTGTTGTAGAACAGCTGGTCAGGCAACGCGACAATGGCATCAAGCCAGTCGTTCTCGATAATCCAACGCCGGATATTGGAGGGGCCGGAACCAGCATCACCAGAAAAGAGCGGCGAGCCGTTGAAGACGATAGCGATCTTGGAACCCAGCTGGTCCTCGTCGCCATCTTTATACGGATGCATCTTGGAAATCATGTGCTGAAGGAACAGGAGGGAGCCGTCATTGATGGCAGGCACCCCCGCCCCAAAGCGCCCTGCAAAGCCGTGCGTCTTGTGCTCGCCCGCCACGACGGTCTTTTGATCCTTCCACTCGACGCCAAAAGGCGGGTTGGCCATGAGATAATGAAATTTATCGCCCTCAAAACCGTCGTGGGTCTTGCCATCACCAAGAGTGTCGCCCAACACGATATTCTCGGTGGGTTCATCCTTAATAAGCATATCCGAACAGCAGATGGCCCAGGATTCGTCATTATACTCCTGGCCAAAGAGTTCCAGCTGCGCCTTATCATTTTGGCTACGAATGAATTCCTCAGAGACAGACAGCATGCCGCCGGTTCCACAGGCCGGATCGTAAATGGTGCGGAAAATACCCGGCTTGTAGACATCCTTTTCCCCGGTATAGACGAGATTCGCCATAAGTCGAATGACTTCACGCGGGGTAAAGTGGTCACCAGCCACCTCGTTGGCCTGTTCGTTGAACTTCATGATGAGGTGTTCGAACAGGTACCCCATCTGGATGTTGTCGATGCGCTTTGGATGCAAATCGACATCGGACATCAACCCCACAACCTTGTAGAGCCGGTTGCTGGAATCCAGCTTTTCAATCTGATCAAAGAACTTGAATTTCTCAAAGATGGCCCGTGCAATAGGCGAAAAACCATTGATATATGAAATAAGGTTGGGCGCAATGTTTTCAGCGTCGTCCAAGAGCTTTCTGAAAGTGTAGGGGCTGGTGTTGTAAAAAGGATGGTGCCTGGTCGGATCAGCCGCTTTGCCGAGGATCTTATCCATAGCCTTTTCCGGCATCTCCTGAACCTCAAGCTTTGCATATTGCTTGAGAACGGCATCTTTAGTCGGTTCAAGTACACAATCCAGCCTACGAAGCACGACCATAGGCAACATGACCAACCTATATTGCGGCGGCCTGTACGGCCCTCGAAG
The DNA here is from genome assembly GCF_963675635.1 of uncultured Pseudodesulfovibrio sp. Lineage (NCBI taxonomy): Bacteria > Pseudomonadati > Thermodesulfobacteriota > Desulfovibrionia > Desulfovibrionales > Desulfovibrionaceae > Pseudodesulfovibrio > uncultured Pseudodesulfovibrio sp. The sequence continues at coordinate 2,149,301 of NZ_OY776488.1, read as the reverse complement.
CCGGTTGGCAATTTCCCAAATTCTATCGGTAAGCTCTTTGTGAGATTGAACGTTCACAGCATATTCTCCTGATGCGTTGCACGAGTGTGAGAGAAAGATTTGACGTACAACAGCAAATCCTAAGCTCATTGAATTCATAAATGAATTCGGACTGTAGCCCCGTGTGATTCGTATCGTCAATATGTATGAACAATCGGAACGAGCTGGTGCAGAAGCTTGCGATAACAGCTTGTATGACTAAGACCCACAGCATCCGCCATAAACAGAACATTGGTTACATAAGGCTGCAGTCCATATTTTTGATAATTGGTTAACCATCAATTATTCTTTTTGTTTGCGTAACCGCACAGATTCTCTGTGGGTTTCACCGACACAATGAACAATTCTCAGTGTTTATCATCTGCTTTCGCGGTTTTGGCATTGATTCGCCAATGCTATTTGTGTATGCGCTTAGAATATTGAATCTGCCATAATCATCCTAGGAGCTCCCATGAACTCGTCTGCTGAATCTTCTGGAAACACAACAAATGAAATACTGATCTCTGTGCGTGAATCGTCGGATGCGAGAGTCTACGATGACAAGGCCAATCTTATACAGAAAACCGCTCTTGAAGAGCTCAGATTAAGTGTTGATGAAACGCTCGAACGTATCCCCGAATTCAAAGCGAGCCTTCATAGTGGGCATAGCCAATCAAGTCAGTTTTTGAAAACCCGATTTCATGACGTGATCGCTGTGTTGGGAGAGAGAGGAACTGGTAAGACAACCTTTGTTTTAAATGCGCTTAAGGAGATTTCCAAAGAGAAAAATATGCGAAATATTGGCATCATTGATCCCACACTGATTGATGTCAAAGAGAGTATTTTTTTTAACATTATTTCTCGTATTAGAAGCGCGGTTGATGAGTGGTGGAAGCAACACAGTGTTGAGAGTGGCTCTTCCGCAAAGTATACTACATTCCGAGAATCCTTGAACGAGCTTGCCCGTGGTCTTGCACAAATAAACGGCATTGGAAGTAAGGCTTTTTCCCATGATGCTTGGGATAGCCCCAATTTCATTATGGAAGAAGGGCTCACTAATGTGATCCAAGGGGAATTTTTGGAAAGGGATTTTCATCTGTTTGTTAAATCCGCACTAGAGTGCCTTGAACAGGAAGCTTTTGTCATGGCTTTTGATGACATCGACACAAATTTCTCCCGAGGTTGGGACGTGTTGGAAATTCTTCGTAAGTACCTCACATCGCCACAACTGGTAGTCTTTTTGTCCGGTGATTTTGATCTATACAGCTGTTTGGTCAGAATGAACCAATGGGCGCATTTTGATAGTCAGTACCTTGAGAGAGATGCTGGCGACGACAAAAAAATGAAACTTTTTCATGATCGAATTGATTCCCTCGAAGATCAATATCTTCTAAAAATAATGAAACCCAGCAGAAGGATTGAACTCCAACGCATAGATCAAGTCATGCGCCGCCATGTGGTAAAAGTTATTTTCGCGCACCACTCCAGTGGGCAATCCGAATCACTGGAAGACGTTTTGAAAGAAATGCTGAAAAAACGGTATCACCTGAACACAAAGACTGGTCTTGAAATGGCGATCAAGCACTTGGTTCGCCAACCTGTGCGGACAATTATTCAGGTCCTACAGTGCATTGAAAGTTGTGCTTCTGATAGATTGAAGGAGGATTCTCTCACGTTTCACTTCAAGATGGCACAGGTGTTTAACACGCCGTTGAGCCATTTCGGTTTTCATTGGTCGAAAGATGTGCTGGCTGTGCGGGATCGTTTTGGAATGAGTTCACTTGCTCAACGATTGAAAGATAATAATTTGCTGAATGAAGAAGCTTCATTGCCACTTGGCCTTGGAGGCAACGAGCGAAATTCTGTAGCTTTGGTGATGGGTGGATTGTATGCAGCGGCTATGTGGCAGAACCCAGCTTTGATCGGAGACTATTTCATCAAAGTTCTGCAGGTAAGAGATTTCAACATGAGCCATGCTGACAAAATGGGGATGCTGCTTCCCCACGTTTTTGAAATCGACGAGCCATCCCTTTTTAGTTCGGAACGTATTACTGCAGCGGCTCTTCTTGGGGCGGAACATCACGTTGAGCCATTGGGGCATTATAGAATTTCGAGTGAATCAATCAGAAAGACGAGTGTGTTGCCGCGAATTTCTGCTGTATGGAACCTGGAGGTTGCAGAAGAAGAGTTTTCAGACAAAAGCTTTATAGCCAATGTGGATTCTGAGAATGTTTCCGCTTATGTTCGAAGCTTTGTAGAGAATGCTAAAAATACCGATATGGATGTAGCCGATTCATTCGGTCTCTTTGTTAATACGCTTGATACATTGTCGGACAATATTCGGAGTTGGCATAAATCTATTATGAACGCACTCTTTGTCAGGGTTGCTCCCAATGAGAAAGAAACATTCACATATTTGTCTGCTTATCAACTTGTAGGCCTGCTGGCGCTTTTAGGTGGAGAGAGTAAAGAGTCGATCGAATACATGCTTCATAGTTACCTCAGCCCTCAAGATCGCTTTTCTGTATCAACTGGGGCTGGCGAAGAAGATCGATCTTATGGGGATACCGCGTCAACAGAGATTTTCATGGAAGATGTCTTTGAAGATTCTTCTTTTGCACAATTTCTTAATTTGATTGAATTATGGCAAGAGAATAAGCCAGCCGAGGATCAATCCGGCCTTCAGTTTAACACCTATGGCCGTATATGGAAGCGATTTCAGAGGGCCCTGAACGCAGAACGGAAAACTCCACATGTTGGCTATATCCTTGAATTGTATAGTGTTGTGCTTCTTGATTCTATATTAGTTGAAGAAGCCTTGCATAAGTATCGCATAGTAGGAGACCACAGGCTGAAATTGTCACCACTCTCGACAAGTGACACACTTGCTTCTTTTGGGAAAAGATTAGCATCACTTTATTCTCAAGGGGTAGATATCCCATCAGTATTACCGTTGTACAATTGGTATTTGTCATGCCCTATCTGGCCAATCTTACTTCCTAATATAAGTAATGTAACATTGCGTTCCTACGGAGCCATGGCCGGAGACCCTAGAATGGTAGCTAAAGATTCGGGAATCGCGGATTATCCACAGGTCAAATATGATAATTTTACAGTGTTTGGACTGACCTCTCTCTTGAACACGCTATGTTTCCCAATGAAGAACGCCTTAAAAGAAAAAACTGTCATGAAGCGAACGGCGTTACAAAAAGAGATCGATAGTTTTCTGCAAGAAATAACAAAGGATGACTCAAGTGAGGATTACTACAATTTTTCCTCAGACATCCTTAAGCGCAATTGGTCTAAGATAATGGAAAGATTGAATTCTTATGACTTCTCTTCATTCTTCTCACTAAGCCGTGCTGCTAGGAATGACATTTATTTCGAATTCGTGACAGACGAAGACTACTCCAAAAGATCATACGTAAAGCCGAGCAGCTATGAAGGAAAAGCCTACCTCAAGGCTTTTATGGAGTTGTATCGTAAAGAATACAAGTAGTAGCGTATGCAGGTCCTCTTACCTACCGTCCTTTTTGCAAACACGTCTCTTCTCTTTCGCTATATTGATGGAGCGTGGCCAGATGTGACGACATGTAGGCAGCTTTGCTTTGTGCGTGCCAGACAGCACAGTAACAATCTGCCAGACTATATATATGAAAATCGTTGGCAAAATTTATTTGGAAATGTTGATCGGATGGATCAACAAGTTCTGACGGGGCTCAAAGCTCTTGCGGATCAACATCTTCAAGTTGGAGTTGGGAAAATCCATGTACGACATGAAGAATTGACATCCTGGCAGAATCTATTGATAAAAGTTGCTCCACTCCCCATCATCGCATATGCGCTCCACGACACCTTTCGTCATTCCCATGCGAACGACACTGCTCTGGAAAGCACTGCAAGGCTTTTGGAAAATACAGCACTTCTCAGCACAGATGATCCTGGACTTGATGATCTTGCCAAGCAACATGGTTTCTACGACCTTCATATTCACCTGAACGGGAGCACCGAAGCGGATTGGATATGGCAAGATGCCATGAAGCGCCCCGGTCGATTTGCTCGTTTTGTGCGAAGGGGTATGGCGCATGAGGCTGAAGAATTGTTCATGCAAATCGATGAACGTTTTATACCTGACCATCTTCATGAGTTGCTCTATCTTGCCTCTGATCTCCGGTATTGGATGGTTGCAGAATGTTATGGAGGCAGTAGTATTAGTGGACGTTCAAGGCTTAGCCTTAAAAGGTACTTCGACCGGTCTTGTAGACATCAGCGGCAGTTGTTCAGGAGACAAAAGCATCCACGCTACCTTTTGAAACCTGAAGGAGAAACGAGCAGTAGTCTACACCAAGAAGTTCTCTTTCTAATTGATTATTACCGATTAATTGAAGCGAACGGAACCGAGGTGCACAGTCAAATTCTCCATTACTACCTGCTCATCCAAAGTTTTTTGAACCGGTTAATGGTTCAGCAACGCGAACAAAATGGTTTTGACCAATTTGAGCGGATAACTAAAAATGCTATGCGGGATTTTTCTGAAGAATCATATTACCATCGACGTTTTAATCAAATAGAAGGCATGTATTCTGAGGACGTTGCTTTCCTTGAAGGTCGATTTGCGCCTAAGGACAAAGGTCGCAAAATGTTCAAGCTGCTTTGCAATATTCAGAAGGAGTACAACAATTATTCCAGCGGAGTTGATAGACGTACCCCGCACAAAGAGAATGGTGATTGCAGGAAACGCATGGAAATGCGGATGGTTGGGCATTTTATCAAGAAGAGCGAGACCAAGTATTCCTGTTGTCAGCATTATCGACTTAGAGCCAATCTGGAAAAGCAAGCTCGGCTACTTATCGAGATGCGAAAGAAAGTTACCAGCCTTCACGATATGGTTGTCGGTTGTGATGCGGCTGGCAACGAATTACATGCACCGCCAGAAGTTTTCGCTCCGGCTTTCCGTCGAATGCGTGATTCAGGTATCAACCAATTCACATTTCATGCTGGTGAAGATTTTGTTCATTTGGTTAGCGGAATTCGCGCTGTGTACGAAGCTGTTATATTTCTTAACTTATCCGGCAAGAATAGGATAGGGCATGCTACCGCTTTGGGAATTAGCCCAGAGCTTTGGGAGCAAAGGATCGGGAAAAGCATTGTCATGCGTCGTACAGTCCACCTGGATGACCTTGTCTTCGCTTGGACGTTTCTTCGTGGCAAACCGGAGTTTGCAGCGGACACCGCCATGATTCAACAAGAGATTCGACGGCACTCCCGCAAGGTATATGAAGTAGGCAAGGCTCCAGATTTATTGGCAGAAGCATGGAAGATGCGGAGACTTAATCCCATTAAAGCAATAGTTGATAGAAGGCGTGCGGAGCAGGCGCTGAATGCTTTTGACTGTCGTGAGTTGATGGATATTGAAAACACAGAAAAGGATAATTCCGAAGCGTTTGAAATTTATCGTCTACACCATGGCAGGCGGATAAGTGAAATGACTTGGAGCAATATCTCAGATTCAACAGCCTTTGAGGAAATTGACGCATCTTTAATTTCTATAAATGCGTTGAAAGAACTTCAAAAAGTGGTGCTTTCAGAACTTGTCAAACGAAGTATCGCCATTGAAACAATGCCTACGAGTAATGTGAGGATCAGTTGTTACGATAATTACGACGAGCATCATATAAAGAATTGGCTTAATCTTGAAAACGAACCTGACTATCCGGCTCCAGCTCTTTGTATCTGTACCGACGACCCCGGCATATTCGCCACAAATATTCGCAACGAATATGCGCATGTGCTGGAAGCGTTAACGAAAGGCGGAAAGATGAGTAAGCAGGAAGGTTGGAATGTGATTGAAAAAATACTCATCAATTCAAGGCGTTATTCGTTTCAGTAATAGCTATCTGGTTAGGTTGTTACGTTCTCGTATAGAGTGTGAGTTTATAAGTTGTTCGACTGATTTTCATTCTGTTTGAGATATATATTACACCTTTGAATATATAATATTTTTCTCGCTTTATTTTCTAGCAAAGAAAAGCCCCGGCGTCGCCTTTCGTGGCACTGGGGCCTTTCTCATTTCAAGGAGGCAAACATGGAACCCCAAATGAGTTCCCGAGAAATTACGGAATTGGCAGAGACAATGATCCAAGTGCAGCAGGCTTTATCCCCTGCACAGAAGGACGCTGAGAACAAGTTCACTAACAGCCGATATGCGACTTTGCATTCGGTTATGAACGCATGCCGCGATGCTCTTCTTGAGCATGGCATCTGGCTCACGCAGTATCCGGTATCCGTTGAGGCCAACCAGCTTGGGCTTGTGACCAAGATCGTTCATGCTGAAACTGGGCAGTGGCAATCTTCTCTTCTCACCATGCCGTTGCCGAAGAACGACCCGCAAGGATATGGCTCGGCCATGACTTATGCGCGTCGGTATGGTTTGTCTGCGTTGATTGGGATCGTGACGGAAAGCGATGATGACGGAGAGTTGGCGAAACATAATGGCAACTTGGTTAAGGCTCCTGAAAGGCCTGTATATGAGCCTCAGGAGCCTGCGCAGCAGCAGAATAGCGTACCCTCAGGGGGGAGGCTTCAGGAAGCTAATTTGCCTCGTCTTGATGGTGTGCAGTATCGCAAAGGTACGGCCAATGATGGCAAGCAGTGCGTGCTGGCAACTGGCAGTACTCACTCGAAGAAGGAATTCTTACGTAAAGCTGGATTCCGTTGGGATGGTGGCCGTAAGGTCTGGTGGAGGTATTCGGATGCAGCATGATGACATGAAAGCTCAAGGCTTGATGCGATTATTGACTCAAGGGCTGCTTGCATACTCTGAACAGAAAACGTCCAAGGAGCTTGGAGACCGCAGCCAGTACATTGGCATGTCCGACATTGGTAAAGGAATGGAATGCATGCGGGCTGCAGTTGCGAGTAAACTCGGTATGTCGAGGACGCCTTCTACTGAATCGATATCAAAACAGACACCTGATGAGTTGGCCCATGTTCTGGGCCGTCAAATTATCTTGCAGCGAGGGCATTGGCAGGAGGACGGCATTCAGAAAGCGTTGGAGGCAACCGGGATGAAGCTCGTGCCACAACTTGAAATCTGCATTGCACATGACGGCGTGCCGATCAAGGCTCATCTTGATTTCACATTGGTCTGGGGTGGGATGAAGCCTGCCGTGCGTGTTCTGGAACTCAAAAGTAACGAACGCATCCCTGCCTCGTTGTATTCTTCATATGAGGCTCAGCTTTATGGTCAAGTTGGATTGTTGAAGACCTTCTGGAATAAGCCGTGCTTTTCCGTGCAGGAAAAGGGGATTGAAAAAGCTACGTTCCCGCAAGCTATACGAGCGCTATTTGGTGTGGAACTCCCTGAATCGCCAGATCCTGTGGACATCGAAGGTTGGGTTCTTTCCATCTCTATGTCTACGGTGAAACCATTTGGCCCGTATCTGGCTGAGATCACTATGCTCGACTTATGTTTGCAAACGGCTGTGGCTATTTGGCGGACAGCGGAGGACGTGCGAGCTGGCAATTTGGCGTTAAACGATCTGGACTACTGCCGTGGCTTTCATCCTCTCTGCGATTGGTGTGATGTCAATGCAGACTGTCCGAAGTTTCAAGGGCTAGACATCTCCGAGCTAGATTCGGCGTCCTGCTTGGAACTGGAAGAACTGGCATTGCTTAAGGACAAGAGAGACCATTTAACTGAGCGAATTGCTGAAACTGAACAACGGATCAAACGGACGTACCGCTTGGCGAATCTGAATGATGAAAATCCGTGGCTGATAGCTGGGAACAATCGTTTTCGTGTTGCAATGGTTGCGGGACGAAAGACGTTAGATCGAAATCAGATGGTCGAGACCTTAAACATGGTAACCAGTGACAGCCTCAAAGCGCAGAAGTTATTGGGGCAATGCGAAAAGACGGGCAACGATTATGAACGATTGTATGTTGGAAAAATCAACAAGCCGTTAAAATCAGCAGCGTGATTGAAAACAATTTACACTCCATTCTTTGTAGCGTATTGTAGCTACAACAATGGAGGCGTAATGCAGGAAACCATACGGGCGCGTGTTGACGTTGCCTTAAAGGATAAGTTCGAGGCTATAGCCCAAAAAAGGGGCCAAAGCTCCAGCCATCTCTTGCGGGAGTTCATGGTGGATTTTGTCACTAAGCATGAGGCTCAAGAGCAACGTCGTGAAGAGACGCTGCTGGCGATTGAAAGCATTGAGGCTGGGCGATTTGTGGAAGGTGATGACGTTTTTGCCTGGATGGATAGCTGGGGAACTGAAGCTGAAACGGATGCTCCAGAATGCAAATAAGGTTTTCCCCTGAATCTGTTCAAGATTTAAAACGGTTTCACGATTTCCTTGCTCAGCACGACTTGGAAATAGCTCGCACTACAGTGCTCAATCTCAAATCTGTTATTAATAGGTTCACAGAAACACCACATATAGGACGTCCTCTTGAAGATGTTGAGGGAGTCCGTGAATTCGTATTTGGACGATATATTGTGCGTTACCTCGTGAAAGGTGACGCTGTTTACATATTACGACTCTGGCATACGAAAGAGTTAAGATAATTCACTAAAACATTACAAGATTAACCCCGGTTCTGCACACGCAGGGCCGGGGTTTTCTGTTTTCAAAGGAGAAAAACTACGAGCGAAATAATCAAGGAACTGGAAATGCTGCAACCTGCGGAACTTGATGCCAGTGAAATCGGTAGCATGATTGAACCATAATCAATGCCAATATCGCATTAAGAAAGACTTTCTTGCCTTAATGAAAAATAATGTCCGTTAGCATGTTCGCCAGCCCAACTCCGAGTCGATAGACAAAGACGAAACATTCCAAGGAGGAATCATGAAACAGGAAGACAACAAAGCGAATCAAGGCAATGCCAACAAGGGAAGTAAAGGTACGAATCGTCAGCACGATCAGGCACAGGGGAATCGTGGGAAACAAAAGAACCCCAACAGAAAAAAGAACTAATAACCATTTCAACGACAAGGAGAATACGCTATGGACACTTCGAACATGAGCCAAGATGAACTTGATACTTGGTCTGACATCAACAACCCTAACAACGATGCTGATATGGATGACTGGGCCGACACGCATAATCCCAACAACGATAGCTATATTGACGACGAAGATTAACCACATTCGGGTGGGCTGGAAACAGCTCGCCCGTCACCACACATATCATGACACAAGAACAAACACACTATTCCCCTGTTGCGACCGCTATCGAAACGCTTTTTAAACTCTCTGGCTTACAGTACTACCTAGAAGACTCCCAAAAAAAACATCTCAAACGTTTCCTTAAAGACGAAGCCTTGCTGGAGCATGATGAGTTTGAAATGCTGATGGCTCAGCTTTTCGGCCACAAGGATATTCGCTCCACCATCCTCAGCATTACTTGCGTAGAGCTTCTACACGAAGTGAACTGGTGCCGGCGTATGGCATTCCCCAGCACCAACTGGGAAGATTCGAAACAGGCATGGGAATCGCTCTTCAGGGAATACCTTTCAAAGACACTCGCGCATACGGCATTTAGAATCTCGTTCACCAGTTGCATCTGCGGTGGCCCTGTAGAAACGCCCTTTCCGCGTACACCGACATGGTTCCTGCCGCGTAAGGGAAAATCTGCTGTTGGTCGCTTCCTCAAGTGGTGGCTACGTCAAGCCCAAATGGATATGGAAACTTTTTGGTTCTCCAACGATACAACTATCAAAGATGAACGAACCATAGAGAACTGGATGACTGGAGTGTCAACTCCGTCCATGGCAACCATCCTTGCCGTAGCAAAGGCTAAATACCTCTCTGGGGATATTGCTGCAGATCTCCGCCGCTCCCTGAGAACTGGACTCATTATAGCGAGTGCTGTGGATAACACTCTCCGAGCCCTCGCCAATGAATATGATCAGCAAACGGCCAACATGTTACGGGATTCTTTTGCTACAACATATATCGAACTATTAAGAAGATCTTTCACGCGATGCTTAAGAACCTTCATCGATATGCCCGCTCATGCTGAAACTTCACTTTACGATCGTACTAAAATAGCTAAACAGATTATCGTTGAACAAGTAGAAGAACGGCGGCCTCCATTAAAAGTCATCGCTGAACTGCACGAAGAGCGTTTCTGGTTCGCACCCTATGAAGCAGAGAAAAAACTGTTTGTTGAATGCCTGAAAATTCTTCCTCCCCATGGCCGCAAAGGTACATTACTTGAATCGAGACTCCTGGAGCTTAAAAGTGGTCCAGACAATGGCGGCTTTCACTCGTTCACCATTCCTTTTGCAGATGGCCTCAAAGCCCTCGAAAACAACGATATCGAAGATGGATATAACCTTCTTTGGGAGGCGTTTTGTAATGCTCGCTATCGAGCTGGCAACCTCATGCCGATCATCCTTGAGATAACACATTCGATGGCATGTTACCTGTTGTCGAATAAGCAACGCTTCGGAAAGTCACGTGGTAAGTACTGGTTGCATATAAAGAAAATGAAATCCTGGTCTCAATGGCATGACCAGTGTGTCGCACTTTGGAATGTCTCCGCCAAGCAAGACGAATTCTCTAAACATGACCTTGAAGACGAAGAATACCGACGGCGGGTTCTTGAAATCGGACGACGGCGTTTTGAGGGCTTGTTCGGGAAATGGATTCCCGAAATCGGAACTTCATCAGAAGCTCAGAGGGATGGCAAGGCAAAGTACAAAGGGCAGCTGAATGCCATTATAAAAACTTACACTGTAGACAACAACAAACTATGCGCAGCCATCAAAGACCATAGCTACGACCAAGCCATCAGGCTCATAAATAAAGGAATTAATCTGAATTTCCGCACCGTACTAGAAAATAATGCATTTTATACAGCCATGGATCAGGAAACCTGGAAGGACAGATACAAAGTCGCTGAAGCCATTCTGAGCCGTGATGACAGCCCTATCGCAACCAACACCTTGATGACACCCATGCGATACCCGGGTTACAGGCCAAAAAACGTACTCCCTGAAGCGTTGATTACGGCTAGCGGTCAGCTCAAATATACAGCACTCCATATGGTGCTAGTTCATCGTGTACCATATTTGCTGCGATTACTCATCAAACGTGGTGTGGACATACGACAACGGATAACAACTGAGTATGGAGAACTGTCACCACTACTCTACGCTGTGCTTAACTGTGCTTCCGATGCAAAGGATCGCCCTTGGCCTGGGCGCTGTGGCAAGGGCTATGGCACGGCTTTCGGCGACATTGATAATATCAAGATTTTGCTGGGAGCAGGGGCGGAAGTGAATGATGTTCACCACGAAGGAATGACACCTTTGTTTCAAGCAGTACTCATTGATCATGCTGAAGTCGCTAGCCTCTTGCTTAAACACGGAGCAGATATGGATGTCACACTTGATAGTGGCCTTTCCTTGAACGAGGCGTGCCGTTCACATCAAATGCATGGCCTTCTAAAGGACTTTTCAAGACCAAACGAGAGCAATACAAACTTCCAATAAAATAGTTAAATGGTGAGACGTATTTAAGGTACGCACCTTGTAGATAGTTAAACCATTAACTGAAACTCATAAAATATGAAGAGTCCCGGTTCTGCACAAGCAGGCCGGGGCTCTTTCCGTTTTCAAAGGAGGGAAACCATGAGTGACATCTTGAAAGAACTGCAAACCATGCAACCGACTAACCACGATGCAGGAGAGGTCTTCAGCGGCAAGAAATCCAAACGGACGGTATGCGGCTTTGCATCTCCATCCTCGTTTACCCCGGAACCTAACCCGGAATACCTCTTCCATGATTCGAGCCGTGACGCGGTCGTCTGGTTTATGGATTCGTCTGACCCGCTTTACGTGTTCGGACCTGCTGGTTCGGGTAAAACAAGTCTGATCAAACAACTTGCAGCCAAGCTTAATTATCCGGTTTTCGACATCACTGGGCACGGACGGCTGGAGTTCCCCGATATGGTCGGGCATTTGACCGTGGAGGACTCGAATATGTCCTTTCAGTATGGACCGCTGGCGCTCGCCATGAAGTTCGGCGGGTTATTCCTGCTTAATGAAATAGACCTACTTGATCCGGCGACTGCTGCCGGTCTCAACGGAATTCTGGATGGAGATCCGCTATGCATCCCGGAGAACAGCGGAGAAGTTATCAAACCGCATCCGTTATTCCGCTTTGCGGCCACAGCCAACACCAATGGCGGAGCCGACGAAACCGGATTGTATCAAGGAACGCTCAGACAGAATTTAGCCTTCATGGATCGCTTCTGGCTGTGCGAAATCGGTTACCCCAGTCCTAAGTCGGAGCGCGAGCTACTGCATCGCAAGGCACCGGGACTTCCCAAGGACGTGCGGACCAAGATGGTGGAATACGCCAACGAGGTCCGCAAACTGTTTATGGGCGAGGCTGACGGCAGCTTTCGCGACACTATCGAAATCACTTTCTCGACCCGTACTCTCATTCGTTGGGCAGACTTGACTGTCCGATTCCAACCGCTTGCAAGGCAAGGCATTCAGCCCGTGACCTATGCGCTCGATCGCTCTCTTGGCTATCGAGCTTCCCCTGAGACCAGGACCGTATTGCACGAACTGGCGCAACGCATCTTCCCACAAGAAACCAAGGAGTAATCATGGATACCCACACTGACATCACTGTGCTCGACAATTTGATGGCCCTGAATCTGGACGTGAACATTTGGACTGCTCGCAAGAAATTAACACCCTCGGACTTTGGTGGGGCGGAGTTGCCGCCTGAAGAACTGGCGTCGCTGGGCAGCAAGAAGATTTGCAATCCGCAGGAGCTACGTATCTTCGGGACACTCAAGGCTCGCGCTGTGAACCTGCTGGATCGAACCGGTGTCCGATTCCTTGGCGGTTGGGCACTTCCTGAGGATAAAGCTGATGAGGTCGTGGCGGAACTGACCGTCATTCGTAATGACTTCCTGAACGCAAAAGATCAATTCCTCAATCGGTACGATGACGCTGTACGGGATTGGATATCGCAGCATCCTGGCTGGGAGAATCTGATCGGCGGCTCTACTGTCAGTGCGGATTACGTCCGTAGTCGTATCGGCTTCAAGTGGCAGTTGTTCAAGCTCCTGCCACCCACGGATGACGCGGTACATCAGGGTTTGCATGATGAAGTGAATGAACTTGGCGGCACGCTTTTCGGTGAGGTTGCCAAGGCTGCGACAGATACATGGCATCGGTGTTTTGACGGAAAGGACAAGGTGACGCACAAGGCGTTGTCTCCTTTGCGTTCCATCCATACCAAACTGTCGGGGCTTAGCTTTGTTGAACCGCGTGTCGTGCCCGTAGTGGATCTTCTGGAAACGACCTTCAACCGTATTCCTACTCGCGGTTACATCCATGGCAGTGAGTTGGTGATGCTTCAAGGTGTTGTGTCCATGCTTCGTGATCCTGTAACGCTCGTGGCGCATGGGCAGAAGATCCTCGATGGCAAAGATGCCAGTGATATCCTGGCTGGTCTGGTTGCAGACACGATTCCTTCATTGCCTGAAAAATCGATAGCTGACGCTGAGTTCATTCCCGAATCGGTGCATCAACATCAGATCGATAGCCATGGGCTTTGGTGATTGTCATGACGAACAAACTCATCATGAAATCACTGCCCATGGTGGCAAGCGTGCTCGGGCGTAAATACGGCGTAAAAATAGTGATTGGGGGAACCGGAGCATATACGGATGGCAATACTATTCATCTGCCTGCGCTTCCTCTGGGTTGTGACGAAACACTCATCGGTCTAGCGCGTGGATATGCGGATCATGAAGCTGCGCATATTCGGGAAACTCGTTTTGATTGGCTGAAGTTGGCGAACCTGACGCCGCTAGAAATGCACGTCTGGAATACCTTTGAGGATTGGCGTGTTGAGCATCGTCTGGCGCGTTTGTTTCCCGGTTGCCGCCAGAACTTCAACTGGCTCATTCAGCATCTGTTCGGCAATGACTCTGAACAGGCTACTGATCCTGGTATGGCAATCTTGAATTGGTTGCTGTTGTCGGTACGAGCGTGGGATGTCCCTTCGCTGGGCAATCAGCGAGATGCTGCCGGCTGCCTTGTTGAAGCTCAATATCCTGGTCTGATTGCGCGGTTAAACATAGTCCTGCAAAAGGTGCATGTCTGCTGTGAATCAACACAGGATTGTATCCTGTATGCGCGGGAAGTCGTTTCCATCCTTAAAGAGAAATTGGATTCACAGGTCCCTAAAAATGAGGGCTCTAAAGACAAAAACACATTCAAAAACGGTAGTCCCAATGGGGTGGCCGAAGGATCTTGTAGGAGTCTGAAACAGCTCTTTCAGGCAACCCCAGACGATTTGCCAGATGACCTAGGTGGGGCGCTTGCTGAATCGCTCACTAAAGGTCAACCGCAGGATTTGAGTGAATCTCTCTGTGTAGCAAGGCTTGGGAATAAGACCACGAAGCCTATCCCACCGGAGGATGAAAAGGTAACGAGACGGGCTTCAGTTGCATTGCGAACTCAGCTTCAAGGAGTGTTGCAATCATCGGTGATGGCACGAAGTAACGTCAGTCGCCATGGTCGTCTGGATTCGCGTCAATTGCACCGGTTGACGGTAGCAGATTCTCGTGTGTTCAAATGGGAAGCTCGCAAGGTTGGCGTGAATACTGCTGTTCACATTCTGCTGGATTGTTCCGGCTCAATGCGACGGCGTATTAAGCTAACCTCGCAGATATGTCATGCAGTTGCCACTGCCTTGGATTCCATCGATGGTATAAATGTAGCGGTTACGGCCTTTCCTGCAGGTACTCCGACAGATGGAGGCAACGGAAACGGCCAAGGCCCGACAGTGTGCCCCATTCTGCGACATGGAGAGCGGATGCACGCTGACTTTGCCGTGAGCGCAGCAGGTTGCACACCGCTTGGAGAAGCCCTCTGGTGGGTGCTGCAACAGATGCAACCGCTTTCTGAACCAAGAAGGATCGTCCTGATCCTGACGGACGGTGATCCTGACTCGTCCAATGTTGCACTCAGTGCCATTGAAGACGCCAGGCGTCTTGGCATCGAAATCTACGGTCTGGGCATCATGTCCGAAGCCATCACCAAACTGATTCCAAACCATAGCCGCACCATCCACGACCTGTCCGAATTGGCCCCGTCTATGTTTGGCATGTTGCGTGGTGCGCTGGTCAAATAATCACAAATATAAGCGAGAGAAAATATGGAAAATGAAACACCCAAATGCCCAAACTGCAATGGGGATACGCACGTCATTTTAATAAACAGAACGCAAAAACTCGGAACGGCTGTAGGAGGAGTGGCTGGCGGCGCAGCGGGTTACGCCAGCGCATCAAGTGGAGCTATATGCGGAGCAGCTATTGGCTCTCGATTTGCCCCTGTCATTGGCACCGGAATGGGTGCCATAACCGGAGCCCTTGCCGGTGCCCTTGCAGGATTCTTTGCCGGGGCAACGGTCGGTAACCAAGTCGGGGAACATATCGACCGACATATCATTGGGGTCTGGCACTGCAATCGGTGTGATGCTGAATTTGAAGGATAAGATAAGAGCCGTTAGCAATTGCTAGCGGCTTTTTAAGATTAAGTATTTATCGATGCATGTTTGTTTTTTTAAGAGTCTGTTTCTTCGAAGAATTTTTCAGGCTTGTGTATGCCCGAATGTGCTTCAGGTTGAGCCAAAATTCATCAGACATATCAAGCGCTTGTGCGTCCTCTCTGTAGAAGCGGTGGCGCAGTATGTTTTTTTGGGGGGGGCTTTATTCTGCGGTCTTCTTGAATGGAAGAATCTTACCACCTGGCTTGGTGGCTAAGGCCCTTTCCAATGAGTCAATCGCTGCTCGCTTCGACTCATCCAGAGCATGAGTATAGCGTTGAAGCATAGCAAGCGTAGACCAGCCAAAGTGTGATTGGATGGTACGGATATCCACACCGGCAGCGAGCATCATAGAGGCAGCTGTGTGTCGGAGGCTATGGAAGCAAATCCACTCTCGCTTGTCTGTTCGGCCTTCGTTGAGCTTGAGATCCTTGATGGCCTGTCGAAAGCCCCACGGAGCCTCGCGCCATTTAGCCTTTTTCGAATTTGTGAATACAAGTTCTTCAGGAGTCCCTTCGCCAATGTTCTCGATAATTTCATATAACGCGCCAGCTATGGGCAAAATACGTGGTTTGCCTGTTTTCGTGTGCAGAAGAGTGATTGATTTTTCCTGCATATCGATTGCACTCCAAGTGAGGCCGGTTAGCTCTCCTAGTCTTGCGCCGGTGTATAGGGCGGCCAGAGTTAATGAGTAGGCATTTTCGTCGAGGGCCCTGACCGTGTCTAAAAGCTTTTGCGCTTCTTCTGGCTTGAGAAACCTGGTGCGCTCATTGTTAATTCTGCCGATTTCAATAGCGCGGGTAGGGCTGTCTGTCTCGACGATACCTCTCTTTCTTGCATGATTCCATACGAGGCGAAAGACGGCTAGGATATGCTGTGCTGTCCTGGGAGTGCGTCCTTTGTCTAGAACTGCAAGCTTGATTCGTTCAATGTCGTCGGGGCTTATGGAGCGCATGGGCTTTTCATTCAACTGAGGGGAGAGCCAGTCTCGGAGATGCTGCTTTTCGGTTCTTATGGTGTGCTCTTTTTTCCGTGTGCGAGCTTCTGGCAGGTATCGATTGTTGAAATAGGCCTCAAATGAAATGTCTTTACGTTTCTCAGCCAAGACAGCTTCGCGGGATTGTTGTGCTTCTCTCTTAGGGCTGGTCGGTCCGTGGCCATTCTTGGCGTTTTCAAGATAGAACTCTTTTTTTAAGTATGCGTCTTTCTCATGCCAACCTTCTGTCTCCCAGCCAAGAAAACCTTCGTAGCGTTTGCCCTGAAACATAAATCGATAGGCAAAACGCCTATCGAAGCGGACTCCATGTTTCCGCTTCGGGTGTTGCTGCCATCTGATTCCGCGAAATTTGTCAGATTGAATCCACTTCTTACTCACCCCGTCCTCCAAAGATTGATCTTAAAACAACCACCAAATTAACACCAAATTGGTGGTTAAACAAGATGATATTCTGGGATGGTTAGTGAAGGGGGGAATTCTTTAAGTGATTGAGATCTAGAACTAAGATGATATTAAATGATGATGGGTGAAATCTCGGATATTGATTCAAAATCCGCCGGCTTCACGGCTGTGGGGGTTCGAGTCCCCCCCTTGTACCAGAATGAAATTAGCGGCTTACGATGTTAATCGTAAGCCGCTTTTTGTTTTAAAGGAGAGCTTTTCTTTTTAAGGCTGGGTGTTGCCGGTCTTCAGTTTCACCCAGTATTCATCATACAATTTCATGGCTTCCCCCAGATCATCTTCGAATTCTCCCCGTTGGATCTCGGCTTCGGTGGGGTAGACGATGGGATTGTTTCGTACTTCTTCCGGCAAGAGCTCAATGGCTTTGGCATTGGGAGTCGAGTATCCCATTTCCGTGCTGATGACGGCAGCCACGTCAGGGCGGAGCAGGTAGTTCAAGAAGACGTGAGCCTCGGCAATATTTTTTGCGCCTTTGGGAATGCACATTGAATCCATCCAGAGGCTGAAGCCTTCAGGTGGGTAAAGATATATAATTTCGGGGTTTTCACTGTTGGCGATGTATGCTTCGCCATTCCAGACAACTCCAACGGATATTTCGCCCGAGAGCAATGCCTGTTTGGGAGAGTCGGAGTCGAAGGCGCGGACACGCGGCATCAGTATTTTCAACTGCTGATATGCCTCTTCGAGATGAGCGGGGTCGGTTTCATTGACTGAGTATCCAAGTTTCTTCAGGGCCAAGACAAAGGCTTCCCGCGGTTCGTTGGGGAGTAGGAGCCTGCCGTCCATTTCCGGTTTCCAGAGGTCTGCTATGCTTTCGACAGCCGTGTGCCCGAGGGTGCCAGTGTTGATGGCAATGGCCGTGGAGCCCCACATGTATGGCACAGAGTATTCATTGTTCGGATCAAAGGACTGGTTGACGAATCTGGGCGTCAGGTTGGAGAGGTTCGGCAGCTTTGCCTTGTCCAGTGGGAGCAGCATCTCCTGACGACGCATGAGACCTACATAGTCTGATGAAGGGACGATCAGATCATATCCCTGTCCAGCCAGTTTGATCTTGGCGTACATGGCTTCATTGCTGTCGTATGTGGACAGGTGGACGGTGATGCCGGTCTCCTTTGTGAAGTCTTCAAGAACCTCGTCGGGGATGTATTCTGACCAAATGTAGAGATACAGTTCGTTGCTGCCGGCATGGGCAGACGCGGCGCACATGATAATGACGGCGATGGCAATTAATACTTTTTTCATCTCTTCTCCTTGAGGAGTCGCCGGGATATGATGACGGCGACGACGGTTATAAGGATCATCACTACGCTGAGCGCGTTGACATCGGGTTTTATTCCAAGGCGCACCATTGAATAGATTCGCAGAGGAAGCACTTCATACGTTGGTCCGGTTGTAAAGAAACTGATGATGACATCATCAAGAGACAACGTGAAACTGAGCAGCCAGCCAGCCACAAGACCGGGCATGGCCATGGGTAGAACGACACGTCGAAAGACCTGATACTCATTGGCTCCGAGATCTCTGGCAGCCTCGACCACCGAAGCATCGAATCCTTTGAAACGTGAATAGACGGTGGCTGCCACAAAGGGGACACACAGGGTGACGTGACCCATCAAAAGCGTCCAGAATCCAAGAGTCAAACCTGCGCCGAGAAACAGCACCAGTAGTGATATGCCGATAACGATGTCCGGAGACATCATCATAATGAATACGCCGCCGAAGATGGTTTTTCGGCCACGGAATCGGTATTGATGCAGCATAAAGGCTATCAGAGTGCCGATGATACAGGCGATAGTCGCTGAAACCAGGGCAATGGTCAGGGAGCGGAGTGCGGCGTCTATCAAGGTCGTGTTGGTGAGCAGCTTGCCGTACCATTTGAGTGTGAACCCTTTCCATGCAAGGGAGTATTTTGACGCATTGAAAGAATATACCGCCATGACAGCCAGCGGCAGGTAGAGAAAAAGATAAACGAGGCACGCATAGCCCATTTTTATGAATCGTATCATATCCGGATCTTCCTTCCGGATCGTTTGAGACTCCGATAATAGATGAACAGCATCAGGCTCATGACCAGAGTCAGCGCGACGCTTGCGGCGGCCCCCATGGGGATGTCTCGTGAAGTGAGGAACTGGTCCCGAATGTAATTGCCAAGCAGTATGGTCCGTGCGCCTCCCAGAATGTCCGGTATGTAGAACATGCCGAGTGCAGGGAGAAAGACGAGCATGCAGCCCGAGACGATGCCGGGCATGGTGAGCGGAATAGTGATTTTTCTGAACGTGCTCCACCGGCTGGCGCCAAGGTCTCTGGATGCTTCAAGCAATTTCTGGTCGAGTTTTTCGATGGCTGCATACAAAGGAAGGATCATGAAGGGGAGCAGGGTGTAGAGGAGCCCGATGAATACGGCGGTCTGCGTATACATTAACTTGAGGGGGACATCGATAACACCAAGAAATAGCAGTATCTTGTTGAGAATCCCGTCGGCTTTGAGTACCGCCACCAATGCATAGGTACGGATGAGCGTGTTGGTCCAAAATGGTATCATGACCAACAGCAACATTCTTCGCGCATGCCGTTTTTGTGCCCGGGCGACGATGTATGCAAAGGGATAACCCAGGAGCAGGCAAAGGAAAGTGGCTGTGGCTGCCATCCCAAGAGATTTGATGACCATGGAGCCGATGACGGGATCAGACAACCGGAGATAACTGTCAAAGTTGAAGGTTTGTTCGATCAGATCAGAAGGATGACGCTTGAGGAAGCTGACGCCCACAAGCATGAAAGTGGGGATTGCACCGAACAGGGCGATCCATGCCAGTGTTCCCCCGATGACCAAACGTCTGAAGATGCGGTTATCCTTCATGGGGCAGCACAACCTCCCATCCTTCAAACCAGCCGACGGCGACACGATCCCCTGTGTTGAAATACAGGGATTCGCTGTCTTCATCGAAGAATTCGGTGACCAGTATGTGGTTGCCGTCATCCAGGATGATATCGACATCGTATGTCGCGCCTTTGTAGTACGTGCGCTCCACAGTCCCTTGGAGAAGAGCCTTGTCAAACTTCTTGGCCAGAGTTGGGGAGTTTTCCAAATCTCGCATGATTTCAACTCGAAAGTCTTCAGGCCGCAGCAGCAGGTGGATCAGATCTCCTTCATTGAAGTCCTTCTTGGATTTGACGACAACGGCAACGCCGTCTACTTCAGCTGTGTAATTTTGTGCATCCCGTCCAGTGATGACTCCGTCAAGTACGTTGATTTCGCCCACAAATCCGGCGACATAAAGATTTGCGGGTTCTTCGTAAATGGCTCTTGGCGAATCGACCTGCGCGATGCGGCCATGGTCCATGACTGCCACGCGATCCGACATGGTAAACGCTTCTTCCTGATCGTGCGTGACCAGAATGAAGGTGATGCCCAGAGTTCGCTGAAGTTCCTTCAACTCCTTTTGCATCTGTCTGCGTAGGCGGTAGTCGAGGGCCGAAAGCGGTTCATCGAGTAACAGGACTCGGGGTTTATTGACGATTGCGCGGGCAATGGCGACTCGCTGCTGCTGTCCTCCGGAGAGTTCCAACGGCATTTTATGCCTGACCGCTTCCAGGCGAACCAACTGGAGCGCCTCCAGTACGGCCTTGGCTGTCTCTGCCTCGGACTTGCCGGCAATACGCAGGCCGAACGCAATGTTGTCATATACATTCATATGCGGGAACAGCGCGTAACTCTGAAACACAGTGTTTACGGCCCGAGATTCAGGCGGAACGCCTGTGGCGGAATGCCCGTCGATATGTATTTCGCCACTGTCACACTCCTCGAAGCCACCAATGATGCGTAAGACAGTTGTCTTGCCGCATCCGGAAGGGCCGAGCAGGGTCAGGAATTCTCCGTCTTTGATGGATAAAGAGAAGTTGTCCAGAGCCGTTTCACCATCAAACGATTTGCTGATGTTCTGTATGTCTAAAACAGTATGAGTCATGATTCGCCCCGTCAATTCAAGTAATATCTAGCCCTTGCCGCGGGTCTTGTTCGCACCGATTTTGGCATTCTTTTCGATGAAATCGATGATTTTGGCGGCAAGATTTTTTCCTGTCACTTTCTCGATGCCTTCAAGGCCCGGAGAAGAGTTGACTTCCATGACAACAGGGCCGTGGTTGGTCCTGAGCAGGTCGACGCCGCAGACATTGAGCCCCATGATCTTGGCTGCACGGACAGCGGTCGATCGTTCTTCCGGCGTAATCTTGGCTATGGAGCCGGAGCCGCCGCGATGCAGGTTGGAGCGGAATTCTCCGGGAAGCGCTTTGCGCTGCATGGTCGCGATGACTTTGCCGCCAATGACCAGGCAGCGGAGATCCTTGCCCTTTGCTTCCTTGATATATTCTTGAACCAGAATGTTGGCCTTGACCCCCTGAAAGGCTTCGATGACGCTTTTGGCCGCCTGGTTGTTTTCAGCCAGGACAACACCGATGCCCTGAGTCCCTTCGAGAAGTTTTACCACCAGCGGAGCGCCTCCGACCATCTCTATCAGGTCGTCGGTGAATTTCGTGGAGTTGGCAAATCCTGTGACGGGAAGGCCGATGCCTTTACGCGACAGAAGCTGCATACTCCGCAATTTATCACGCGACCGGGTGATGGCAACGGATTCATTGAGGTTGTATATATTCATCATCTCGAATTGACGAACAACTGCGGTGCCGTAAAATGTGATTGATGAGCCGATGCGGGGGATGATCGCATCAATGTCAGATAAGTCCTCGCCTTTGTAGTGGATGGTCGGGTTGTGCGAAGCTATGTTCATATAACAGCGCAATGGATTGATCACACGCATGTTGTGTCCATTGGCTTTGCCTGCTTCCACGAGGGCATTGGTGGAATACAGGGATTTTTTTCTCGAAAGTATTGCAATTTTCATGAGTTGTCTGAGTCCTTATACAGTGTTTCCGCTTTCATTTTTCCGGCTTGATACGATTGTTGGGGGTCGATAATGAGATGCCCTCTCATGGCAGAACGACCGAGCAGCATTCGGAACTTCATTTGGTCGCGATTGGTCAGGGTCAGTTCGATTTCCCATTGACGCCCCGCAAGTTCCAGGGTGGTGCTTATGACATATCGTTTTTGGGTTGTGCCACCGGAATTCGTGACTTTCCTCTGGTCGATCAGCTTTGCCTCACAGGGGATGGAAATATCGTCACGTCCCTGAAGTGGGTGAATGCAGAATCGGACATAGCGTTCTCCCGCCTTTTCAAATGGTTCAATTTGAAATGCGTGAATGGCTGAAGTTCTTGCTCCTGTGTCGATCTTTGCTTTTATGGCCGGAATATGAAAATCGGGCAACGAGATCCACTCTCGCCACCCGATAATGAACTTGGGTTGTTTCAGAGTATTATCCATTGTATCCTTGGTAGGTCGGGGGAGTACTATTCTTCATACTATTTGATTTGTCAGAAATGTTTCTATGATATTTTAGTGTGAGCACAGAAGTGTACGGGTCTTCGCCGCAAAGATATGCTCTCAGTTGTTTTTTTGTTTTCGAATCCATGTATTCCATCAAAGGCTGCTGAACATTTGTGATATCCTGAAGGGCAGTTACTATCTGAGCGTCCCAGGTGGCGTAATGGTTATCAAGGTCATCTGGACGAAGCCACTGGCGGCATCTGCGGCATCCGCATGACAGTGGTATCTTGTCTTCAAGGTTGAACAGGCCGTAGTCATCACAGATTTCTTCATTTTTCCATATGTCACGAATGGCTATTTCAAAACCGTACCCGGTGCTGATGATGTTGCAGTCGCATTTGTGATTGACATACTTGGCGTTGTCCCAGCTGAGGATACGAACGCCGTTTTCATCAATATAAGAGTATTTATCAGCAACCGCTTTGTGGTGTTCGTCCAGTTCGTTGAAGACCGCTTCTGTCAATTCAATGTCCAGACTGTCCTTTACGAAGACAATGGTGCCTCGTGGGATATCGGCTGTAGCAAACACTCCATGTCCAATGGTCGGATTAACGAAGCGTACTTCTGTGTTGGGATGTATCATTGCCCGTGTGCTCTCATGAAATATGATTTCACTGTCTCAATAGTTCAATGCCAAAGAAAGAGATTGCCGCTTACCAGTTGTCGTCACCGGCATAATCAAATTCATCGTCAACTTTGAAATTGCGAATCTTGATGTATGATTCGTCTTCGGTCTCTTCAACAATGCCTTCGGCTGTTATCCACCTGTCCAGATGGTCAACCAGTCTTCCTCCGACCTTGTCCGGTTTCACGATGAACTCTTCTTCTCCGTCGACAAGCAAGATGATGCCGGTGACAACGTCATTCTCCCAGTCCAGCGGTAAAACTTGCCCATAGAGAGTGTCTTCGTACATATCAAGCGTCATATTCCCTCCCTTTTCCTATTGGAAGTTGGCATCTTCTTCATCGAATTCAATGGTGTGGCAATAGACCACATTTTCATCTTTCGGGATGAATTGTTTGAAAAACCGATGTTCCATGGAATAGTTGTTTGCCTCGTAAAAGCGACGGATTTCTTCACATTTATGATTTTGTCCGGTCTCAAGAAAAATGCGCTTGCCGTCCTGGCCAGCCACAATGTTCTTCATCCCCGTCATCAGGGCGGTCCCGATGCCGAGGCGCTGATATTCCGGTGTGACTGCTATGCCGAAAAGTTCATAGTTTTGCGGCCATTCAGGGATTTCCGTGAAGCAGAGAAAACCAATTGGCTTTTCTCCCTGAGGTGTGGAAACCAGAGCTTGTAAAAAGCTGCAAGCAACACTTTCCCCCTGATACGCACACCCCCATGACATGTCTTCGATTTCTGTCATTTGATCGGGATTGAATAGGCCGCTGGTTTCAGCCATGTTCAAAAGACCTTCAACATCTTCGGGGGACAGTCCTGAAATTACGCGAACTTCATAGACGTCGCCAGCCACTGCTTCATTCTCAACCACTGATGCTTCCATAATGTGCCTACGCCAGCTTTTTGGGTGTTTTAATGAACGGCATGATGTGCCAAATATTTCCGATACGTCCTGCCGCAACGGATTCACCGCTGTTCCCCTGTTTGGGCAACGGCTTGAACCATCTCCGGCACTTCAGAGTGCGGGAGGGGGACAGGAGTGTATGTCCTAGATGGTGTTGTGTGGTCCGAGAGCGGACATGGAGATCCGTCCGGGCCTTTCTGTCTTCTTGCTGCTGCCTGTCAGAAACAAGATGGACTGTAAAAACGTCAATGGTCGGCCCGTTTTTTTCATGCATCAGGTCTCCAAATATAACGCAGAGACGTCCCTCAATGCCTATATTGTCAACGCCGAGGAGCACATAATCCCGTATCCCGTCATAGAGAGTCGGTCCATTTGAGGAGCCGACGACCAGTCCCATGACTTCAACCGGATTATTCGGTTGCTCCTCAGCGTTGACCTGCACTGCGAATACACAGAGCAGTAGAGCCGATGTGATGAATATTCCGAAAAATGAATACATACGATGTGTTCGCTTCAGGGTTTACAGCGTGTCAACACTGTCGATGACAATGGATTCCATTGTGCCATCGTACGTGACAGTGCCGGTGATAAGCGTTTCCTTTTGGGACAGGCCCAATAGGTGAGGGAATCTATCCAGATTCTCAACGCGAATTTCTCGTTCGCCTTTGCATGCGATGAGTATTTTCGTCACATGGAATTGGTTGTCCCATTCTTCCGGAACGATAACTCCCCGGATGGTTTCCTTGCGGGTGGATATGGTATTCACTGCCTTTTTCATGGTTGTTTCTGCCCTCGTGGGGGTAAACACCCATAAGCATGCACCGTGCCATGGTGATAAGAGGCTTGAATTATAGGGAAAAGATGTAAAGGAGAGAGGTATAAACAGGAACTTTTAGTTCCTGTTTATGGCAAATACGGATGTATAAAAGGACTTTGCGTCACATGTGACAGCTGTTTGCTTGAATATGGTAAAATTAATAGTTATATTTATTAACTGCTTATGCAAAAACAGGAATTAATTGTTCTCTCAATGGCGGGCTGTTCGGAACTATTAGTTCTTACTTTGATGATTTGAATGGTTTCCTTGTGAGGCCGTGTCGATTCATGAGCTTATTCACTTGGCGAGAGGTGATCCCGGCTCTTTCAGCGGATTTCTTGATGCTTCCATTGCATTGTTCAAGCAGGCTCGTCAGGTATTGCTTCTCAAATTTGTCGACGGCTATCTGTCGGGCCTCCTTGAGTGGCAGGCTCGTTTTTACGGGTGAAGTGACGACATCTCCCTGGGTCGTGAGTATGTCGGGCGGGAAGCTTCCCGGGAGGAGCACGTCACCCGATTCCAGAATACATGCCCGCTCAATGATGTTTTCGAGTTCCCGTACATTTCCGGGCCAACTGTATTCTCGAAATGCATCAAGTACTTCAGGATGTATGCCTTTTATCTCAGTATTCAAAAGGCCGTTGAACTGCTTGATGAAGCTTTCTGATATCCGCGGAATATCTTCAACCCTATCGCATAAAGGGGGAATGCAGATTGGGAAAACATTGAGTCTGTAGAAGAGGTCGCGTCTGAACCGGCCCTCGTCGCACAGTTGCTTCATATCTTCATTGGTCGCGGCGATAATACGAACATCAACGGATATGTCGTTTTCGCCTCCTACGCGCTGAATGATGCGTTCCTGTATGACGTTGAGAAGTTTAACCTGGACTGATTGGCTGACCGTGCCGATCTCGTCGAGAAAAATTGTCCCTCCATGTGCCAACTCAAATTTGCCGAGTTTGCGTCGGACCGCGCCGGTGAAGGCGCCTTTTTCGTGGCCGAAGAGTTCACTCTCCACCAGAGAGTCGGGTATCGCTCCGCAATGCACACTGATGAATGGCATGTCTTTTCGATTGCTGTGCCTGTGGAGAAGCTTCGCTATCAGGCTTTTGCCTGTGCCTGTTTCCCCTGTGAGGAGGACGGTGGTCCGTGTGCCTGCCACCTGACGAATTTTGACGAAAACATCGCGCATGGCCTGACTTCGGGTGTCGACGTAGTCAAGTGAGTCTTCATCCCAGAACTGTCCGCGCAAGTAGTCCAACTCAGACTGCAAGACGTCGGATTCTCGGACTTTGGCCATGACCAGCCCCAGTTCTTCCTTGCCGATAGGGTGGGTCAGGTAGTCAAATGCTCCTGCCTTTACCGCGTCGACCGCGATCTTGGTCTGTTCCTCATCGGCCATGACGACAATGGCCGCAGAGGGATAGTGTGACCAAAGTCCTTTAAGGGCAGCCTGAATGGATTTGCTTTTTCCAAGCAGTGAATCGACATCCACGAAAAGCGTATCCACTTCCCTGTCGTCGCCCGGGTCAGATGATTCCAACCGGGTCTTGGTCAGAATGTGATCATCCTGGTCAAGCAATTCACTGACAGCTTCAGAGCGACTTCCATCTCGTGTAATAACAAGCATTTTTCTCATAATAGCGTTGTTCCTCAGATTCTTTTTACTGTCATGGGAGAATTGAGACAACATATATTTGGAGGAGATCGTACAATCCTAGCCCGCCGTAGAGAACT
Organism: uncultured Pseudodesulfovibrio sp.; assembly: GCF_963675635.1. Lineage (NCBI taxonomy): Bacteria > Pseudomonadati > Thermodesulfobacteriota > Desulfovibrionia > Desulfovibrionales > Desulfovibrionaceae > Pseudodesulfovibrio > uncultured Pseudodesulfovibrio sp. The sequence continues at coordinate 2,122,702 of NZ_OY776488.1, read as the reverse complement.
TTGAAGCTGTGTGTTCTGATTGCTTGCGAAAGCGCCATTGTGGGCACACCGTGTGAAATGTCTGTTTGACATTTGATATCGTGCCGCTTCCTGGAATTTACATGAAGTAAGGCTTTTGCAATCAAAACCCGATCGCAAAAGCCTTTTCTGTTGTTGATGAGTACGGTTCATCGATTCTTATGGTGAAGGCTGGAAGTATTTTCCCCAGAGCTTTGTGTGGGCATTTGTCTTTTTGAATTCGATCAACGCACTGGAAAAATCTTTGACGAAATCTTCCGCAACTTTCTTTCGACTGAAAATGATATACAAGCCGTCACGCTTTATGGTGACGGCCTGATTGGGGACGATGTTATTGTATCTGAGGTTGGTTGCGAGATACAGTCCGTTTCCGTATTCAGCTACAGTGGCGTCAACTCTGCCGACATTCAATTTCTTGAAATTAGCCATGTCAGCATTGACGCTTTCAACGATGCAGTTGGCATTGATGAAGTCCCAGAATTCGGGTGTGTAACTATAGCCTGACACGACCCCGATTGTTTTTCCTTTCAAATCATCCAGGGAAAATATCTCGTCGCCACGCCTGGTCCATATTACCCAGGGCGATTGGAAAAGTTCTTCACTCGGATAATATGCGAAAATCTGCCGTTCCTGGGTATAATTGGCTGAGAAGAGAGCGTCGGCGTCGCCGTGACGCAGCATTTCTATCGCCCGTCTCCAGGGGAATGCCTGGATGCTGTTTGCGGGAATGCCCATCCGCTTATACACGGCTTGGACTATTTCAACAGAAAGGCCGGATATGTCTGTTGCCGTCTGGGTTTGATATGGGGGCCAAATGTCACATACCAGCTTTGTTGGCTGTTGCGCAGCAACGCCGTTTCCCAAGAGCAGGCTCATTACGAGTGTTAGGCAGAAGATGAAAGCTGGTCGTTGTGCGTGTGTTTTCATTTTTGTAATCCTCCCTGTTTCTAACACTTGAGAATAGGCATCGCAATGGCGTTATTAATTGTGTGGAAAAGTTTCGTGGATTTAGTATTTGATCATTCCGTTTTTTGAAGAGCCATGAGTGGCCGGTTCTTATGGTAATTCCAAGTGTGGTTATAACCCAAAGGGTATTGGGGAGGGGCGTGCTTTCAGGCAACCTTTCATGCAGCGAGTCGTAATGATTCGATTTCGCAGGTGGAACATCTTTGCGGAAAAAAGAAAGGCTCCATGGCGGTGTTTGGAGCCTTTCGGGGGAGTTCCTGACGGGGAACGTCAGGAAAACAATTGAAATTCGTATGGATGTATAAAACACATATCTGGGCGATTATGACAATAGGGAATGTTCCCGTTGTGGAAAGGGCTCGTCGGGAAAATGTCCTGCTTCGATGAGCGGGAACAAAAGAGCCGCCCGGCCTTGGTGGCCAGACGGCTGTAAAAAGTCCGTATGAACTCTCTGGATGTGCCTGAATCAGCCCTCTTGAAGGAGCTTCTTGGCAATGTCCATATTATATAAAGCCAGCGGATTGCGATCCGTGCCCCGCTCGCGGAACATGGCCGCAGCCTTTTCTATGGCTGCATAGGGCATCCATTGATGCTTTTCCCATATGACAGGTTCTTTGGGGTTGTAGAGTCTGAACTCGATGTCGTTTTCATTGGCGCGTACGTACATGCGAACTTCGGGGTGCTGCAGTGATGGTGTGTAGTAGTGGCCGCGTTCGTCTTTCATAGTGTTTCTCCTAGCCGTTGAAACCGAAGCGGATGGTGCCGCCCGCTTCGTAAGTCTTTATGTTCATGCCTGCGAGTAAGATGCGCAGGGGTCTGCCGAAGAAAAAGTCGTTCATTTCAGCCGTCATGCCGGTTTTTTCCGGGACCAGGCGGCGCAACTCCATGTCAAAAATGACCATTTCCTTGAGTGATTCACCTGCTGCATGGTCACCTTCACGTGCGGCTTTGGCCAGCAGTTCCATGGCGGCAGGGGCGCACTTTTCGTCATGGTCGGCCATGAGCGACAGAATGGGGTGTCCTTCGGGCATCAGGTCTGCGCGGGTCAGGCGGTCCTTGTCGTACATGGCCCTGAGCGGTTCGATGTCCTGACAGAAGAGCACCTCGCATTCAACGGGTCTGGTCTCGTACATGCCGCAGGTGCTGCCTTCAGGACTGAAATAAATACAGGTCCATGTGCCGTCACGCCCTTTGAGTTTGAGCATCTCGGCGTCAAGAGGGGAGACCTTCTGCAGGGGTTGGTCATAGACCCATTCACCAGGTCTGAGAGTGACTATGTCGATCAACGCGATGGTCCCATCCTGAATCAGCGGGAGATCGGCTTTGTGCAGGGCGGGGCCGCCGTTTCTGCAACAGTCGCCGCAACGCCTGCAGCGCGTTTTGTTGGTGTTTGATTTCTGCAAGTTTGTGTTGCTCCTCATATCCTTTTGCGGTATCGGTTATAGCGGTCCATAACCTGTGCCATCGGACCGATACTCCGGCTTGGCTTCAATGGCAAGCTCGGGGAAGAATCTAGATATGAGTACAGGCTGTCCGTTGGGTCCATAGAATTAAGGATTGGCAATGAATACTTGGATATTTCGGTTGACATAAAACCGTTGTGTTCAGTACATTGTCACCCCTGCATACCTTGTGAATATCGGTGCAAACTCCGCTATTTGAGGTACTTGCGTTACGTAGGAAAGGCGCTCTGGCTCCAGGTGATCTCCATCACTGCTTGCCGGCCTGAGCGCAATAATGGTTGATGGCAACATCTTAATCAAACAATGGAGGTTAAGGGAATGGCGAAACACAAAACTCCTCTGTTGGATCAGCTGGAAAGCGGCCCGTGGCCCAGCTTCGTATCCGACATTAAACAGGAGGCTGCAGCTCGAGCCAAGAACGAAAAGGGTCTCGACTACCAGATCCCCGTCGACTGCCCCGACGATTTGCTCGGCGTGCTCGAAATGTCCTACACCGATGGTGAAACTCACTGGAAGCACGGCGGTATCGTCGGCGTTTTCGGTTACGGCGGCGGCGTTATTGGTCGTTACTGTGACCAGCCCCAGATGTTCCCCGGCGTAGCTCACTTTCACACCGTTCGTGTGGCTCAGCCCAATGGTAAGTGGTACAGCACCAAGCTGCTGAACGATCTGATGGACATTTGGGAACTCCGCGGTTCCGGTCTCACCAACATGCATGGCGCCACCGGCGACATCGTGTTCTTGGGCACCACCACCCCGCAGTTGGAAGAAATTTTCTTCGAGCTGACCCACAATCTGGACATCGACCTTGGTGGTTCCGGCTCCAACCTGCGTACCCCTGCTTCCTGCATGGGTATGTCCCGTTGTGAGTACGCATGCTACGACTCTCAGGAACTGTGCTACCAGTTGACCATGGAATATCAGGATGAGCTTCATCGTCCGGCATTCCCTTACAAGTTCAAGTTCAAGTTCGATGCTTGCCCCAACGGTTGCGTTGCTGCAATTGCTCGTTCTGACCTGTCCTTCATCGGTACCTGGAAAGATAACATCAAAGTCGACCAGGAAGCAGTTGCTGCCTACGTCGGCGGCGAGTTCCCCCCGAATGCTGGCGCTCATGCCGGTAAAGATTGGGGCGCATTCGACATCCAGAAAGAAGTTGTCGCTCTGTGTCCGTCCCAGTGCATTACTTACGAAGATGGCAAACTGACCATCGACAACAAGGAATGTGTTCGTTGCATGCACTGCATCAACACCATGCCTCGTGCACTGAAGATTGGTGACGAACGCGGTTGCTCCATCCTCTGTGGTGCAAAAGCTCCGATCCTCGACGGTCCCCAGATGGGTTCCCTGCTCGTGCCTTTCGTCGAAGTCAACAAGGACGACGACTACCAGGCCATCAAGGACATCATCGAAAACGTTTGGGACTGGTGGATGGAAGAAGGCAAGAACCGTGAGCGTATTGGTGAGACCATGAAGCGTCTCGGTATGGCCGCACTGGTCAACGCCGCTGGCGTTCCCGTTGACGCCCGCCAGGTTCAGGAACCTCGCCACAACCCCTACATCTTCTGGAAAGCAGAAGACGTTGAAGGTGGTTGGGAACGCGACATCAACGATTTCCGCAAGCGTCACCAGCGCTAAACATAGGAGTGAAATAATATGGCTTTTATTTCTTCCGGGTACAATCCCGAAAAACCGATGGAAGGTCGGATTTCCGACATTGGCCCTCGTCATTTCGGCGAGTACCTGCCCCCGGTTATCAAAGACAACTTTGGTAAATGGGACTACCATGAGATTCTTGAGCCCGGCATCCTGCTGCACGTGGCCCAGTCCGGCGACAAGACCTACACGGTCCGCGCTGCAACTGCCCGTCTGATGACCGTTACTCATATCCGTGAAATCTGCGACATCGCTGACAAGTTCTGCGGTGGTTTCGTTCGTTTCACCACTCGTAACAACCTCGAATTCCAGGTTGAGACCGAAGAAGCAGCCAAGGAACTCAAAGACTTCCTGAACGCTCAGAAGTTCGACGGTGGTTCAATGAAGTTCCCGGTTGGCGGCACTGGCGCTGGTGTGACCAATATCGTTCACACTCAGGGTTGGGTCCACTGCCACACCCCGGCAACTGACGCTTCCGGTACCGTTAAGGCTACCATGGACGTCGTCTTCGATGACTTCACCGACATGAAGCTGCCTGCTCCGGTGCGCATCTCCATGGCTTGCTGCCTGAACATGTGCGGTGCTGTTCACTGCTCCGATATCGCGATCCTCGGTATTCACCGTAAACCGCCTATTATCGACCACGAGTACCTGGACAACCTGTGCGAGATCCCCCTGGCCGTTGCTGCCTGCCCCACTGGTGCAGTCCGCCCGTCCAAGGTTGAAATGGATGGCAAGACCTACAAGACCGTTGCCATTAAAGAAGAGCGCTGCATGTTCTGTGGTAACTGCTACACCATGTGCCCCTCTCTGCCCCTGTCCGATGGTGAAGGCGACGGTATCGCCATCATGGTCGGTGGTAAGATCTCCAACCGTATCACCAAGCCCGCCTTCTCCAAGGTCGTGGTTCCCTTCGTACCCAACGAGCCCCCTCGCTGGCCTACGATGACCAAGGTGATCAAGAAGATCCTCGACACCTACGCTGCTGAAGCCAATAAATACGAACGTCTGGGCGACTGGGCCAATCGTATTGGTTGGGAACGTTTCTTCGAGAAATGTGACCTGCCTTTCACCGAGCATCTGATCGATGACTTCCGTGATCCGGCATACTACACCTGGCGTCAGACCACTCAGTTCAAGTGGTAGGATAAATACCCTCGGGGTGCGGCCTCTCGGGCCGTACCCCGTTCTTTCCAAATAACAAGGAGTCCATCATGGCACTCGACATTGAAGCTGCAAAGGCTGAGATTCTCGGTTTCTGCGAATCGAAGTCCGCGAACAAATCCAAGTTCTACTTCAATGACTTCACCAAGCTTTTTCCGGATGCAAAGGCCCGTGAAGTCAAGAAGATTCTGACTGCTTTGATTCAGGAAGAAAAATTGGTGTTCTGGTCTTCCGGTTCCACCACCATGTACGGCATGGCCGGTGCTGGCAAACAGGCCGCTTCCGAAGGCGAAGACTAGACTTTAGCCTCGCTCGGTAATTGAGGCCTTGCCCGCGTCTTCGAGATGCAGGGCAAGGCTTTTCTTGATTGTGAATAGATCATTTTTATGGTGCAAAATCCCATATCTCGCATAGTGCTGGCCGGTTTGTCCGGTGGAACAGGAAAGACAATCGTCTCCCTGGCCTTGGCCCGTGCTTTCAAAAGAGCGGGGAAAAGGGTGGCTCCCTTCAAAAAAGGGCCGGACTATATTGACGCACAATGGTTAGCTTTGGCGGCCGGTCGTTCGTGTTCAAATCTTGACCCGTTTTTTCATTCTGAAAAAATAATCCGTTCCCTTTTTTTTCACAAATCACTCGGTTCAGATATCAGTCTGGTTGAAGGCAACCGTGGATTGTTCGACGGTATGGACGAACATGGTTCCTGTTCAACCGCTGAATTGGCACGCATGCTTAATGCTCCTGTTATTTTGGCTATCGATTGCACCAAGATGACACGGACTGTGGCTGCTGTTGTGCAGGGATGCCAACACTTTGAACAGGGTTTGAACCTTGCGGGAGTGATTCTTAACCGTACAGCGGGTGAACGCCATCGGTCGGTGCTGCGAAGATCCATTGAAACACATACGGATATTCCTGTACTTGGCATGTTGCCGAAGATCCTGTCCAACCCCATTCCGGAACGGCACATGGGGCTTGTTTCTGATCAGGAATATGATGTCCCGGCCCAGGACGCTTTAGATACTCTGGCAGATATGGCTGAAGAGTGGCTTGATATTGATGCCATTGCCGAAATTTCTGCGAGCGCGCCAGACTTTGGTCCTGATCCCGGTCCGGTTTTTTCTGGTGATCCTGCGGAAAAGAAAGTTCGTATCGGCTATGTTCATGACGCAGCCCTCTGGTTTTATTATCCGGAAAACCTTGAGGCTCTGGAACATGCTGGTGCCGAATTGGTACGTTTGAGCATTCTTTCTGATGCGCCGTGGCCTGATATCGACGGCTTGTATCTCGGCGGTGGATTCCCAGAAGTTTTTGCCGAGCGCATAGCGGCCAATTCCTCCGTCCTTTCGCATATCAAATTTCTATCCGATGCCGGAATGCCCATCTACGCTGAATGTGGCGGGTTCATGGTTTTGTGTGACTCTCTGGAAATCAAGGGAGTATCACATGCAATGGCCGGTGTTTATCCTGTGGGCACGTCTTTTTGTCCTCGTCCCCAAGGGTTGGGGTACACCGATGCAGAGGTTGTGGAGGACAATCCGTTTTTTGCCAAAGGGGCGCATATCCAGGGGCATGAATTTCATTATTCCTTATGCGTCTCAGATGGATCTTCCCTCTTGCGTCCAGCTCTGAAGATGGTGCGAGGACAGGGTGGGGGTATTGGCAGTGACGGCTTTGTGCACGTAAATACCATCGCCGGCTATAACCATATCCATGCCTTGACCATGCCAGATTGGGCCATCAGATTCGTCGCCGCAGCAGGCGAGAAAAACACCGGATCTTAGGGTCAAATTTTCTTGTCTCCGGGTCGCATTGTGTGAGAAAGTGCGGCTGAACCTTTCCAGACAACAAGTGAGTAACACAATGAGTATTCCATTTATCGATTTGAAATCACAGTATAAAGAGATTGAAACTGCCGTAAAGAAAGGCATCGATGGTGTCCTTGAACATGGCGCATATATCATGGGGCCGGAGATTACTGATCTGGAGGCTCGGTTGTCGAGCTTCAGTTCGGTTCGTTTCGGTATTGGGTGTGCTTCGGGAACTGACGCGCTGGTGATGGCCCTTATGGCTCTGGGTGTTGGACGAGGCGATGCAGTGTTCACCACACCGTTTACGTTCATGGCTACAGCTGAGGCTGTTGCACTTCTTGGTGCGACGCCGGTATTCGTCGACATCGACCCGGTGACGTACAATATTGACCCCGAAGATCTTCGTCGTAAGATTGCCGATGTTAAGGACAATCGTAATGATTTGACCCCGAGGGGCGTCATTTCCGTCGATTTGTTTGGTCAGCCTGCAGACTATGATGCTATCGAACCGTTAGTCCACAACAGTGGGCTGTTCCTTATTGTCGACGCAGCGCAGTCTTTTGGGGCTACCTACAAAGGCAAGCCGGTTTGTTCGCTGGGCGATGTCGCCTGTACGTCATTTTTCCCGGCCAAGCCGCTCGGTTGTTATGGCGACGGTGGTATGGTTTTCGTTCACAACGAGGAACTGGATAAATTGCTTCGTTCCATCCGTGTTCATGGAATGGGCGACGACAAGTACGAGAACGTTCGTCTGGGTATCAATGGGCGCCTCGATTCGATTCAGGCTGCCGTACTTCTCGCCAAATTCGAAGTTTTCCCTGGTGAAATTGTCAAACGTCAACAGGTCGCTGACCGATATGAGGAGCTTTTGTCCTCTGTTCCCGGCTTGACGACGCCTACCGTGACAGAAGGCAATACTTCTGTTTGGGCACAATACTCTGTCCTTGCAGAGAATTCTGAGCATCGTACCGAGCTCATGGGTAAGCTTACTGAGGCTTCCATTCCTACAGCCATCTACTATCCAAAACCGCTGCACCTCCAGAAGGCGTTCGCCAACTTGAAGTACGCAGAAGGTGATTTTCCTGTTTGTGAGGAAGTAGGTAAGCGAATTTTTGCTTTGCCTATGCACCCGTACCTCAGCGCAGAAGATCAGGCGACTATTGCCGAGGCTCTCAAGGGGTAAGGGATATGGTCTTTGGAAGTGCATCGATTTCAGTGCGTGTCCTGAAGCCAATAGCGGCTGGCTTGGCTCTCGCTTTCTTGGCGACCGCCATGGTGGACAAACCTGCGCCTGTGCACTTTCAACCAGAGAATCCGTATGCTGCGAAGCAGACGGAGATTCTTGAACCACAAGCAGAACTAATCATCGAGAAAAATATCATGAAACTCGGTTCTCTCCTGTCCGTCCCGGCTATAGAAGCCGTGACGCAGGAGGGACTTTCTGTGTTCAGTAGTTCTGTTGTTTCGGACGGAATAGATATTCTGCCAGTGCCGAAAGTCCCGTCAATGCGCACTGGGACTGGCGTTTCCCCGCTTCAACCCTGATCAAATCGGCACTTGTCGACAATTTGCCAGCCGTGCGTCCCTCTGATACACGGGTGTACGCGAACGACATCACGCCGGGAATTTACCGGCATAAAGGAGATACAAAATGATTAAAATGGAAACCAGCATGGGTGACATCGTCATCGAGCTTGATTTTGAAAAGGCCCCTAAATCCGCTGCCAATTTTCAGCAGTATGTAGAAGAAGGCTTCTATGACGGGCTTATTTTTCACCGCGTTATCGGCAACTTCATGGTTCAGGGCGGCGGCATGGATGAAAACATGCAGGAAAAGGCAACACGTGAGCCTATCCAGAATGAAGCCAATAACGGTCTGAAAAATGACTGTTACACTTTGGCCATGGCACGCACCATGGATCCGCATTCCGCTTCTTCACAGTTCTTCATCAACGTCAAGGATAATGGCTTCCTCAATTTTTCTTCCGAGACCCCTCAGGGCTGGGGCTACGCTGTTTTCGGCAAGGTTGTAAAAGGAACGGAAGTTGTGGACGAGATCAAGGGTGTGGCCACCGGCCGCAGTGGATATCATGACGACGTCCCGGTCGAGCCGGTCTTTATCAACAAGGCCACTGTGATTGAAGACTAGCTGATTCTTCGCTGGCATAAATTATAGTGAATGCATAAAAACGGCGTACCCAGAGCACTGGGTACGCCGTTTTTATGCATTCACTAGCTAGGCCGCGACAAGATGAAAATAGCGTTCTCATCGGGCTTGGTTCAGAAAATCAGACTTTGAGATTCAGACCGGTGTATGAGGATTGTCCCTGCCCGAACATCAGTCCTCCTCCATCAAACCATGACGTGGGATCGGAGTTGTCAGCAAACCACCATGACATGGATTGAAATTGAAGGTTCTGCATCATCTGTCCCTGAGAGAGTTGGGTGCTTGCAGTGTTCGTCAGTTTTCCCAACTGAAGGACAGTCTGAAACTCATCCACTTTATCTGGGTTGTCTACGAAATATTTGTCGATGATTTCCTTGTCTTTGTGTCCCTTTGCCACCGTAACCTTGCCGGATGCGGGGTCATAGGTCAAAGGAAGCTCTTTTGTGACGTCAACACCCAATGCCTTGAGATCAGCGGTCACAGTGATGTCCCACTTGGCTTCAAGGTTCGCACGATATTTGTCGACGTCCAGGAAAGAGAGCCTGTTGTCCGCACCTTTGGGTATTTTTGCCAGGTATGACTCTATATCATTGGCCATACCGGAAGATCCTCCGGCCTTTTCCTGCTCTTTATCCATTTGGGCAGCCCGGGTCTTCAACTGCTCCTCTTCATTTGCGGCTTGCAAGAGAGAGTAGGCATCCATGTATCCATTTGATCCAACCGATTGAATCGCCATTGCGGTCCTCGCTATTCTGGGTTCATGGGCAATTCTTGCCCAGCCAGAACTAAAGCATAAGACGTGCCAGTATAGAGTTGTGCATGCAAAAAAAGGACTGCCTCTGAAGACAGTCCTTTGAATGCTCGGAGTGGAAGGAGTTAGCCGCCGAGATATGCCTTTTTGACTTCAGGATCTTCCCTGAGCTGGTCACACGGTCCTTGCGCAACTATTTCGCCGGTGTCGATGACATAGCCGCGGTGAGCGAATTTGAGAGCGAGGTTGGCATTCTGTTCGATGAGCAGGATAGCCATGCCTTCCTTGTTCAACTCTTTCAAAGTGCGGAACATGTCGTACATGAGCAGCGGGGCGAGACCCATGGATGGTTCGTCAAGCATGATGACCTTGCAGCCGGACATGAGCGCACGTCCTATGGCCAGCATCTGCTGTTCGCCGCCGGACAGGGATTCGGAACGCTGCTTTTTGCGTTCATCCAGGCGGGCAAAAAGCGAGTATACACGTTTATAGTCTCGATCAACGTCTGCCTGGGAATCCTTACGGGCATATGTTGCCAGTTTCAGATTCTCCTCGACGGTCAGGTTGCCGAAGATGTGGCGACCTTCAGGCACCAAAGCCAGATGCAGATCACTCACAATCTTGTCCGGGGACATGCCCAAAATGGACGTCCCCTTGAACTTGATGTCACCCTTTATGATCTTGGGGGCTTCAGGTGGCGGAAGCTGTGCAATGGACATGAGCGTCGTGGACTTCCCTGCGCCGTTTGCACCGATGAGTGTCACGATTTCGCCTTCGCCCACAGTAAAGTCGATGCCATGGAGGGCTTCGATGTTGCCGTATTTAACGTAGAGGTTTTCGACCTCGATGAGTGGAGTTGTCATATGTTGTCGTCTCCAAGATAGGCCTTGATGACGGCCGGGTTGCTCTGGATGTCTTCTGCGGTGCCTTCGGCAATGGTGGCGCCGAAGTCGATGACCTTGATCCACTGACACAGAGACGTCACAACCTTCATCTGGTGTTCAATCATGAAGATGGTGATATCGAAGTTCTCATGAATCCAACGGATCAGTGTGATGAGGTCTTCTATATCTGCTGAGTTCAACCCTGCGGCCGGTTCATCCAGCAGCAGGAGTTTCGGCCGAATGGACATGGCCCGGGCAATCTCAACGCGGCGTTGCAGGCCGTAAGGGAGATTCTTGGGGAACTCGTAGGCAACGTCAGTCAATGACATGGCGTCCAGCAGTTCCTCGGCTATCTCCAGAATACGGGCTTCGCGAGCCCGGTACTTTGGACCTCTGATGATGGAATCCCAGACCGAGTAACCCATGCGGTAGTGCTGGGCGATACGGATGTTATCCAGCACGGTCATGTCGTGCCACAACCGAATGTTCTGGAAGGTGCGGGCAATGCCCATTGACGTGACCTGATGCGGCTTGAGGCCTGCGGTTGGCTTGCCGTCAAAGAGGATGACCCCCTCGGTGGGCTGGTAGAAACCGGAGATCAGGTTGAAGATGGTCGTCTTGCCTGCGCCGTTGGGGCCGATCAGCCCCATGAGTTCTCCGCCCTTCATTTCCACGCTGAATTCGGACACGGCCTGAAGGCCTCCGAAACGCTGGGTCATAGTGTCGATTTTTAGAAGTGACATGCCGACCCCCTACTTGAACGTGTAGAATTTTTTGAGCTTCGGGAACACGTCCGATAACTCCTTGTTACCCATGATACCTTCGGGCCTGAATTGCATGATCAGGACAAGAAGCAGGGGAATCATAACCCATTTGATGACACCGGCAGACGGTTCCCAATCAGGGAAGACAAATGTTGCAGGAGCCAGCAGGAAGTCCATGAGGGACTGTGATCTGAGTACTTCCATCAGGAAGGTGAAGACCACGGCCGAGATGACTGCGCCGGAGAGCGAGCCCATGCCACCGAGATAAACCATGACCATGGCCTCGGTGGATTTGAGAATGTTGAAGGACTGCGGGTTGACGTAGCCGACAACGTGCGCGAACAGGCCGCCCGCACATCCGGCCAGACCTGCCGAGATCATGAAATTGACCAGTTTGATTTTGTTGGTGTTCACGGACATGATTTCGGCTGCGGTTTCGTCCTGACAGATGGCGTTGACGCCCTTGCCGTAAGTAGACGTAATGAACCGGCGAATAACCCAGATGGTGAAGACCATGAACGTGATGACCCAGAAGAGCATCCATGGCCCGTCCAGAGTGTCTTTCATAGCCCATACTGTGTCTTTCATGCCTTGGAATCCGCGAGAGCCGCCTATGAAGTCCATGTTCTCAATGGCAGAAATAACCATATAGTTCACGGCGATGGTGATGATGGCGAGGTAGTCGTCGCGCGTTTTGAACGCCGGGACTGCCACCAGTATGCTGACAACAGAGGCAAAGGCGCCACCTATGAGCACGATGATCGGAAAAACCAGGAAAGCCATGTCCGGGGGGAGCATGGGGTCACCGAGAGTCTTGCCGAAAAAGAGGACGGACAGAATGGATGAAACATAGGCGCCCACGCACATGAAGGCTGCGTGACCGCATGTGAATTCACCCATGTTGCCGTTCACAAGATTCAGGCTGGTTGCCATGATGATGTTGATCCCAACATACATGAACACGGCCTGGATGTAGTTGCTGATGATACCGAACTGCGCCAGAGACAGCAGGAACAGTGCACTGACAACCATGACGAAGTTAAGAGAATATTTTTTCATGTGTCGTTCTCCCAACTAGATCTTGGTTGATTGCGGCATGCCGAACAGCCCTGTTGGTTTCATCCAGAGGATGATCAGCAGGATCGTGAAGGCGAACAGGTCGCGGTAGGTGGACGGAAAGACGGTGACAACCCCGACTTCAATGAAGCCGAGCAGGAATCCTCCGTAGAATGCGCCTCGAATGTCTCCGATTCCGCCGACAACAGCTGCGATGAATGCTTTCCAACCGATGATCATGCCCATGAACGGTTCAAGAACCGGATAGGACATAGCGAACAGCAGTCCAGCCAGACCCGCGAAACCGGAACCGAGGATAAACGTGAATACGATGATGGAATCAATGGGGATACCCATGAGCGGGATGGCGAACTTGTCGTAGGATATGCCGCGCATTGCCATGCCGATCTTCGTTCTGGTGACGATGAAGTTCAGGAAAGCGAATACGGCGATGGCTGCCACGATGACGATGACTTTCAGGTTGGTGATGGTCACGCCGCCAAAGTTCCAGATGGACTTTTCTACAAGTTCGGGAAATTTGAGTCGGCTGGCTCCGAGTACTGCCAGGTTAGAGTATTCAAGGATCAGTCCGCACATAAGTGCGGTGATGACCACATACAGTCGGTGTGCTCCTTTTCGACGTAAGGGCCGGTAGGCTACACGCTCAAGGGTGACGCCTACACAGGCGGTCAGGAACATGGTCAGTGGCACTGCGAGCAGAAATGTCACAATGGGTGAAAGACCAACCATGGGGCCGAGCAGAAATCCGGCAACGAAAAATGCGATGTACGCTCCGACCATGAAAATATCACCGTGGGCGAAATTGATTAGTCGCAGCACACCGTACACAAGGGTGTATCCCAACGCGATGAGAGCATAGAAACTGCCCCATTGAAGCGCGTTGAGTATGTTCTGAATAATAAAGTCCACTTTTGTACTTCCCGGGAAATATCTTTGGGCCTTTGGGGTCTTTTCCGAACGAGTTGGCCCGTTTACTCAGTAAAAGAGCGGGGACCGAATGGCCCCCGCCCGTTTATGTCAGGTACTTCCAATGCCTATGGGCAGACGGACTCTTCAAAGACGAATTCGCCCTGATCGGAGATCTTGACCACCACGGCGCACTTGATGGGGTCACCCTGTGCATCGAACTTGGAGGAACCGGTGATGCCGTCGAAAGACTTGATGGCAGACAGGCCCTCACGGATGGCTTTACGCATGGCGACCGGGTCGGATTCGACCTTGCCTGCGTTCTTGATGGCTTCGATCATGATGCCTATGGAGTCCCAGGTCAGAGCTGCGTAGTCAGCAGGGGTGGCTCCGTAGGCCTTTTCATAACGATCAATGAAGATCTTAGTGGCGCCCTTGGCTCCGGCGGCAGCGTAGTGAGTGGAGAAAAAGTTGCCGTAACATACGTCACCGCACAGCTTGATCAGGTCGGGAGTGCCCCATGCGTCAGAACCCATGAACGGACCTGTGTATCCGAGGTCGCGGGCCTGCTGGATGATCAGTGCAACCTGATTGTAGTTGTCAGGCACGAAGATGAAATCAGGGTTGGCAGCGATGACCGTAGTCAGCTGAGCAGAGAAATCCTGGTCTTTGGTGCCGTGAGACTCGAAAGCCACGACCGGGCCGAGCCCCTTTGCTTCCCAGGAAGTCTTGAAGATTTCAGCCAGCCCCTTGGAGTAGTCGTTCGACACGTCGAAGATGACGGCAGCGGTTTTTGCAGCGAATTTCTTGGCGGCAAAGTCAGCAACTACCGGACCCTGGAAAGGATCCAGGAAAGCTGCGCGGAAGACCCAGGGGCGATCCAGAGTGGTGTTTGGGTTGGTGGACCACGGTGAAATCATGGGAACGCGGTTGTCGTTGCAGGTACCACCTGCAGGAACAGCCTGCTTGGAGGAGTTGGGGCCGATGATGGCAACAACGTTTTCCTGGTCGATCAGCTTCAGGGCCACGTTGGTGGCGGATTCAGCTTTGGACTCATTGTCCATGTAAACGAATTCGAGCATGTACTTCTGCCCGCCTACTTCAAGACCGCCGGCATCATTGATGTCCTTGAGGTACATTTCGGCTGCATTCTTTGAGCCTTCGCCGACTTCAGGGATGTCGCCAGTCAGGGGCAGGTTGAAACCAATCTTGATCGTATTGCTTTTTTCCTCGCCACAGCCGGCCAGCAGAAAAGCACTGCAAACCAACATCAAGGTCAGCAGACCTATACCTTTAAGAAAACCTTTCATCATTTCCTCCTCTCATAGGAATAGTGGTTACCAATCGAAACAAGCTTTGTGCTTACACGAAATAGGGGATGAGAGGAAGGGGTTTTCTATCCTACATTTTTGCAAATGTGGTGTTATGGTTGAATAAAATGCGTATTTTCAAGGCATTTCGTGATAAATTAAACCGAAATTTTTCAAAAAGAAAAATTTCGGTTTTCATTATTGTCAAGTGGGGGATTCCCGTCAGTCCCCATTGTCTCCTTTTGTGGCTATTTCACATCAAAAAGGGATATTTTCTCTTTAACAAAGGTGAGGACCAGGTTAACGCATTCGTCAACGGTACAGGCTATTGTGTCCAGATGCAGATCGGGTGACTCGGGGGCGTCGAACGGAGCGCTGATTCCTGTGTAGTTCTTGATTTTTCCTTCACGGGCAAGTTTGTAGTATCCCTTGACGTCACGCTGTTCGCACACTTCCACCGGACAATCCACATGGATCAGGAAGAAATCGCCGTCCTCGTGCATGTCGCGGAGGCGTTGCTGCACGTCGTGCTCCGGGGTGATGAATGCGCATAAACAGATGGTTCCGGCATCCATGAAGAGTTTAGTCATCTCGCCTATGCGGCGAATGTTTTCGGCTCGTCCTTCGGGGGAAAAGGAAAGGTCTCCGCACAGTCCATGCCGGACATTGTCTCCGTCAAAGGTGTATGCGTTGGCACCCTCGTCAAACAGTCTTTTTTCAACTGCGTGGGCGATGGTCGATTTGCCGGCTCCGGACAGTCCGCAGAACCAGAGTGTCACGGCCCTGTATCCGTTGCGCTTTTCGCGATGTCCCCGGCAGATTTCCCCGCGGAATTTGCATTTGTACTTGTTATTCGGCATTTGCTGCTTCTTTTTTTGCCTTTTTGAGTGTCTTTTTACTTTCGGCTTTGGCTATTTCCTCATCACGCAAAGCGCGGCGGAGGACTTTGCCTACCATGGTCTTTGGCAGATCCTTTCTGAACTCAACCTTGCGGGGGACCTTGTAGTTGGCAAGCTTTTCTCGACAGTAGGCGATGACATCGTTGCGAGAAAGCTCTTCACCCGGTTGGGCTATGACGTATGCCTTGACTATCTCGCCTCGGGTCTCGTGGGGGATGCCCACAGATACGGCTTCTTTGATCTTGGGGTGGGAGTGTAGGACTTCGTCGATTTCGCGAGGATATATGTTGTAGCCGCCGGAAATGATCAGATCCTTTTTGCGGTCCACGATGAAGAAGTACCCTTCTTCATCCATTGTTGCGATGTCGCCGGTGTACAACCAGTCGTTTCGCAGCACATCGGCTGTCGCATCCGGACGATTGTAGTATCCTTTCATGATCTGTGGACCCCGGACAACGAGTTCACCCCGTTTCCCCGGAGGCAGCGGGTCTCCACCCACTTCCATGTCGACGATTTTGGCGTCCGTGTCAGGGAACGGCAACCCGATGGAGCCGATTTTACTCGTACCTTCCAACGGGTTGAAGTGCGTGACAGGGGAGGCTTCGGTCAGCCCGTACCCCTCGGTAATGGATGTGCCGGACCGCTTCTTGAATTGTTCCATGTACTCTACAGGCATGGGCGCGGAGCCGGATACGCACACTTCAATGGATTTCAGGTCGTATTTGTCGATGTCTTTTTGCTGGAGCAGGGAAATATAGAGCGACGGTGCGCCTGGGAATACGGTTGGTTTGAGTTTGTTGATACCTTTCAGGACATCAAGGGGGACATAGCGCGGGAACGGGGCCAGGGTCGCTCCCAGGCTGGTGGGCCATGCTAAGCAGGTGGTCAGGCCATATATATGGAAATAGGGGAGGATGCCGAGAAACGTTTCCTTCTTTTTGCCCAGCGTGTGCATCATGGCGTGACATTGCTGCATGTTCGCGCTGATGTTGAAGTGGGTCAGGATACATCCCTTGGCGACGCCCGTTGTTCCGCCTGTGTATTGTAACAGGGCTGTGTCCTGATGATCCACCCTCTCGTCGGTGAATTTGTCGCGTCCTTTCGTCAACGTCTTGAAGGGAAAAATGTGTTTTCCGTCGTAGGGAATCTTGGGTGAGGAACCGTTCTTTTTAGCCTGGAGTTTATAAAGAGTGCTCAGGGGAAACTTCAATCCCTCGCCGATAGTGGTGATGAAAAAACGCTCAACCGGGATTGAATCCCGCAATTTGTTCAGTTTGGGCCAGAGCAGATCCAGAGTGATACAGCAACGAACTCCGGCATCGTTGAACTGATGAACAATCTCGGTTTCCATGTAGAGCGGGTTGGTCATGACGCCGACGGCTCCTGCTCGGAGGACGCCCCAAAAGGCGATAATAGTCTGGGGCAGGTTGGGGAGCATCAGGGCAACCCGATCTCCCTTGCGTATTCCGGCAGCTTTGAGATTGGCCGCGAAAATTTCGCTCTGAACCTTGAGCTTGGCATATGTGATCGACCAGTTCTTGAAAACAATGGCTTTACGTTTTGGCCATTTGTGTGCAGCTCTGTCCAGAAAACGGAACAAGGGAATTTTGTCGTAATCCAGGGTTGGTGGTACGTCGGGGTCGTACGCCTTGAGCCAGGGGCGATTTAAATGCTCCATGGATAAACATCCTCTTTGATTTCGTTGAAAGCGTTAGCGAACCTATAATAGGAGCGTCACGGGGTCAATATGACGTGTTTTAAACAATGACGAGTCGAAATTTTGACAACCTAGATGGTTCAGGACGCAGCACAGACAGCGTCTTTATTCTGGGCATTTTAAAAATATGTAGAATTCCGAGGGATTGTGTTCTTTGTGTTGGTGTAAACGAGTGGAGTGCTCTGCCTTGGCAAACTCTTTGCAAATCAAATTCCGTTTCTAAAAGTGGAAATGATTGCCTCTTTGCTAAAGTTTGGGGCGAATAAAGCCGATCATTCAATATGTCAACGATTGATCGTGTGGGACGTGCGCTGGATGCAAATGAAGAAATGGTGCGTGAACCATTGCGGGGCGGCATGTTGACAGGGTCGCAACGCATGTCTAGAGTGGCACACTCGGCGATGCAATCCATTTTAAACCGAATGAATCATTGACCGAACGAATGACTGAGAGAGTTCATGGCAGAACATATTGAAAACACGAGTACCGGAATGCTGATAACCGACGGATGCTACCTGAAGCCGAGCAAGAGTACGCGTGTGCTTGCCATCCTGGACGCCCTGTCAAGGGACTCCAGCCTTTCTCAATTTGAGCTTGGCAGACAGCTTCACCTGTCTGGGGCCATGGTCAACCAATACCTCAAGCAACTTCAGTCCGAGGGGCTGGTCGAGTTCTGTCCTGTGAACGGGAAGAGTTATAATTACACTCTTACGGACAAGGGGCATCAGTCCAGGCAGCGGATGTTTTCGGATTATTCGTCCGAAACGGTCCGTCTGTATTCGACCATCAAGGAATTTGTTTTGGATCGGCTCAGTTTTTTGGAGAGTCGAGGAGAAAGAAAGCTGGCGTTGTTCGGAGCATCCGAGACCTGTGAAGTGGTTCTGTCCGCTCTCAGGGATACAGGATTTCAGATCCTGGCGCTTCTTGATAATAATACGAAGAAACAGGGGCAGATTTTCAACGGACATGTGGTTTCCGCACCACATGTTCTGGAACAGGTGGACTGCGATGCCGTGGTTATCACCTCTTTTGGCAAGCAGGCCGAGATTTATGAGCAGCTCAAGCCGTATTCCGAAAAGCGCGGATTTCAAATTGTGAGATTCTGATATGAAACAGATTCAGTCCGTCACACTTCGTTCAGGCGTCACCATTGGTAAGGGTCATCCCTGCTTTATCGTCGCAGAGATCGGCAATAATCATCAGGGTGAATATGACATCGCACAAAGAATGATCGATGAAGCCGCCGCTGCTGGTGTGCAGGGTGTTAAGTTCCAGAAAAGGGACAACGAGGCCTTGCTGACACGCGAGGGCAGGGCGGCTCCCTATACCGGCCCCAACAGTTTTGGCCCGACGTACGGGGAACATCGTAATGCTTTGGAGCTTTCCATCGAGCAGATGGGACGCCTCAAGGAATACAGCGAGTCGAAAGGACTGGTCTTTTTCGCTTCGGCCTGGGATGAGCCTAGCCTGGAGCAAATTGTCGATCTGGATGTGGAACTGCTCAAGATCAGCTCTGCCGAGCTGGTCAACGTACCGCTGGTGCGAAAATATGCCGCCACGGGGATTCCGATTATTCTTTCTACTGGCATGAGCGGTCTTGAAGACATTGACGTGGCCATGGCGGAAATTCGTCATTATCATGATAAGGTAATACTGTTGCATTGCAACTCCACGTATCCCTGCCCGGAAGAACAAATAGGCTTGCCTGTCATGGAAGCGCTTATTGAGCGTTATGATGTCCCGGTAGGATATTCCGGCCATGAAAAGGGCATCGGTCCCAGTATAGGAGCAGCCGCTCTGGGGGCATGCGTCGTAGAGCGACATTTCACCTTGGATAAAACCCTCAAGGGGACGGATCATCAAGCCTCGCTTGAGCCGCAGGAATTGGCTTCCATGGTGACCATGGTTCGTGAAGTCGAAAAAGCCATCCAGGTCAAGGGTAAGGTCGTGTTCCCTGATGAGCAGGCTGCATCCAAAAAATTGAGAAAATGCATTGTGTTCTCAAGAGATCTTCCTGCGGGGCATATGCTTTCAGAAGCGGATCTGACCACTCGCTGCCCACGGGTTGGCGTGTCGCCGGTCCATTGGGACGAGGTGCTGGGAGCGGTTCTCAATCGTTCAGTCAAGCACGAGGAGCCGGTACAATGGGATATTTTGAGTCTCTCAGAGGTTGAAGTGGTCGGAGTCGCTTCGTCTTGAACATGAGAGGAATGATCAAAACAAAGCGCCGCTTAAATGCGGCGTTTTTTTTTGGGACGACGATTTCCCATGCGTTAAAATCGTTTTAACTGAAAAAAATCATTCATCTAACGCGGCATGCCATGCTAAGAGTACAATAAGTCGCTCAACTGCGGACCGGAGGAGGAATAATGAGTCAGACGGATATTTTGCTGGAAACAGGAACTAATGAGCTTGAAATCATTGAGTTCTTCATTAATGAAGTGACAGAGAAAGGCATTGAGACCCATTATTTCGGCGTCAATGTGGCCAAAGTCCTTGAGGTGGTCGAAGCCCCGGATGGACTCGAAGGGTCGGAAGCTGCCGTTCATCCGAGTTTTCTTGGTACTATCCCATTGCGTGATCTGATCCTGCCGGTTGTCGACTTGAGCGTTTGGCTGAAAATCGACAAGGCTGATGATGTGAATGAACCTGTAATTGTCACAGAATTCAATGCCATGATCACTGGCTTTCTGGTGTCCGGTGTGACGCAGATTCATCGTGTGAATTGGGCTGACGTCGAACCTCCCTGTAAATATTTTTCTTCTCTGGACACCAATTGTATTACTGGAACGGTTAAGATCAATGATCGTTTCGTGCTCATGCTCGATCTTGAACAGGTTTTGTCTGATCTTGATGAGTCTGGGCAAACTCAGGCCAACCTGAGTGATTTGGTCTCGGATGAACGCTACAGGGCCCTTGTCGCTGACGATTCAACATCTGTTCGACAGTTGTTGGAAAAGAATTTTTCTAATGCGAATTTCGAGGTGACTATGGTCGGCGATGGCGCTGAGGCCTGGGCGAAACTGATGGACATCAAGGCCAAGGCTACGGAGGAGGGCAAAAGCCCCCTGCATTATCTTGATGCCGTTGTGTCTGATGTGGAAATGCCTCAAATGGATGGCTACACGCTAACCCGCCGGATTAAAGAAGACCCTGTTCTCAAGGTGTTGCCTGTCACCCTGTTTTCCTCGTTGATATCAAAATCGGTCCTTCACAAGGGCAAGGCCGTTATGGCCGATGCCCAAGTGACTAAACCGGAGTTCAACGGTCTGACGCAGAAGGTGATTGAATTGATTCAGAGCTGGGAAGGACGAGAGAACGTTTAACCAGCGACCTCATCCAACTGCTTACGAAGAGTGCTGATCCCACAGGAGTGATGCATGTATACCGGAACGTCCTTGCCGCGCACTGCGTCAAGGACGTCTTTACGGGCTTTGTGTGACACCTTGTTGGTGAACATGACGACAAAATCTACATTGCCCAGGGATTGGGATATTTTTCTTTCTTTCCCCGTGAAATGCTTGAGCTTGATGCCGTTCTTTTTGGCTTCTATCACGTATTCCCTTTTCAGTCGGTCCATTCCACCTACGAGAGCCGCACACATAATTGCCTCAGTCTTGTTGAAATTGAAAATCGTTATCAATCAATACAGAGTGGGTTTGAGCATGTCAATACAAAAACCGACCTGCGGTTTTTCTTTCGTGCGCTTTGTGTAATATAAGGCGTTATTCCAGGTTATTGCAGTCGTCTAATGTGGGTATTTCACCATGTTTTATTGTGAACCCGATATGGCAGTGCGTGTGGTAAAGACGTGCAGACAATTTCTGGCAGTAGTATATGGGTCTTCGCTCTTCGATGTGATCACAAAGGCATAGGGGGATGCATGGTTTGTCCCCAGGATGGATCTATTCGCGATGTGCGTGAAGTTGTGACGGATGTGGACAGAAGCGGGTAGTCCTTCATGAGGAAAGGAATGTCATGGGTTCCGAATATGGATACTCCATGAAGTCAGGGAGCCATCTCCAAGGATGTGAGAGTTGCCTGTTATTCTACAGGTTCCCAGGATTCACCTTCGGGGTCCACTTCAGGTAGGGCGCAGGGCGGCGTGTTGACCAACCGGTTCCCCTTGCCTTTGTCGAGCAGGGACTGGGCAGTACCGACAACAACGTTGACCTGTCCGCCAAGCAATATTTGTCCCTTGATACCTGTGAAGTCATTGAGTTCTGTCCATGCAAAAGTGTTGGCCGTGGCCTTGAGTGATTCGAACGGGTAGCAGTAGACAGCATATCGCCCTTCTCCACGGACTCTGTTGTTGGCAAAAAAGCCGCGCGAGCCGGTTTGGACGATGCCGCGTGCACTGTTTCCGCCGCCCATGATGATGTCGTTGCAGGTCGCCACGATGTCGTTAGCGTAGAGCAGAATGCCGGTGGAAGCTTCTCCTCGGCCCTCAATGCGATTGCCGGTGATGGCAATACGGTTGTTGCGCGAGAAATCTGCTCCGCCGCGTGTATCAAAGTACCAGCCTGCAACAATGCCATTTGGACCATATTTGTGTGGATAGGGGATGCCTTCTTCGTCAGTGGTGATGCGGTTGCCGGCAATAGTGATGGAACCATTGCCCTTGGCGTCCAGTGCGTTGTCCAGAACCTCGATCCCGTTGCGGGAGGTGCGAAGAATGATGTTGTCCTTGATAATGAGTTCTGCGCCTGTGGTCCAGTCCGCAAGCACACCGTATCCGCTGGTGGTGTCAGGACGCTTGTTTTCCATGAAGAAGCGATTGTTTTCAATTCTGATTGTTCCGCCGGCGGCTTTGCCAAGCGGCCCTTTGGTGTGGACAATGCGGTTACCCACGACGATTCCGGCCTGGAATGCCAAGCTGTCTCCTTCGGCCCATTCAATATCTACCTGCTGGGGGATGACATCGGTCACGGTGCATCCACGTACATCCAGACCGCTCACATGCGGGAAGTGAAGTGGGGTGCCTTTCGCTCCATCGAATCTGATGGAGCTCACAGCCACGAGCGGGCCTTTTGCAGACGGCGGGGCGTCCTTGTATGGCAGCGGGGCGTACAGTGTCCAAAAGCCTCCTGTGATGGTCGTCTTTGGCTCCCCAACGGCATCGGTCTCGCCGGTAATGCGGACATTTTTGGTGATCTTTATACGCCCATCAGACCCGAAATTGAACTGCCCTTTGAGCAGGATTGATCCGCCCTTGTCTACGGCTGACTGGACATTAGGCACGTCCTGAGCCGGTGAGCCGGTGCCGAAGACGGTCGCATCGGCGGCTTGGGCCGGGAATGTGAAAAGGATAACGGCAAGAAATGCCGTGACAGTGAGGCAGATACAACGTGAGGATATGAGAGCTTTGTGCGGCATGACAGTGAAATTACACGCTTTGGACTGGTTTTACAAACAGTTGGTTAATATCCTTGTCGATGTTCTCGGTCTCGTTGACCGCGATCCCGGAATTTTCTGTCATTCTGGTTGACTTTGTCCTGCTCCTGCACGGCTTTGGCAACTGCTTCACAAGCGCCTTGAAGGTCGGGCTTCTCACTGGAACGGATCGCCTTGACCTGTTCTTTAAGTGCGTTGGCAATGACGCGCTGACCGGCCCAGTCCGGAAAACTTTTCCAGTGACTTACGGCTTTTTCTGCCAAACCGAGTTTTGCTGCGGCGTATCCGGCGTGCAGAAAAGCGTCCGGGATGTCCTTTGTCTCGATGCACTGCTCAAGAATACGTAACCCGTCCTCGAACCGACCGATGCGCGTGTAGCAGATGCCGGCCATCACCAGATGCGAAGTTCGGGTGTCTTTGCCTGCGGCTGCTTTCTTGGTGAAGTGTTCGTCAAAAGCCTGGGCCGCTATGGTAAAATAGTCCTCAGCTTTTTTGAAGTCACGACGAAGTTCCGCGGCTCGACCTCGCTCAAAATTCTTTTCGCCCTTTCGATAGGGCTGCACGAGATGTGAGAAAAATGACATGGCTGGAGTTTACCTCTTTGAAGATGTCTCGACAACCACAACGAAAAAGGCCGGACGCTTTGCGTCCGGCCTTTGAAGATCAAAGGGGGGGGGAGATGGCTAGTCCTCTTCGATGACGGCCTCGGAGATGGCGCACTCGGTGGTCAGCAGCATGCTGGCTACGGAAGCGGCGTTCTGCAGGGCGATACGGGTGACTTTTTTCGGGTCGATGACGCCTGCCTTGACCAGATCGGTGTATTCGCCAGTAGCGGCGTTGAAGCCGTTGTTGCCTTTGAGAGCCTTGACCTTTTCGACAATCACGGTGCCTTCAAGGCCGCAGTTGTTGGCGATCTGACGCAGAGGCTCTTCAATGGCGCGGGCGATGATGTCCACACCGGCCTGCTCGGTTGTGTTGGCGCCCTTGACCTTGGCCAGGGCTTTGCCAGCGCGGACCAGAGCGGTGCCGCCGCCAGCGACGATACCTTCGTCAACGGCTGCGCGGGTAGCGTTCAGAGCGTCTTCCACGCGATCCTTGCGCTCTTTCATCTCGATCTCGGTGGGAGCACCGACCTTGATGACGGCAACGCCGCCGACCATTTTGGCCAGACGTTCCTGAAGCTTTTCGCGATCGTAGTCGCTGGAAGCGTTGTTGGCCATGTTCATGATCTCTTCGCAACGGCGAGTCACGGCTTCCTTGTCACCGGCACCGTCCACGATCAGGGTGTTGTTCTTGTCAACTACCACTTTCTTGGCGGTACCGAAATCGTTCGGCTGAATGGATTCCAGAGTGACAGCGGTGTCCTCGGAAACCGGAGTCGCGCCGGTCATGATGGCGATGTCGCGGATCATGTCCTTGCGACGTTCACCAAAGCCGGGAGCCTTGACGGCGCAGACTTTCAGGGAACCGCGCATGGCGTTGATGGTCAGACCGGCAAGCGCCTCGTTCTCAACTGTCTCTGCGACGATGAGCAGGGGGCGGCCAGCTTTGGCCACGGCTTCCAGGATGGGAACCAGCGGCTTGATGTTGGAAATTTTGCCCTCGGAGAGCAGGATGAAGGGATTTTCATACACAGCGGCCTGCTTATCGCCGTCGTTGATGAAGTAGGGGGAAAGGTATCCCTGATCCCACTGCATGCCCTCGACGACATTCAGCTCGGTGGTCAGTCCCTGAGATTCTTCAACGGTGATGACGCCGTTGTCGCCGACTCTTTCCACGGCCTCGGCAAGAATCTCACCGATGGTCATGTCATTGTTGGCGGAAATGGAGCCGATCTGGGCTATCTCGGAGCTTTTCTTGACCGGCTTGGCCATTGCGTCCAGCTCGTCGACCAGGGCTTCGACAGCCATGTCAATGCCGCGCTTGATGGACATGGGGTTTTGACCGGCGGCCAGCAGTTTCACGCCTTCGTTGAAGATGGACTGGGCCAGCACTGTAGCTGTGGTGGTTCCGTCTCCGGCGATTTCATTAGTCTTGGAAGCGACTTCCTTGACCATCTGTGCGCCCATGTTTTCGAGCTTGTCTTCCAGATCGATTTTCTCGGCTACAGTCACGCCGTCCTTGGTTACCTGAGGAGCACCCCAGGTCTTTTCCAACATGACGTTGCGGCCTTTGGGGCCGAGAGTCACCTTGACGGCGTTGGCCAGAATGTTCACGCCGTTCTGCATGCCCTCACGGGCAACCGCTTTGTAATCAATTGCTTTCGCCATTGTTTATTCCCTGTGAAATTTGTTTGTTATCTTCAAATAAAACATCGTGAAACTGCTCGGTAAGGTGTGCGTGCCCGTTGCGAAAAAGAATCAAGACCGAAGGGTCGGTTTCCCACGCAAGTTTTGAGTCTGTCTAAGCGACGAGGCAATCGGACCCTTATGGGCAGCTTATGCGAATACGCCGAGGATGTCGTCTTCACGCATGATGATAAGCTCTTCGCCGTCCATGGAAAATTCGCTTCCAGCGTATTTGGCGAACAGGATAATGTCGCCGTCCTGAACGGTCTTGCATTCGGGACCGGCTGCCATGACAACGCCGTTCTGCGGCTTTTCCTTGGCAGAATCAGGGATATAGATGCCCCCGGCGGTTTTTTCCTCTTCTTCCTTTCTCTTGACGATGACGCGGTCGTGCAATGGTTTCAAACCCATGAAATTATCTCCTTATGGTATATTCGCCGCAACTCTGCGCGGCGTGTGATGTCGACTGCCGCAAGAGATAAGTACGTGGGCGTTCTTGTCAACAGTCTGCGGCCATAAATTTTGCCGGTCTGTTTTACTTGTATGGTTGAAATCCCCATCAAAGAACGGTAAAACTCTATTAATGAAGAAAATCCTTTCTTTATGCTTGAAGTGGGAGATGATCAATGGAGTTCGGAATGCAGAAACTGGTGGTGGTCTCAAACCGCCTCCCTGCGGCACTTAAAAAGGAAAAAGGACAGTGGACGGTCAAACCCGGTTCCGGGGGGCTGGTTACGGCCATGGCGCCGGTTCTCAAGAATCGGGGCGGTACGTGGATAGGGTGGTCGGGCACGTCCGATCCTGATGTTGATGTGGATGGTCTGCTTGCCGATTTTTCTACTGAGGCAGGGTATGAACTCTGCACGGTTCCCCTGACCAAAGACGAGGTGGACGGGTATTATTTCGGCTTTTCCAACGAGATTATCTGGCCGTTGTTTCATGATTTGCAAACTCGTTGTCGGTTCTATCCACGGTATTGGCGATCATATCTGGATGTGAATTTCAAATTTGCCGAAGTCGTGGCACGCAAGACCGATCAGGATGACTACATCTGGATTCAGGACTATCACCTCATGCATCAGGCTTTTTTTCTGAAGAGCATGGGGGTGAAACGAAATATTGGATTTTTCCTGCATATCCCGTTTCCTACGCCGGATATATTTATGAAGCTGCCGTGGCGGTGGAAACTGATACAGGCTCTCATAGAATATGACCTTGTGGGATTCCAGACGATTCAGGATCGGAGGAATTTTGTCGGCTGTCTGCATCGGCTCATGCCCGAGACACGAGTCGAAGGACGTGGTGCAGTGGTTACGGTCCATGCTGGCAATCGGCAGTTCCGGCTCGGTGCCTTTCCCATTTCCATCGATTACAATCAGTTTTCAGACTTGGCCAACCGACCAGATGTTGCCAGAAAGTCGTTTGAGTTGAAAGAAGCGTTGCGTCATCGCAAGATCATTCTCGGAGTGGACCGACTGGATTATACCAAGGGTATACCTGAACGAATCCGCTCCATACAGACCTTGTTAAGACGTTACCCTGATCTGAAAGGGCAGATGAATTTCGTGCAGATTGCTGTGCCGAGTCGTGAAGAGGTGGACGAATACAAGGATTTGCGCACCGAGATTGAACAATTGGTCGGTCGGGTCAATGGCGAATTCTCTTTCCCCGGTTGGGTTCCGGTACACTATCATTATCGCAATCTGCCTCATGACGAACTGGTGGCCTATTACGCCGCCGCCGATATCGGCCTTGTCACGCCCTTGCGCGACGGCATGAACCTCGTTGCCAAGGAATATTGCGCCTGCAACAACTCAGAGAACGGTGTCCTCGTCCTCAGCGAATTTGCCGGGGCTGCGGCCCAGCTTCA
The DNA here is from genome assembly GCF_963675635.1 of uncultured Pseudodesulfovibrio sp. NCBI lineage: Bacteria > Pseudomonadati > Thermodesulfobacteriota > Desulfovibrionia > Desulfovibrionales > Desulfovibrionaceae > Pseudodesulfovibrio > uncultured Pseudodesulfovibrio sp. The sequence continues at coordinate 2,095,600 of NZ_OY776488.1, read as the reverse complement.
GAAACACGCCTATCTGGTCAATCCTTATGACATGGACGGTATTGCCAAAGGGCTACACCGCGCATTCCACTGGAGTAAGGAAGAACGTTCTCTTCACATGTCTAAACTGCGTGAACAGGTTCGTAAAAACAACATCTTCTGGTGGGTGGATTCATTCCTCCAGGCTGGTATATCCAAAACCTTGGTCGACTTTCCGGAAGTGGAGACAGTGCATTTTGAACAATTGTGAGATAGAGAGATTTGGCCTTTACAAAAGACCCTTTCCAGAGTCGTGCGGGTGCAGTGCGGCGAACGTATTCTTAGCCTGAAACATGCGGAGATCCATATATGAAGACCATCACTTACAGCCCCATCGGCATAATACACACGCCATTTACGTCTCTAGACGACATGCCGATTCAACCCACCGGGGCAAAGGATGTGCTTGGTGAAATCCGGGTGAACGAGGAGTTGGCGGAAGGACTGGAAGATCTGAACGGGTTCTCACATATCCATCTTTTGTACCATTTTCATAAAAACAGCGAGTTTCAACTCAAGGTCACACCGTTTATGGATACCGTGCAACGCGGTTTGTTCTCCACGCGTGCTCCACGACGACCAAACATGATCGGCATGTCCGTTGTCCGGTTGGAATCCGTAGAAGGCAATATCTTGCGCGTTCGGGGGATTGATGTTCTGGACGGGACGCCGTTGCTTGATATCAAGCCTTATGTTGCAAAATTCGATGCTGCTCCGGCAGACCGTTTCGGCTGGCTGGATCAGAATGCGGACAAGGCCGAGACCCTGCGCTCAGACCACCGCTTTGTGGCGGAGTCGGATTAAGGAAGGTTCTCCTGGAGAAAAACATAGCTGATGAGACCGTGTGGACAGACTGCACGGCCTTTTTTTGCCACCACGGCGCTAGGGATTTACGCGTCTCGTCCAGTGCGCTATCATTTACCCATGCTCATACTGAAATGTTCTGCCTGTCGCCGCAAGCTTTGGAAGTATTATAAGCTCGGGCAGGGGGAAGTACATCGCTGTCACAAGGATCGTATTAAGAAAGTGTGGAATATGGAGGAGCGGGACGGCAAGGTGTTTTGTCCTTGCGGCAAGGCCGTTGGTATTGATCGTGGATCATATTTTGCCATGGATAAGAAGGCGTTTACCTACAAGGGAACTAAAAGCAATAGTTGACACTGATGTGGCTGTCCGTGAATATGGACCAGTCATGGAATGAACCCAACACCAAGGAGACTGGTTTGAAAATACGCGCACTTATCTTTACCGCCCTGCTGACCCTTACATTCATGTCGTCTGCATATGCTGCGGATGGATGCAATGCCATCCCCTGGGGAAAACCCATTTCCACTCTGGAGCAGATCACGTTCTCCCACACCCTGGATGGTGTGAAATATTATACTGTCACCAAGGTTGACCCTTGCGGGATATTTGAAGTGGAACAGGGGAAAGTTACGTATGGTTTTTTGGACGGTAAGCTCTATACGACGCTGATTGAGATAGACAAGGCCAAGGATGTCAAGAAAGTTGTCACCACCTTGATGGATTCCTATGGCGTACCGGATCACAAGAAGGTCGACAACTGGGATGTCTACCGCTGGGAAACCGACGATCTCAAGATCAAACTCAAGAGCCAGTATTCTTCAGACCGCATCAAGATCGGCATGTATTACAAACCGTTGGCCCCCAAAGAATAGACGACTGTCTAACCGTTTGTTTTCAAAGATCAAGTTCTGGTATGCGCAGTGCGTGTCGTGGGCTTGATCTTTTTTTCATGCCTTGCACATTCTTGAAAAAACCGTGTGTTTGAGCGTACGGGCAATTCAAGGCCTTCATGGGAAAACGGGTGTTTTGCCATTTATCATTTAGGCCTTATCTTGTTCGTGGAGGAGCTCATGTCCAAACAAATGAAAAATTTTCTGACGCTTGTCGGTGTCATTGTCATAGGGGCGTTTTTTGCCTTCATATATGATTGTATTGTCGGGCTGTCAGATTTTGCTGGGCGTATTAACATGGAAGCGGCCCCGTGGGTCTTCTGGGGGCTGCTGTTGACCGTGGTTGTTTCGTTCGGCTGGCTTGCGGCGACGGCTTTGCTGCGTCCGAAGCCCATGATGGTGTACGCTGATCCTTCGCCAGAGGATTTGGTGCGATTTCGTCAGGCTCTCGTTAAAAGACTCGGAAAGAACCGTATCCTGAAAGAAGCTGATATCCGTGTGTCTGGTGAGGCCGACCTGGAGGCCGGACTTGCCGTTCTGCGTGACCGGGCCGATCAGGAGATTCGAAGCACGGCAAAACGTGTGTTTATCGGGACTGCTGTTTCCCAGAACGGACGGCTTGATTCACTGGTGGTGTTGTTTCTCATTTCGCGTCTGGCCTGGCGGATATCCAAGTTATACAACCAGCGTCCGCACTATCGGGAACTTGTCAATCTGTATGCAAATATTGCGGCCACATCCTTTCTTGCCGGGAGTATTGAAGAATTCGGCATCGAGGAATATGTCCACGAACTGATGGGCCCGATGATCGCCAGTTCCGCGATGGGTGCCATGCCCGGTGCCGAGGCTATTGCCGGAACTGTGACTACATCGATTCTGAGCGGCTCCACCAATGCGCTGCTAACCATGCGATGTGGTATTGTGGCCCGCAATTATATGAGCCTGGAACTGGACGCCAAAGGACTGATGCGTCGGTCGGCAACTTTGGAGGCCGCTAAAATGTTTATGTCCATCAGTGGCGAGACCGTGACGCAGGTGACCAGACTTTTGGTCAAGGGATCGTCCGGTGCCGTGATGAAGGGCGCGAAAAAGGCGGTTAAGACCATGGGGGCGTCCGTGACGGGCACCGCCGGAGTCGTGGGAGCCGGAGCCAAGTCTGTGGGGCGCGGTGTGACAAACTCTGCGAAATATGTCGGGCGTGGCGTGAAAGGTTCGGCTGAAGCCGTGAAGCAGCGCATGAGCAACTCGACCAAAGCCGTGAAGCAGGGTGTTAAGGGCTCGGCAAAGGCTGTGGGTGAGGGGGTCAAAGGCTCTGCCAAGTCTGTCGGTGACGGAGCAAAATCTATTACCAAAAGCGCTGAGCAGATAGTGGACAAGGCCGCCGACGGAGTGAAGCGATCTATCCAAAGAGTAGAGCAGTCTGCCCAGAGAGTGACCCGTGAATTCGGACCTGCCGTGGAAAAGGTCGATGCTGCGGCGGGCAAGGCCAAAGGGTTCTTGCGCTCGACCGCTCAGTCTGTGGGGAAAAAAGCCCGTACTCTTCGCGATATAATCCCTGGCAAGGGGCGGAAGTCGAAAGGGAAGTCCGACGAAAGTTAAAGGACTCGGCGTGCGCCCAGGTAGTGGCCTGCCCAATACTGGGAGTTCAGACTCGATTCTATAACCTGTTTGCCGGAGCTGGGGGCGTGCACAAAGGTGGCGCGGTCGGTGACGATGCCGACATGCAGTGATTTTCCGAGCTTATTCACTTCATAGAAGACAAGGTCCCCGGGGCGGATGTCTTTTCGGTCAACGGATATTCCGGCGCTGAACTGTTGCCAGGATACGCGGGGCAGGTTGATGCCGTTTTGTCGATAGACGAACCATGTCAACCCGGAACAGTCGAACCCGGTCTCCGGTATGTGGCCACCCCATTTGTATGGGTATCCCACCAATACCCGCGCTGTGCGGATGACAGAAGCGGCTTTGGGCGAGGCCGGTTGGCTGTGCACGACCGAATCGGGCGATATGGGTGCAGTCGATTTGGTCCCGCAGCCCGAGAGAGCGGTTGCGGAGAGCAGAGCCGCTGTAAGGAGCAGAATAAGAGGGCGTACCATGGAGTGATACTTCATCGCGCCGCCCATGGGTGGCTACCTCTTGACCTTGAGGAAGGATTTGACATTGCGAACTCCGGGAACGCTTTTGGCATGTCCGATGGCCCGTGAAATTTCTCCGCTGCTGCCGAGAAGTCCAACCAGAACGACATTACATTGTAGCACTTCGAATTCGATGTTGGTGGACCATATGTTCTTGTCTCTGATGAGCTTTTCCTTGAGCTTGGCATAGATATCCAGGCTGTCCGTGGTGCCGCAATAATCATGGGCCCGTTTTGGCAGGACATAGGTTGTCACAGAACGGACGCCCTTGACGGCCTTGGCGATCTTCACGGCCTGATCGACCTGAGCGCGGCTCTCGTATTCACCGATGATGTAGACGTGTCCTTCGTAGCTGTACGCGTCAAAGTCGAGGTATTTGACCTGATCGTCGGCGAGAAAATCCTTTTCAATGACAAAAGAGATGGTCTTATCGTCGGCCCAATCTCCGGCATTTCGCTCTTCAACGGCCACGTCGTATACGGCACAGCCTGTAGTCATTGCTGAAAAGGTCAGGGCTGCGAGCATCATGAATATGGGAAGTAAACGGTGCATGGAAAGCTCCTTGCAATTGTGTTTATCGGTTTCTAGACTATGTCTATATACCTATTTTCCCTTGCATCGGCAAGGATGTGCAACCCTGTGGAATGTCAGGGTACCTTAGCCATTGACCCGAATGACATTTACGGTATTATCTCGTTGATTATTTTGGAGGGCTTGAAATGAGATTCGCGCGGGTTTTCATGCTTCTGGGCATGACCGGACTTTTACTTTTTGTTGTAGGCTGTGGCCCCAAACGGCCAATCTTGTACCCTAACGACCACCTAGACTCCGTGGGGATGCAAGTAGCCCAGGCTGATATTGACGACTGCATCATGAAGGCCGAAGCCGCCGGTGCGACAGCCCGAGACTCCGGGGAGACCGCAAAGAACGTGGCAACGTCAGCGGGTGTGGCCGCAGCCGCCGGTGCCGTTTTTGGTGCGATTATGGGAAATGATGTGTTGCGCACTGCAGGTGCATCAGCCGGAGCTGCTGCCGCAGGTTCCACGGTCTATGAGGTTGCAAAGTCAGGTGACCCGGCTTCCATTCACAAAAAATTTGTCGACAAGTGCCTCCGCGGAAAAGGGTACGAAGTGATCGGCTGGAAATAGGAGATGACCATGAGATTTATTAATATATCCCTCTCCCTGCTTCTTCTGTTTTTGGCTGCCGGATGTGCGGTTAGAGGGCCGGTGGGTGAAGCTCGAAATGGTAACCGGATTACTTATACTGCTGCCGAGACCGGGCAGTCTGTGATCGTGGAACTGGGGAGTGACTATGCCTATGACTCCTATGTGGAACGATCCTTTATGGGGACGGAGTTTCGTGGGTATCTGTTTCGGGCAAAAGATGCGTCGGTGATTCTGGTTTCAATGATGTCCCGTGCAGAGTTTGAGGACCTGATCGGTTTCCGGCTTGACGCCCCTGCAAAGAGTATCAAGAGCTACCCTCCCAAGACGATCTTCCAGAGTCACAACTGCAAACTGGTTCGGACATATGTCACAACGCTTGACATGGATGTGATATCGGCGGTCAAGCTACAGACTCCCACCACAGATGAAACCCTGTGTTCCGATTGGACCACCCTGGATGAAGTCATGGTCGAACGGTTTGACATGCTGGCTGATTTTGACAAGAGCGCGGATGATAATATCCATATGATTATCAAGTAAACCCGAGGGCTAGTCGTCGTACAATAAAGGCAGTGCGTTTCGAAGTGCGTCTGATGGTACTTCCCACTTTCCGCTCCACGGTGGGTCAACTGTGATGGTCTTTCCCATGATCTGCATGGCGTAGCAATGAAGGCGCATGGCTGTGCGATCTCTGGATCTGCCGTATTTATGGTCTCCGCAGACAGGGTGGTCTCGAGATGCCAGCTGTACGCGAATCTGATGGGTACGTCCCGTGAGCAGCCGCACGGCGACAAGGCTTTGCCGGTTTCCTGAAATGAGTCCAGTTACTTTGGCCAGTGCTGTTTTGCCAGTGCCCGTGCGAACTTTTTCATTTCCTGGTGCGCCGTCTTTTTCCATGCGGTCTTCCAATAATACGGTTTCCTGTTCCTGCCATTTTCCGTTTACCCATGCGATGTAGAGTTTGCCTATACTCCCTGCTGCAAACTGATCGTTGAGTGTACGCAATGCTTCATAACTTTTGGCTGCGAGCAGCAGGCCAGAGGTGTCCCGGTCAAGCCGGTGCGCCAGTGTCGGCATGAATTCCGCGTTTGCATGGATGGAGCGTAGTCGGGCGGTCACCGAATCTGTGATTTTGTCACCGCCGTGAGCCGCCAGTCCGGCCGGTTTGGAAATAGCCATGAAGTCAACATCTTCATACGTGACAACAAGAGTGCCGGTTGAGACGGTGGCATTGATTTCTCCCGGCGCATAGGGCGGGATGCGGACAATTTGTCCTGCTGTGATGCGGTCGAAGGGCTTTTTTCGGCCTTTATCCACGCGCACCTGTCCTTTGCGAATCCATTTCTGGATGGCAGATCGTGGAACGTCGCCGGTCAGCCTTCGCTCCAGCAGTTGGAGCAGCTTCTGTCCTGATTCGGCTTCGGAAACGGTGATGAATTGTGCTTCTGGCATGAGCCGAGAGTAAAGAGAAGGCGGCGTTATGTCGAGATGTCATAACGCCGCCGAATTGAAATTATTGAAGAGTTATTTTTTATACCAATTGCCGTTTGAGTCTTGAAGCCATGTGCCAGAGGGGGCGGACTGGGCGATCTTGGCGGCACGGCGCTGGCCCACCAGCTCAGAAGTTGTTCCTGTCTTTTTGGCTATGGCCTGATAGACAGTGGCACGGTCCTGGTTCTCTGCAGCCACGACGTCAGCCTGTTTCTGTGCGCCCTTGAATTCGAGAAATCCCTGGTTGTTCTCACCTACGGTACCGTCAGCCAGCATGGCCGCAACAGCTGGTTTGCGGGCCAGAATACGGTCCTTGAGGGCACCGGCAAAAGCCGAGCTACCTGCAAGGCAGACGATAAGGGCCATGACGATGATGAGTGTGGTCTTATTGCGCATTGGTTGCCTCCGGTACTGCTGGTGCTTCGTCGATGTCAGAGAAGAAATTATCCAGTTCCTTATCCACCTTGACGTTGACGTCAATGGTGATGTGGATGGGTTTGACTTCCACAGGGGCCACTTCAACCCGGTGACTTGTAGAGCAACTCCACACGGTCAAGAGCAATCCACATGCCGCCAGTGTCATTAATGTCGGTTTCATTACTGTATCTCCCTATTCAATCATGTTCACTATGTCTTTATAAAGCAAAATTCGGTCCAAGGGTACACTGAAATTCACGTCGAGTCGAAGTCCTTGAAAATTCGATCCTTTGACATCACCTGTAACGCGCATGAATCCACCGAATTCCCGTTTGTAGATAAAGGGAAGTGTCCCGGCGGGTTTGCCGTCTACTGACAGGCGTACCAAAAGGTCTTCGCCTACGGTGTCAGCCTTTATGCGCACCCATTTGTACTCAAAGTCGCGCACGGCAGCCTGGGCCAGTTCTATCTGTCCGCGCTGGGGCGTTCCTTCAGGTATGGATGCCACCAAATCTTCCATGGCCTGGACCCGAATAGTTCCACCCTGCCCCGGCGTAGAGTGCAAAAATCCGCTGTTGAACGAAATTTTCCCATTCTTCAACGTCACGGGTAGTTCGCCGGACATAGCTGCTTCGCCTTGTGCTTCGGCCAGTCCGAGCTGAGAAAGAATCTCTGATAGCTTGAGTTCGGAACAGAACATGGTCACTTCGTATTCTTTGGATCCCGGAACAATTCGGAATGCTCGACTGGAGACATGACCACCTGCCCAGTCAAAACCTGCCTGTTCTACAAGAACCACTCCTTCGGGTTCAAGTTGGTACATGATCTTGCCGTTACGTATAGCGATACCACCGGCCTGAATAGCGTCAAAGAAAAGCGTTTGCGCAGGCGAACTGCGCATCGAAAGAAGGTCCGGTGTCTCAAAGGAAAGCCGAATACCGGAAATCGAGGTCGTGCCACCAGATACAGCCATATGTCCGTTGGTGAAAAAGGCACCCAGTCGACTGCGTATGCCTTCTTTGTCCATTGTGATAGCGCCATCCATGTCCAGCGCACCGGATATGGTAATGTCTTTGAGTGCTGGTACCAGTTTTGCCGGGGAAAAGTTGTTTGGCAAAGTGTATTTCTTGATGCCGAAGTTAAGCGAGGTACGATTGCTGATCATCGACGACGCCCCGGAAAAAGGAATACGCAGGTCAGGAAGTAGCTTTGTAAAGAGTGTTCCGTTGTAAGCTACATCGGTTCCCTGTTGTCTAACACGCGCAGAAACATTTCCCAGAGTATGCTCATCCATACGCACATTGGAGAGGCTCATCTTGCCCTGTGTGTGGTGGTCAGGTGCGGGCCATGCAAGGGGCAGCGTCAATCTCATTTTGCCGGAGCGGACTGTCGTGTTCCCTAGACCAGCACTGTTTGTCGCACAGTTGAGAATCATGTCCGCCGAGTCTGGTCCCGCAGTTCCCTGCAATGAAAAAATGAATCCAGCCAAATGGATGACTCGTCCATTTGTGTCGACAACCAGATTATCTGGATTGGCCGCAGTGAAAGCGACATTCCACATGCTGTCCGTTCTGTCAGGTATCTTGTCGGCTTCAAGGCGTCCGCCCATTTCCACCCCGGCCCCGACCAGCGTGAATTGCGCGAACAAGGAGTCTGTGCTGATCCTACCGGATCGAATATCTCCTGTGACAGGGAAGGGTTCAACAACGGACACCGGGAGCATGGAAAAAGAAATCTCCTTGTTTTCCAGGCCCCCCTTCATTGAGATGACAGCGCCATCAGCCAGTTGGACACCAAGAGAGGAAAAATCGGCTTTCTGCATGGATAGCGTGAAATCGGCGGTCATCGCATCGGGTTGCGATAGGTTCATGACGCCTGTCAGGCCGAGGTCCATGCGTCCGGTGATGGGAACAGGCAGGAAGTCGTTGAATGGTCCGAGTCTGAACGTATCGGTATTTGCGGTGAATAAAAGATCATTTAACGTCGGGCCGAGTTTGCCGCTGATAGATATTGTCTGGTCGCGGGGGCGGAGTCGAAGGTCAAATTGTACTGTTTCGCCCGGTGTAATGGTCGCTTCAAAGGGGATGGAGAGTGGCTTGCCGTCAATGGTGCAACAAAGAATGGAGTTCTGAATGAGAAGTTCGTCAAAAGGTATATCGGGAATGGCACTGTCCGACGTTGAGTTGTCTTGGGATTTCGGCAGAAGATCAAGTAGAGGCAGGGTGAATTTCCCATTCTCAAATGAACAAGTCAGACTCAGGCCGTCAAGAAGGACGGTGTCAATGCGTTTGCGTTTGAGAGAGGCCGGCGTGTAGGTCACATGGACATTGGAGAGTTTGAGTGTCCTGACGCCGTTCCCAATGTGTACCGGCCCGATGTCTGCCGAGAAAAGTCCGGCATGATTGATCCTGAATTCGGTCAGCTCCACTCCCATGTCGGCTGCCAGCCGAGGGATGAGCTCTTCCAGATACTTCGGTGTCCATACAGTCAACATCCACCCCACGGCCAAGACGAGCGCAAGCAGCCAGGGGACGAGGAGAAGCGACCTTTTCGCCATTTTTTTCCAAAGGGATGCAGCCATCTATACACCGTACCTGTTGACCAACCTCATTGGCAAGTATGGAGCGTATGACAAGCGCCGATGGTTCACGGAATAGTGGCAATCAAAGAATAGTGTCAATAATCCTTAGCTTCAGCCGCCGGGACCATCCTATTGCATCAGCCTCGGCAGAAATGTGACGACACCCGGGAAAAGCATTAATATGGCCACGCAGAGAACATAGGCGGCAACGAAATATGACACACCCTTGAACACATCTGTCATGGGGACGTTTTTTGCCATGGAAGCCACGATAAATGTGTTGACGCCCACGGGCGGAGTGATGGCTCCAAGGGTGGTGACAACGGTGATGAGTACACCGAACCAGAGCGGGTCGTAGCCCATGGCCGTGACCACAGGGAAGAATATCGGGATGGTTACCAGGAGCAGGGCAAGTGCATCCATGACCATCCCGCCGATGATGTAAATCAGACAGATGACCCCGATGATGACCATGGGCGGAATAGGTAATCCGGCTACCCAGCCTGCGGCCTCAAAGGGCAGTCGCGTGACAGCCAGGAATCGTCCGAAGATGACTGCGCCGAGCATGATGACCATGATCATGCAGGAAATCTTGAGTGAGTCGTTCACGGCCAGGTGAAATTTCTTCCAACTCATTTTGCCGGTAAGCATGGCAACGAGCAGGGCCAGGCCTGCACCGGCCGCACCGGCTTCTGTAGGGGTGAAGAACCCGAGAAAGAGTCCGCCCATAACCAGAAGGAAGAGAATGACCATCTCTATGGAGCCGGGCAGGGATCGGAGTTTTTCAGCAAAGGTGGTCTTTGGTCCGGCCGGACCCCAGTCCGGATTTTTTTTGCAGAGATACCAGATGGTGGCGAGAAAGAGTACGGTCAGCAGTACGCCGGGGACCATGCCGCCGACAAAAAGCTGGGCAATGGACTGGCTGGTCTGCAATCCTATGATGATGAGGACCACGGATGGCGGGATGACAACGCCGAGTGTTGCGCCAGCGGCAACTGCTCCGGTGGACAGGATCGGGTTGTATTTGAATTTTTTCATTTCAGGCAGGGCCACAGTGGACATGGTGGCTGCCGTGGCTGAATTGGATCCGCAGATTGCTGCGAATCCGGCACAGGCTAGAACTGTGGTCATGGCGATACCGCCGCGTATTTCTCCCATCCAGGCGTAGGCTGATTTATACAGCCGTTCGTTAACCCCGGAGTAGAAACAGATTTGTCCCATGAGGATGAATAGCGGGATGACGGTCAAGCCGTATTTTGAAAAGACGTTCCACAGTTCGGTGCCGAGCATGCCGGTGGCCGCATTCCAGTTGAGGACGTATGCAAACCCACCGAACCCGATGATGCCCATGGCAAAACCTACAGGGATACGGAGTAGAAATATGGAGGCGAGCAGTATGAATGTGCCGACGATTCCGGCGGTAATCGGGTCCATTACGCCACCTTTTCTGCGGTCAGGGTTTTGAGGGTGTCGACAGCCAGAACGAATGCCAATGCGAGGCAGCCTGCTGATGCGGCAAAAACAAACGGATGGTAGATGATCTGGAGAGTTTCCGAGACCTCGTTTGTCTGTACGAGAAACGCTGCCCATTTCCATGTTTCGATACCGGCCAGCGTAAAGAATGCGCAGGAGCAAGCGCTGGTGGCTGCGTCAGCCAATCGTCGGACGGTTGCCGGAAATCGGGCAAGCAGGATGCCCACGGCGATGTGGGCTTTTTTGCGCTGCGCAAAGGCCAATGAAAAGGTGGCTACAACCGCGCCCATGAAACCCATGAGCTCGAAAGTGCCCTGCAACGGTGCCCATACGGCACGCAGTACCATGTTGGCGCATGCCAGAAGCATCATGGCTACGAGGAAAATTCCGGCCAGTGCAGTGAGTGTTTTGGCGATGACGCCGCTGATGAAGTCCAGAGTATCGATCATATTTTTCTCAAAAAAAGCGCCTCCGCAATGATTACGGAGGCGCTTTGTAACCGTTTTATTGTGCTTCGTATTTCGCCTTGAGGGCGAGCATCTCTGCCAGGATGGCTTCCGCATCGAGTCCGGCCTTGGCTGCGTCAGCCTTCCAAGCTGTGATGAGAGGTTCACCCTGTTTCTTGATCTCGGCGTAATCGGTATCGGTCAGTTCAAAGACTTCCACCTGATATTTTTCTTTGGACCATGCAAGCGCCTTGCTGGTGTAGTCGTCCAGGTACTTGCCGGTCCATTGAGCCTGTTCACGGCCAAGATCGTCAAGGATCTTTTTGGTTTCGGCAGACAGGGATTCCCAGCGATCCTTGTTCATGATGATGGCGAACGGATAAACCGGCAGGTTGGTGACGGTCTCATAACGGCACAGCTCGGCGAAGTTCATGTCCTTCAAGACGTCGTAGGAGGACACGAGTCCTTTTACCACGCCTTTTTGGAGGGCTTCCGGCGTCTGGGACATGGGCATTCCCACTCCCTGTGCGCCAAGGCCGCTCAGTATTTTCAGGATGGAACCTGAGGCTCGCAGTTCAAGTCCATTGAGATCGGACAACTGCTTGACGGCCACCTTGCTCATGATGTGGGACGGAGCCGAGGTGAACATGGTGAGAACTTTTACGTCCTTGAATTCCTCAGGCTGATATTTTTGGAACATGTCCCACATGACCATGCTGGCCACTTCGGTAGAAGTGAAGGCCACGGGCAGGTTGACCACGGAAATAAGCGGGAACACGCCGGGATAATAGGCGGTCGAGATACATCCGATGTCGGCCTGCCCGGTTTGCACGCCCCTGAGCATGTTCTTAGCGCCCAACAACGTGGAACCTGGGAAGGTCTGCACTGTAACATCGCCATTCGTCCGCTTTTCGACTTCGGCTTTCCAATGTTCCATCTGGATGCATGGGAAGGTCGGTGCCGGTGGGAAGTTTGCGTAGGTCAGGGTGGTCCCGGCCATGGCCGAGGCACCCATCAGACAGGCCAGCGCAATACTGGCCGCCATCAGGCTCATGATTTTTCGCATCTCTCTCTCCTCTGAAAATGCTTATGGTTCAAACGGCCCTCTCAAAGCCGTTGCCTACTGGAGGTTGAGGTCGTAGGTCACGACCACAGTCTTGCGGTTACCGTAACCGATACCCGCAAAGGTGTTGATGAGAACGCACAGCTGTTTGTGGCCGTCGTTGTTCAGGTCGGCTAGAGCAATGTCGGAAACCTGGCCCTTGATGCGGCGGGTTTTCCACGCGAGGTTCATGCCCACGCCATCCCAGGACAGCGAATGTATTTCGCCCTGAGTATAGTAATGGTAGCTGGAAAAGACTTGAGCCGATGCGGACAAATCCTTGTTGACCAGCAGTTCGTATTTCTTGGAAGTGAGTGGAGCCGTGACCATCCTGAAGGGGATGTTGTAATACGTCTGCCGTTCTTCAGTTATGCCGGGTCCCATGCCGAGCATCTTGTCTGCCGTTGGAATAACCACGCCGGAACTGTTGAATGTCGCGTCAGACTCGTTGAGTCGTTCCATGGTCTGGCTGTAAGTGACGAGTTTGTTTTTGTTGCTGAGGATGACGTAGTTGTAGCCAAGCTCCTGAGGCAGATATGTCATATTATATACGGTGCCAAAGGGGGGAGCCTGAATCCGCTGACCGATGGAAATGGAATCTCCCTTGATGAAGGCTTCATAGATGTCCTTGTCAAACAGGTAACGCTGGCCTTTCTTCTGAGCAACGAGAATGGGCATGTAGGTTGGGGGAATGCGCAGAATTCCGAGGAATTTGCTGTATTTTTTGACAATATATTTGAATTTTCCGCCCTCGAAAGAAAGAATACTTGAGCGGGGCTGTCCGTTCGGAGCCTTTATGCCGTACTTAGATTCGAACTGATATCCGCCAACGATGAATTCAGGCATGCCGTCTTTATTGAGATCAGCGACTTCCAAGCGGACACAGGTGACATTGGACGGCAGTTCAAACGTGGACAGATGCTGCAGTTTCCCTTCCTTGAATCGGTACGCTGAAATTGCAGATTCTTGGAGAATGAATACTTCATTTTGTCCGTCAGCATCGCCATCGGTCACGTACAGTCCATAGGAGGAGAATCGCATGGTCTGGCTTTTCCAGCGTCCGGCTGTCTCAGTGCCTCCTTCATAGCGGAACTGGGGATTCAGATTGTCCTGTTGATACCCGCCACCGTCTGCGGGGATGAATGCGGATGACATCGGGGAAGCAGGCCGGTCGGTGTCGACCTCCTTCTTTGCTTCCACTTCTGCAGTCCCATAGCCGGGGCGGTTGAACACGTCGCCCTGAATAACTTTGCTTTGCTTATCCAGCCAGGAGGTGATTTCATCCAGTCCCATCTCTCCTTTCTGTATCCAGGATTTGCCGTCCTCACTCACCACTTCCATCTTGATATGTGCCTTTTTACCGAGGATAGCGATGTCACCGAAGACAAGATGATTGATGCCAAGCCCACGAAGTGAGTTGAGGGCGTCGGCCTTATTGGAAGGTGTGGTCAGGGAGGAAGTGTCCTTGGTGGTCGGTTCAACTTGGCCCAGCCACTCCAGATCACTTTCCAGGCTCGCCTGGAGTGCCTTGGGGAAATATGCGTATTTTTGGGGACCGTTGTATGTGAATGGGACGACTGCGAAGCTCTTGGCTCCAGCGGCCAGTGCCGGGGCAGCCATGAGCAGGGTCGCCATAAGAGCGATACAAGCGGTAATAAAACGTCGATGAGTCATATATTCCTCCGGGAGATGGGTATTATTCGATATGAGTATTGTCTTTTTGAATGCCGTACTATTTTGTACGGCAGGCCCTTGTACCAGTTTCCGCCACGGTATGCAAAGCTCAAGGTGCTTGATAGGTCGAAAGGAAGCCGGTATTGCTTCATGTGACAGCGGGTCGATGACCTGCATAACCGACTTGGGAGTCTGTATGACGCAATTTGGACGAACATTCCGCCTCGTGTGTGACGATAAAGCTGTTCCGCTCGTGGAAAGCCTTCTCGTCGCTCAAGGCTTTTCCTTTGAACCCGAACCCTTTTTTTCTGGTGCCCGGAAACTGATACATGAACCTTTTCCCCTTGGTGAAAGTCTGGCGTCTCGTTTTGGGCTTATATACATTCAGGATCGGTCGTCCATGCTACCGCCTTTGACGCTTGATCCGCCTGTTGGTGCCAGTGTTTTGGACATGTGTTCCGCCCCGGGCAGCAAGACCAGCTTGTTGTCTCGTCTGGTTGGGCCGCATGGATTCGTCTTTGCGTCTGAACCTTCGGCGGACAGGCTCGGGACGCTCCGAGCCAATCTTCGTCGAACGGGTTCTATCAACGCGGTCACGGCCAAAGCGATGGCTCAGGATTTGCCGTTCCCGGAGCAGTCCTGGGATTATATCCAGCTTGATCCCCCATGCAGCGGGTGGGGCACTGCGGAAAAGAATCCCAAAGTCATGGACGTATGGTCCGGTTCCAAGACGGCTCCTTTGATTGCATTGCAAAAGACGCTCCTTGAGAAGGCCGCTGGCCTGTTGAAGCCCGGCGGCGTGGTCCTGTATTCGACTTGTACTACTAATATAGAAGAAAACGAGGAACAGGTGGCCTGGGCGTTGGAGACGCTTGACTTAGAGCTGGAAATGCTTGCCGAGCCGAAGGGGTTTATTTTTGGCGCACCTCTCATGGAAGGCATGGATGGCGTGTTGCGCGTGTCCGAAGATTCGGCTGGACAGGGTTTTTTCTTGGCACGCTTTAGAAAAAAGAGGTCGGTGAGTGCAACAGACGGCCCTCGTGTGCAAAAAAGAGAGTTGCCCGGAAATAAATTGACTGTTTCCCGAATGATAGGCGGAGAGTTTCTTCATTTGGAAAACCTTCCCGCTGGTGCGGTTTTTGACTTCGGCGGCAAAGCCTTCTTCCTGCCGGAGCAGGCGCTGAAGACGATCCCCGGCTCCATTCGTTGGCAGGGCTTTCCTTTGGGCAAGGTCGCCGGTAAAGGAGAAAAGTTGAAGTTCCTGCCTGGTGGACTTGCCAGGATTCTATTGCCGCCAAACCCGGATCAGGCGCAAGGTGATGTTTTGGATGTCGATGATATTGATATCTTGGAACAGTTGTTCACTGGTCAAAGCGTTCGTTTTGCCAGCGGCAAAGGGCCTGTCGGGTTGTATTATCGCGGTCTTCCGCTAGGATGGTTGTCCCGCAAGGGGAGTAGACTTTTGTGGTCTATAAAATAAATCTTTTATTTCAGTTGGTTACAATGGTGGATTTTTTTTAAAAAACCCGTTGACAAACAGGCGGCGGATGGGCAGTATGCCTTTCGCTGAACGCGGATGAGGAGCCCGGCAACGCCGTGAACCAACTTGAAAAATGTGGTTGACAAGCGAAACAAGCCGAGATAGAAACTCCCTTCCTGCGGGCGCTTAGCTCAGCTGGGAGAGCATCGCCCTTACAAGGCGAGGGTCACAGGTTCGAGCCCTGTAGCGCCCACCAATTTGACATAGAGGGATCGCTTAACGCCCTTTATATATAGTGCGGAGCCGTAGTTAAGCTGGTTATAACGCCGGCCTGTCACGCCGGAGGCCGCGAGTTCGAGTCTCGTCGGCTCCGCCACTAGAAAGATCAAGCCCCTTACATTATGTTGTAAGGGCTTTTTCTTTTGCCTTTTCAGTAGGATTTTCGCACATGGCTCCATGTTTCACAGCTTCTTTTCATTACTCAGTGCAAATTGTTTGACCTGTCTATGGGTTAATAGTTCACAGTTCTCTTTAGTTGCATAGGTGAGCGTTGAAAACTATCGGATTTTAAATTGAGCTTGGCATTCAGTTGATTGAGAAGAATGAAAAGGAGTAGAAAATTGAACTTGACGATACGAACAGCTACCGAAGCGGACCGGGACAGCGTGTATAGAGTAGAGTCTCAAGCATTTGGGTATGATAAAGAAGCAAAATTGGTGGACTCCCTTTTGGGTGACTCCACAGCAGAACCCTGTGTATCGCTTCTTGCCTTTGAAAAAGATCAGGTCGTAGGACATATTCTGTTTACTGCAGGTAGGATCGAAGGAAGCGAGCGCAAAATATCATTGCTAGCTCCCCTCTCTGTGGTTCCCGATTCTCAGGGGAAGGGCGTTGGGGGCAAGCTCATTGATGCTGGGTTAAAGCTCCTCGCTGAGATGGGTATAGAGTTGGTTTTTGTGCTTGGGCATCCAGGCTATTATCCCAAATTTGGGTTCACACCTGCTCATCCCTATGGTTTGAACGCTCCATTTCCAATTCCTGAAAAACATGCAGATGCCTGGATGGTTCAAGCCTTGAATGATACAGAATTGTGTTCTGTGCGAGGAACAGTTGTATGCGCTGATGCGTTGAATAAACCTGAACATTGGCGAGAGTGATTCATTGAGTCACGCCGGAGGCCCGAGTTCGAGTCTCGTCGGCTTCGCCACCAGAAAGGAAAGCCCTTACATTACGTTGTAAGGGCTTTTCTTTTGTGTCCTTTGAGTTTTATGCCACCGAGAAACTCGATCCTTAGTGCCGAATGTCCAGTTCCCGTTTTTTTGTGTAAATAAAACGAATCATCTCATACTCGAAAGGCGACCCTGTTCCATGATAACGAAAAGCCGTGTTTGAGCGTCTGTTCAAAGCACGAAGCGCGAGTTCTGCATACCCTACGGTCTGGGGGTTATTCACTCCGAGCAATCTGTATGTGTGTTTCATCTGTAACAGCACGAGCATGAAATCTCCGCCGAAACCGAATGTGTCACGCACGTTGGATGGGCCGAATATCGGCATGACAAAATATGGCCCATTTCCAAAACCCCACACCCCGAGCGTTTGTCCGAAGTCTTCTTTTTGGAGTGTGAAATTGGGGTTGTCAGAGGCCAGGTCCATGATTCCGGCGAGACCAAAGGTCGAGTTGATGAGGAACCGTGACGAGGTGATGGCACTTTTCTCGATTTTGCCTTGCAGCATGCAGTTCACAAGGGTCGGCAGCTCATTCACATTCTGTATGAGATTTGAAATACCTGAGCGTATGGGGGAAGGCAGTACGGCTTCGTACCCCGAGGTGACAGGGAGCATGAAATATTCATCGAATCCGGCGTTGAAATCATAGAGGTGGCGGTTCAGAGGTTCCCATGGATCATTCACTTCCATGAAATTAAGACCGTGTTGGCTGGCTTTAGGCCAATGGTTGGCGGTGGTTTGAAATTTCGAAACGGGAAGAGTGAGAGCCGGGTCAACGTGGGTCGTCGTGGCTGCACCACATGCTCCGAGGAGTGACAGCAGGGAGAATACGAGAATGCATTGAAGGGCTGTTGTGGCTGTTTTGCGCATTATGGCTTCACCATCTCGAGCATGGATTCGACAAACGGACCAAACATTATATTGCCGCAATGCCCACCCGTCGGGAACAGCTTCGCACGAGTGCCGAACACGCTGTTGATGAAAGAGAGGTCTTGTTTGTTGAGTATGACGTCGTCGCGGTTACCGATAAGGACGATCTTGTCCGTCTCTTTGAGGTATGATCGGATAGGATACAAACTGCAGCTTTTGAGCATGTCGTAGCGATCCATAGCTGGATACAAATGCTGCAAATAGGGCAGGAGGAATTCTGTCATGTATTCTTCGAAGCTGATATCAAAAGCTTCTTCGGCATATGGCATGAGCGGTGTGCCTGCCGTGAGGGGGTATGCATCGGGAGGGACTATATACCCGGCTTGCAAACAGACGTCGGAAGAAAAGATCATGGATGATGACGATACTCGGAAGTCCACAGCAATGAGCGCCCGCAAATCTTCGTCTTTCAGGTCGACATGGGTGATCATTTCATACAGGAAGTCATCGTCCAGGTCTGTGACGTTTGCGCGTTCATAGTAGCTGGAGAAAATGTTGACAAGCCGCTCGATTTCTTCGTGTTCTGTCCTGTTGCCAAGGTTTTTCGGGGTCAACCATGAATCGAGTCGGCCCACGGAGTGATAGAGGCTGACGGGCGGATTGATCATGAGTGCTTTACGAAAATTGAAATCGCCGAGTTCTGAGTCCTTATGGGTGAGAAAAGCAGCGTGCATTGCGCCGAGACTGTATCCCGTGATGAAGTAGTCGGTTATTTCCCTTTCCTGTTCTATCTCTTTCTTGATCCAGAGCATTACCCTGTAGAGGTCGTCTACATCGTGGGGGACATAGCCCGGTGCAGCGAATTCCGAAACGCTCACAATAAAATTCATGTGCGTTGGCGAAGAAAGGGCCACGACATGATACCCGGCCTGATGGAAAGCCTGAGTCAGGAATTTCATTTTGGTGGAATTGTGTTCGGCCCCTGTGCCCGCAATGATGAAGATGAGAGGTGCCTCGTCGTCTTGTAGAGCTGTGGTGTAGTACATTTCATCGCTGTAGGAGAAGACGCTCGGCACTTGCCGATTCTTGATGCGCAGGGACCGAAGTTTTGTGTTGGCAGGGGCTTTTATCGTGTGGACCAGTTCCGGCGGCGTACCATAAACGGTGGCCTGAAAGGGATCATCATAGGGATATGCCGAACCGCTTGCAGCCAGAAGGTTTGCAGGCAGCGCTAATACGGTAATGAACAGAAGGACAATTGTGCGCATATGGGTATGAATCTGAAGTTATGAACAAATGCCGGTCATTCTTTATTAGAGATTATAGTGATTGTACTTTTTAAGCAAATGGCCAATCGCTCTGTACCTTCTTCTCTGCGGTTTTTTCAGTTCGTCTGATTTTGGGGTTGAGCCGCGGTAGGCCATTGATGGATAGCAACGGTGTGAGTTTGGCAATCTTACGGTGCCCGTAGAGTGCTTTTCATGCAGACTCTTTGAGGTATGGGGAATTCATTTGGTGTCCATTCCCTTTTGTGTTTTTTCTTATGCGCAACGGTGGATTGCAGTGTCCGTCAAGTGTGCTACATGTGGGTTGCGAAACACAACAAAGTCCACGATGCCTATCTTTGGAGATCCGACATTATGCAATTTATTACCACACATACCAGGACTGACTTCGATGCCCTGGCTTCTGTTGTAGCCTGTACTTTTCTGTATCCAGGAGCTGTCGGGGTGCTGCCAAGCATGGTCAACCCCGAAGTGAAGCATTTTTTGGCAATTCATCAAAATATTTTGAGAATTATACCCAGAAAAGGCTTTGATCTTGATGACGTGACGTCTCTTATCGTGGTCGATGCCAATAACTGGAACCGCCTTGATACGATGGGGTCTCTTGCTGAAAGAGAGGACCTTGAAGTGATCTGCTGGGATCATCACATGGAGGGCGTCACTATCGACAGTTGTGAAACCCACCGCGAAGAAGTCGGCGCGGCAGTGACCCTGCTTCTGGAAAAGATGCAGGAGCGGGACACCCCGATTTCTCCCATGCATGCAACACTTTTTCTTCTCGGCATCTATTCCGACACCGGGTGCCTTCGCTATCCCTGTGTTACAAGCAGGGACGCGGCCATGGTCAGTTATCTCATCGAAAACGGTGCCGACCTCAATGTGGTGTCAGCATATCTGGACGACTCCATGGATGATGCTCATACCCAGCTTTTTGGAAGGATTCTTGAAGAGTCGGAAATCGTCAATGTTGGTACCGTGAGTGTCGGTATTTGCGCCTTGACGATTAATAGTGGCCTGACCTCACTCTCCTCTCTTGTGAATAAGTTCAGGGAGTTCAGAGGGGTGGATGCCGCCTTTGGCATATTCCAGTCAGACTCGCAAAAATGCATGGTCATTGGGCGTGGCAAGCCCCGGTTCATCGACATTGGACACATAATGCGGTCATTGGGAGGAGGCGGGCACCCTGGTGCCGGTTCTGCAATCATCAGGAATGTCAGCCCGGCAGAAGCAGCCCGACAGGTTCAATCACTCATTGATACTGCCTGCAACGATGCAACCGAGGTCCGGACGGTTATGTCCGACCCTGCCCGATTTATCGTGGCGGCAGATGCAACCATGGCTCAAGCCTCTGAAAAATTCTCTGCCAGCAACATTTCAGGACTCATGATTTGCGAGGAGACAACCCTGCTTGGCGGATTGTCGCCGGTGGATTGTGCAAAAGCTGAAAAAAGCGGTAGGTCCACTGTGCCGGTCAAGGGATACGCCAGGCGCAATATTTCGAAGCTTGCTCCAACCACTTGCTGTCGTGAGGCTGTGCTTCTTATGACTGACGCAAGGGAAGGAGTTCTCGCTGTGGTTGAGGGGGACGAGTTGATCGGCGTCGTGACGCAAACAGATCTGCTTTTGCAGGTATACGATTTTTAAATGGTATAAAGAGGGGAGGCCTGTGGCCCCCTGTCCTGGCGGAATATGAGCCAGGTCATTTTATATGAATTGATGAGCATGCCCTTTTAATGTATCCCCTCTTTTTTAGAACAATGGATAACAAAAAAACAGTTGGGAACGTTATGGAAAATATACCGAATTGTCCGCAGTGTCAGTGTGAGTATGTGTATTCTGATGGCAGTATTCTTGTTTGCCCGGAATGCAGTTTTGAGTTTCAAGCCGAAGACGTGGCGGAAAAAGTCTATAAAGATGCCAATGGCAATGTCCTGGTTGACGGAGACACGGTCATAGTGATTCAGACGTTGAAGGTTAAAGGCGCATCCTCTGATATTAAGAAGGGGACAAAGGTCAAGAATATCTCATTGATCGAACCTGCCGATGGTGTTCACGACATTTCCTGCAAGATTCCGGGGTTCGGTTCCATGTTGCTCAAGACATCGGTCGTGAAGAAAGGCTGATGGCTCCTGAGTCGGTTGAGTCTGTATGCATAATACGCTTGAGACCCGGCACCCGGTCATGCAGAAAGTCCGAGCTGTCATCTCGTGGATTTCACTGCAAGAAGATCAAGCTCTTACAGAATGATGTGAGGGCTTTTCTTATGGTTGTAACGCGGTTTCGGTGAACGTGGACGTTGGAGTGGAAAATGAACATACTCGCCGCTGTTGAAGGTGATTATCACGACCTTGTCGAAGTATGGGAGGCCTCTGTCCGCGCGACACATGGGTTCTTGTCTGAAGAGGATATTCAGTTTTTCAAGCCATTGATTTTGAATGACTACTTTTCGGCTGTCGAACTGTATTATATAAAGGATTCGCGTGGTACGATTCATGGATTTTTGGGCGTGGCCGAACAAAAAGTAGAGATGCTCTTTCTTGATCCCAGAAGTCGCGGCACAGGATTGGGGAAGTTCCTGTTGAACTTTGCTATCGCTGAGCTCGGGGCAAACACGGTTGATGTCAACGAGCAGAATCCCTCCGCTGTTGGCTTTTATGAGCATATGGGTTTCAAGGTGGTCGGCAGATCTCCTGTGGACGGCCTGGGTAAACCCTTTCCTCTCTTGCATATGGAACTTGGGACGTTGTAACGCCTTCCATTGCGCCGGGAGAGAGCCATTTTCGATTCCCGTTCATTCTTTCCATCACAAAATAAGCCCTTGTACTCCTGTGCAAGGGCTTATTTTGTGTATTCACCGTTCTTTCTATTGATAAAGTAAATAGTAGAGACGAAGCCTATCGAGTGCAATCAATTGGTTTCAATGAGGTTCGTGGTGTAATGGCTATGGAATTACGTGGAAAAGAGGTGAGGTCGGTCCGTCGGGTGCTTTTAAGCGGGCTGTTGCGTTAATTGTTGTATGTGGGGCGAATGTCATGATGACTTCCATTGCCGTGCGGTTGCGGCCCGGACAGGATTTGCTGATTGAGCTGGAGCGGTTGGTCGAAGAACAGGCCGTTGATGCGGCCTGCGTGCTGACCTGTGTGGGCAGTTTGACGACTGCGGTACTTCGGTTTGCCAATCAGGAAAATGCGGAAGTCTTGCACGGACATTTTGAAATAGTATCTCTGACCGGAGTGCTGTCGCGGCATGGCTCCCATTGCCATATTGCGCTTTCCGACGAGAGCGGCCGGACCGTGGGTGCTCATTTGCTTGAGGGATGTACGGTGTATACGACCGCGGAGATTATTCTCGGTGTCTGTTCCGGTGTCCGTTTTTTGCGGACGCATGATTCGGAAACCGGGTTCCCCGAACTTGAAATCGAGGTCGTTGCCTCGGGAAAAGGAGAAGGATGATGAGTCTTTCTGAGCGTTTCAAAAAAGATTTTTCTACATTCACTTTGGTGTTTATCGCTGTAGCCATCGTTATCAATATTGCTGTGGGACAGCTGGTTTCACTCCTCAAGCTACCGATTTTTCTTGATTCCATCGGCACGGTGCTGGTCGGTGTTCTGGCCGGACCATGGGCCGGAGCCGCCACTGGCCTTTTGACCAATCTCATCTGGGGTGTGATCAGCTCGCCTGTCGCCGCTGCATTTGCTCCTGTGGCCATGGTCATCGGCTTCGTGGCAGGTCTGTGCGCTCAGTATGGTCTATTTAA
Source organism: uncultured Pseudodesulfovibrio sp. (assembly GCF_963675635.1). Lineage (NCBI taxonomy): Bacteria > Pseudomonadati > Thermodesulfobacteriota > Desulfovibrionia > Desulfovibrionales > Desulfovibrionaceae > Pseudodesulfovibrio > uncultured Pseudodesulfovibrio sp. Next base: position 2,072,778 of record NZ_OY776488.1, on the reverse strand, counting down.
GACGTGGTGGCAGGCCATCATCGCCGGTATCATTATCACGGTGTTCAATGCTGTTGTGGCTGTGCCTATCCGTTTATACATGTTCGGTGGCATCACCGGCAGCGGTGCCGACTTTGTCACTTCCTACATGCTGGCTCTTGGGCGTGATCTCTTCGGTTCGGTGGTCGTGACGGTGTTCACTTCGAACCTATTGGACAAGGTCGTGACCGCGGTTCTGGCGTGGGGCCTGATAAAAGCCCTGCCTGTGAGAACCCGCGCTCGGTTCACCCGCTCTGACGCCGCGGCTTACTAACTCCACCCGTCATTTTGAATTCTCAGGAACAATCCACGACTCTCTATGTGAATGGGGAGTCGTGGTTCCACTGTCTTCATCCCTTCACTAAGCTGGCGTATGTCCTGCTAGCCGGGGTGACAGTCTATCTCGCCCCCGGTGGCTGGTGGGTCGGGGGGGCTCTCCTCGTCTTCAATCTCGTTTTGGCTGCGCTATGCGGTGTTGTGGGAAGAGCCTGGAAAATCTTGTGGCGGACATTGCTGCCGCTTGTGCTGTTCATGATCCCTATTCACGGTTTTTTGTATCCGGGAAACGTGACGCCTGTCGTGACGCTGTATTCCGTGCCCCTGTATCTTGAAGGGTTGCGATTTGCCGGTTCCATTCTTTTGCAACTGGCCGTTGTCCTGTCGGCGTCATTGCTGTTCATCCTGTGCACGCATCCCGCTGATTTCATCACCGCCACGACTCAGGCCGGATGGCCCCCGTCACTGGCGTATCTGCTCGGCAGTCCTTTGCTCATGCTGCCCGCCATGCGCGCACGGGTTGAGGTGATCCAGTCCGCCCAACGTGCACGCGGTCTGGACTCGGAAGGGAATATTTTCAGGCGGATCAAGTCCGTCGGTCCATTGGTGGTTCCTTTTGTTTTGGGTGCACTCATCGAGATAGAGCAGCGGGCCGTGGCACTAGAGGTTAGGGGCTTCAACTCCAGGAGTGCCAGAACTTCCTGGCGGTGTGTCCCGGACTCAAGGATACAGAGGCTCTCGCGTCGAGCCATGTTTGGGTTGGCGGTCGGAATCATCATCTACAGAGTGGTGAGGTAATCCGTGGCTGCAATCAGTATTGATGCGCTTTCGTACTCGTATCCCGGCTCGACGCAGAAGGCGCTGGACGCTGTCTCGGCAGACATCATCGCCGGGGAATTCGTGGCTGTTCTGGGAGTCAATGACGCGGGGAAATCGACACTGTGCTACGCACTCGCAGGTGTGATTCCTCACCTTCTCAATGGGAAAATTGCAGGACGTGTCCATGTCGGCGAGTCTGATATCCATGTGATGAACATGGCTGATATTGCGAGTCTCGTGGGGCTGGTCATGCAGGTTCCCGGCAATCAGTTGTCGGGGGTGCGGTTTACCGTATTTGAGGAAATTGCGTTTACTCTGGAGAACAGAGGCGTGCCGCGCGAAGACATCCGGCAGCGGGTGGAGCAGGTGCTTGCCGCAACCGGGTTGACGGATCTGGCGGACCGCTCCCCGCAGCACCTTTCAGGCGGACAGCAGCAGCGCGTGGTTCTGGCATCCATGCTGGTCGGTGATCCGGCTGCGCTTGTCCTTGATGAGCCGACCACATTTCTTGACCCGCAGGGCACCAGACAGGTTTTCGAGATTCTCGGGGCGTTGCGACAACAGGGGAAGACCATAGTCATCGCGGAACAGAAAATGGAAATGGTCGCTCGATATGCGGACAGGGTTCTTGTGTTGCATGAAGGAAAACTCGTGATGAATGGTCCACCTGCCGAGGTCCTTGTCGATCCGCGAATGCAGGAAGTCGGCTTGGACTGGACTCGTTACACAAAGGTCGCTGTCCTGGCGAAGGAGCGGCAACTCTGGAAGGAAGAGCACGCGCTTCCGGTCACGTTGTCCGGAACGCTCGCCGGATTGAAAGTCGATTGACGAGGGTGTGATGATAGATGTTCGGGATATAGACTTTGCCTATCCAAATGGCGTGCCTGCTCTCCGAGGAGTGTCTTTGACGCTGCGCCGTGGCGAACGAGTGGCTCTTGTCGGGCATAACGGTTCAGGGAAAAGTACGCTGGCAAAACACCTGAACGGCCTTTTGCATCCATCCCGGGGAGAGGTCGTTGTTGACGGTCACTCGACGCATGGACGGAAGGTCGCAAAGATAGCGCACTCCGTGGCATTACTTTTTCAGAATCCCGATGATCAGATATGCAAACGCTCTGTATGGGATGAAGTCACCTTTGGGCCGCAAAACCTTGGGATCCCGCAGGAGCGGATTGCCATGCTTGGGCATGAGGCTCTCCGGGCGTTTGAGCTTCTTGACATGAAGGAATGGAATCCGCACGATTTGGGCTTCAGCCGGAGAAAGCGACTGGCCTTGGCATCCGTGGTGGCAATGGATACGCCGGTCCTTGTGCTGGATGAGCCTTCAGCCGGTCTGGACCCGTCAGAAATTGCGTTGCTCGAAGCGGTTCTTGATCGTCTCGAAGCCGAGGGGAAAACCGTGTTGACCATCAGTCATGACATGGATTTCGTAGTTGAGAATATTGATCGAGCCATTTGTCTTGATAACGGCACCGTCGCTTTTGATGGGAGCGTCGTGGATCTCTTTGAGGATCACTGCCTGCTTGACAGAAGTGGGCTGCTCCTTCCGCAAATAGCTCAACTCAGCCAGCGGATGCAGGTGCGTCCGAGGAAGTTGACTCCGGATGAATTTGTCCGTGCCTTGAGTGGCGGGGAGCGCTGAAAGCCTCGCTATTGACGGCTGTTTTACGTCAGGTTGCGCGATCATTTCTTTTCGCTTATATGAATTTTGGTCGGCAGTTCACCGAGGCGTCGCCGCCCTTTGAGGGAGCTAAACCTGCCAGTATATCATTCCACACGACACCTTATCCGCGTGCCGGGTCGGAAGTCGGCGACCACCGGCAATCCATATTCCTGGAAAGGCGCGAAAGCGAGGATAAGTCATGTCCAAAGTCCCCATGTCTTTTTGCGTGGACGATGTTTCCGTCCTGGCCAGAAGCCTGCGTTGCCAACTCGAAAAGTTGGAGCGGGTGCCTTCCCATGTTGAAATGTTGAACCTTCTCGCAAAAGCGGCTGGTTATCGCAATTTTCAACACTTTAAATCACAAAACGAAGTTCCTGTGCTGGTTGACTCACGGCAGCAGCCTGTTGAAATCAACGACAAGCTTATCAAACGGCTGGTGCGTTTCTTTGATGAAGAAGGGCGGCTCATCAGGTGGCCCAAGAAATACACCCAGCGTATGATCTGTCTGTGGGTGATGTGGTCTCGCATACCCCCGAAGACGCCGTTTTCCGAAAGCGAGATCAGTGCATTCCTTGGACAACAGCATCTGTTTGGTGATCACGCCCTGCTTCGTCGGGAACTTGTTGACCGGGGTTTGGTTGTGCGAACAGCCGATGGCAGCGAGTACAGGCGAATTGAAAGCAGGCCTCCAGTCGATGCTGTTGAGCTGTTTAAGTATATTCGAGTGCAATAGCTGAAGAGTCGCAAGTGGCCGCGAGGAGTGAGCCGCACCAAAGATAGTACCCAAAGGCATCAACTGAAAAAGTTGATGCCTTTTTTTGGCGTGAATCTGAAACGCAATTAACCGAAAGCTGTTATTGAAAGAATTGTCTTTTTGGATGGTTTTCCGTATTGTTTAAGAGTTGGGAATCTACAAACAAAGTATGAGGATCACGTGGGCAGATTGGAATGGAGTCCTGAATTGAGTCTGGGGCAGCCAGAGCTTGACGATCAGCACAAAGAGCTCATTAGAATCGCTAATGGGTTGATCAATGCAGTGTCTATCGGCCGGGGAAAACGTACTGTTGAGAATGTCATACGAAAGTTGAGGGAATACACAGTCTTCCATTTCTTCAGAGAAGAGAGTCTGATGGAACAGATACGATTCCCAGGGCGAGCAGATCATATGGCTGAGCATGTGCGACTTAAACTTTCGGTGAAGAATTATCAGCGCAAACTGTATGAGCATAAAAATGTAAGGGCGAATGATGTCCTTGATTTCATGACGGAATGGCTGCTTGGTCATATCCTGACTTTCGATCGGGATTTTGCGGTATACATGACAGCCTTGGATGAAGCGGCGAAAGCCGAAAGATCTGAGTCGTCCGAGGTCGTCGAGGCGGGAAATGAGGGTGTGCCAACCACATCTGATAATGAATAAAAGAATGTGAGCACGGGATGCTGAAGCGAAAAAAAAGGTTCTTTCTTCTTGCCTCCTTGATGGTCCTGCTTGTGGGGCTGGTTTCAGTTTTCAGTTCACGCTATCTCTATGAGACGTCGCTTCGTGAGCAAAAGATTCGTTTGTATGAGTTAGTCGAAAGTCAGGCCAGTCTTGCGTCAGAGTTGGCGTGGGTTGCACTTCAGTTAGAAACTGACCACAAGGTAACGACGGCAAGAGACCTTTTGCTGCAGCATTTGAGTCGTGCATACAAGAATAGTCTGGTTGAAGGCAGCACCTGTGAATTCACGATTGCCAAAAGGACGGGTGACAATGTTGAGTTCCTGATTGTCAATGGCGAGATCGTGCAAGAAGGGGCAGGAATAAGGCAGATATCATTTGACAGTCCGTATGCAGAACCTATGAAAAAGGCACTCAATGGCGAGTCTGGTACCATTGTCGGTTTGGATTATTCAGGAGTCGAAGTCCTGGCTGCATATACACCTCTTTCATTGCAATTTGGTGTCCTCGGAATGGTTGCAAAAAATGACCTTGAGGCAATACGGGCTCCGTTCATACAGGCTAACCTGATTGTTTTCGGTGTTGGTCTTGTCTTGACCTCAATTTTTCTTTTTGTTTTTTTAAGATTGAGTGAACCTATTATCAAGGATATCCAACAAAGTGAGAAGCAATATCGCGATGTGGTTGAAGGTGCTCGGAATCTGATCCTTAGGGTGCGCGAGGACGGGACAGTGACTTTTGCCAACAGTTACGCGAACACGCTGTTCTTTCCGGACAAAGGGACTCTCGTCGGTCAGGACCTATCACGTTTTATTGTCAAGGATGTCTCGGTGAAGGCTGAAGATGTTCTGACAAGAATGGTAGAGAATCAGAAATTCCAATATGAAACGGAAGTCTGTCTTCCAGATGGAACCGAGAAATGGATATCCTGGGGAGCTCGTGTCATTTCTGAAGAAGGACAGCCTCCCGAGTTATTGTGCATAGGTACCGACAGCACATCCGAGCATCTTGCAAACGATGCCCGGATAGAGGTGGAAGAGCGATTCAGGGGCATTGCCAAGGCTTCACCTGTCGGGATTATCATTACGAATATGGAAGGTAACCTTCTCTATGCCAATGAACAAATGCATCGATTGACGGGGGCCCGTTCCGTTGAACTGGCTGGGCGGGGATGGATTCAGCGAATTCATTCAAATGATCGGCAATCCATCCTCGAGAGCTGGTTTTCTTCCTCCTCAGTGAACAAAAGAGGGAGAGAGCTGAGAATGCTCTCGTGCCAAGGGACCATTCTTTGGGTGCTTGGTCAGATTGTTGAATTGAAGAATTCCAATGAGGATGTTGTGGGTAACGTCCTTACTTTTACCGATATCACTCAGATCAAGGAAGCTGAGCTTGCCAAGAGTCGTTTGTCTGCTGCAATCGAACAGGCTGGCGAGATGTTCATAATCACGGATTTGGATGCGAACATTACATATGTGAATCCGGCTTTTGAAGAAACAACAGGCTATACGCGTGATGAAGTGGTCGGCAAAAATCCCCGTTTTTTGAACAGTGGAGAACAGGGTGCCTCCTTTTATGGGGATCTGTGGGGAACCGTGACACAGGGCGATGTTTATAGCGGGCGTTTTATGAATATAAAAAAGAACGGACAAAGATATACGCAGGAGTCTAGTATTGGTCCGATTCGGGATGATAACGGTGGCATTATTGGCTATGTCGGTGTCGCCAGGGATATCTCTGAACAGCTTGTCATAGAAGCGCAGTTGAGGCAGTCGCAGAAACTCGAATCCATCGGTGAACTTGCTGCAGGCATAGCACATGAGATCAACACGCCGACACAGTATGTCTCAAGTAATATACAGTTCCTCAAGGATTCATTTATTACATATGAAAAAATGCTCGAACAATGCAGGGAACTGGTCGAACGGGTCATGCTGCAGGACGATGGCGCGTCATGTGTGTCGCTTCGAGAGTTCGCGGAGAATCTCCTCGATGAAAAGGAATTGGAATATCTCAAGGGTGACATTCCCCAGGCGTTGAACGAGTCCGAAGCCGGACTCAAGCGCGTTGCGGAAATAGTTCGGTCTGTGAAGCAATTGGCGCATCCGGGGGAGATGAACAAAAGTTATCATCAATTGAATGAGATAGTCAGGGATGCGGTGACAGTTTCCGCCAATGAATGGAAGTATGTCGCTGAGGTCGTGTCCGAATATGACGACACCCTTCACCCCGTCTTTTGCCTCAAGGGAGAAGTGGGGCAGGTTGTTCTCAATCTGATTATCAACGGGGCGCATGCCATTGAGAAAAAGAAGCTGACGACGGGCGAGCAGGGTGTCATTTCCGTCAAAACCTATCAGGCCGGGGCTATGGCTGTCTTGGAAGTGGCAGATACAGGAACCGGTATCCCCTCGGATGTCATAGACAAGATATTCGATCCGTTCTTTACTACAAAGGAAGTCGGCAAGGGGACCGGGCAGGGGTTGGCCATTGCACACAACGTGGTGGTCAATATGCATGGAGGCAAAATTGACGTGTCGACGGAGCCGGGTGAAGGAACTACCTTTGTCGTTCGGCTGCCGTTTGAATCTGAGCATGTTTAACTGTCTGGAATAAGACCGTTTTCAATCATTTTTATAGCAGTTGACGTGACTGTCGGGTCAAACAGTTTTCCGCTGTTCTCCTGGAGGTATTCGATTGCCTTCCTGCTTCCCAAGCTCTGTCGATACGGTCTATGTGTTGTGATTGCATCAATGACATCGGAGACAGCTATAATCTTTGATTCCAGCAACAACTGACTGCCTGTCAAACCATTGGGATAGCCTGATCCGTCGATCCGTTCGTGGTGTTCAAGGATGATTCTGGAAATGGGCCATTCCGTATCCAGAGTTTTGAAAATTTCCGCTCCGACCAGCGGGTGAGCCTTGATGAGAGTGAATTCCGCATCGTTGAGTAATCCAGGTTTGTTTAAAATGCCTGCTGGAACGGCAATTTTCCCGATATCATGCACGAGTGAGGCGAGCCTGAGTGCTTCGATTTGATCCCGTTCGAGCTTCAGGTGTTCAGCGATACCTGTTGCGATTTTCGCTACTCTGTCCATATGCCCTGCTGTATATGGATCTCTGAACTCAACAAGTTTGGTAAATGCCCGTAAAGTTCCTTCAAGCCCTTTTTGAAGTCGTTTGACAATGGCATATTCCCGAGTTGCTTCGATCATGTTGAATTGTGTAATTCCAGCGTGAATAGTTGCAATAAGATCTTTGTTGTCACAAGGTTTTGTCATGAATCGGAAAATATCTCCTCGATTGATCGCGTTGATGGCGAGGTCGAGGTCGGCGTATCCTGTCAAAACCATTCTGATTGTGTCCGGGTACTTTTCACGGATGATTGAAAGAAGATCAATGCCTGACATCGAAGGCATCTTGATATCGGAAATCACAACAGCGAATGGCCCCTCAGTTTCAAGGGTTTTAAGAGCAGCCCTGCCCCCTTGTGCCGTGTAGACTTGGAAGTGGGGTCGAAGTGTCCTGTGATGACTTAGCAGGACATTTTCTTCATCATCAACCATCAGTATTTTAACATGGTTGTTTTGTTCTTGAGTATGCATTTAGTCTCCTATCTCCGGGACAAGGACAGTGATAGTTTCATTGATGCCAACTTTGTTGGCAAACATGTGTATTCGATCGACTTTTCCCTTGTCGAGTTCGAGACTCTTTCTCAGGAGCAGTGCCCCATGGTTGGAAACGATGTCTTCGTGCAGGACCATTCTCGGTCTCAACTCGCGAAAATGGACGGTCTGGATCTTGTACCTGGCTTCAACGCCAAGCATGCTTTCGAGAAAATACAGGAGTTCCGGGTCATAGACATCAGAGTTTTTCTCCAAATGGAGAAAGGCTTTTTGCGGGGTCTTTTCACATTGGAGTGCTAAATCGTAGTCGAGGGCTATTCGGAGCATGCGTCCACCGAGTGGAATATCTTCGCCTTTGACCGTATTTTTCGGTGCCCCGGAACCATCAAAGCCCTTGAGCTGATACGCGACCATATCTCCAATGGATTGAAGTCTCGGCAGTTTGGCGATCAGGCTTTGAGCTATGCCGGGGTGCATTTCGAACAACTGTTTTTGTTCCTTCGATAGCTCTTTTCCCGAGAACAATGTGGAGATAGTCTCTGGCGGCAGTATGAGTGTCCCAAGTTGTGAAAGCATGGTCGCAATGTCGTATCTCCAGTAATCTGTAATGCCCTTTTGTTCTGCGAAATAACGGATATATCGTCTGATTCTGTTGATTCGTTCGCCTGCTTCGGGATTGACCAGAGTTGTTATTTCACTCAACAGTTCAACGCTACCCTTGAGCGTTCTTTCAAGCAGAACTTTTTTGGCAGTGATCAGTTCGTGTTGCTTGACTGCTTCCTTGACATTCTTGAGCAAAGTATCCGTGTCGCATGGTTTCGTGAGAAACCTGAAAACGTTTCCGTCGTTGACGGCTCGGATGGCATTGTCCAGATCAGCATACCCGGTCAACATGACACGGGTCGTGTCCGGGCTGAGCTTTTTGAATTCGTTGAGGAACTCGATGCCGTTCATTTTGGGCATCTTGAAGTCGGATACGACGGCTGCAAATGGTTTTTTTTTGTCTATGCTGAGAAGGGCCGTGGCCGGGTCGGTTTCCACCTCTATCTCATAGAGGTCACGCAGTTGGCGGCGTAAGGCTGAAAGGACATTCGGTTCATCATCCACAAGAAGAACTCGTGCTAGCATATCTGCCTCCTATGCGATCATTTTGATGATGGTTTCAGGGGGCATTTGAGCGAGAGGCGAGTCCCCTGGCCAATTGGCTTTGATATATGCCAACCACAGCGACAGCTTGTCCTCATTGAGCAGCATGGGTTTCAGGCTTGTTTCAAATTGAATGGGCGTGTGCCGGTCGTTGAGAAGGACGAAATTTTGGTCAATTGTATCGGCTGCCGACAGATAGAGGGCAACGATGTTGTCGGTATCATTCAAGGAGTGGTGACGCCCTATGGCATGCACCACCTCGTTGGACATACCCCAAAGGCCCATCAGATACGCGCCGACCTCGGCGTGGGTGGTGCCGAAAACACTTTTTTCGGCTTTGTGGACAGGAATGCCTTCCGGGAGCGATACCAGTTTCAGGACGGTTGTATATTTTTCAGGAAATGAATTCGCCATAACCAGTTTGCCAACATCGTGAAGCAGGCCTGCCATGCGGCATTGAGTTGTGACCGCTTGAGATGCATTTTCACATTTTGCTATGAGGTGTGCGATGTTTGAGACCCTGAAACTGTGCTTCCACAGCAGGGAGAGAGAGAAGAGCGGAAGTATCTTCTCTTCGTACAGTGTGAACAGATGCGTTGAAAGCACGAATGCCCGTATGGTGTCGAGTCCGAGCATGGTGATGGCTTTTTCTATCGAGTCCACTTGTGCCGGGAGCCCGAAATACGGTGAATTGATCAGCTTGATGATTTTTGTCACGAGTCCAACATCCTGAGTGATGTAGTCGGCAATGACTTTTATGGACGGCTCTTTCTTGCGCAGTTCGAGTTCAGTCTTTTTATAAACATCGGGAATTATCGGTAATGACTCGACTTTCGTGATCAATTCCAACATGTTCTGATTGGTCAGTATCGCTTGAGATCGTATTGCGCCTTCCAGCCTTTCTATCAGGTAGTCTGCTTCACAGGGCTTTGAAATATATTGATGCACGGCCTTGATGCTTCGCAAGACCTCGGTCATATCTACTTGTCCAGAGAGTGCAATTCTGATCGTCTTGGGTGAAAAATTTCTCACACGACTCAACAGTTCGGCTCCGTCCATTCCAGGCATGCGAATATCCGAAACGATAATGTCGAATGTGTATTGTTCCATCAGGGCAAGAGCGCCGGAGCCGCTCTCCACAAAGTGCATATCCCACTCTTTGTGTTTTTTCCTGAGCATGCGCTTCAGTCCGGCTAGAACATTGGGTTCATCGTCTACGAAAATTATACGAACCAGATTATCCATCGCATCCTCCCTGTATCATCGTCGCCGTTTTCATTTTTACGCTGTCGGCGCTCTCCGTTCTTTCTTCAAAAAAGCAATCGCAAGAGTGAGAGTTGGAATGGTTCTTATCCGCCTACATGACACTTTGTCGGTGTTTTACATTCGGGAAAAGGAGCGGGGCCAAAGATCTCAGTCGGGTTTATAAGGACTACTTCGGTCTGTTCACTCTATTCGATTTTGTATTGATTGTGCCACACGTTGATAGGTTTGTAATTATGAATTCGCTTATTGATAGTGAAAAGTATTTGGGCTTTTCAAACTCTCAGAAAATGGATTTCCAGGACTAAACAACGGTTTGGCACTTGTATTTTGGCTTTTGTTGTATTTCTTCCAATAAGCCGTTCAACACACTGTTATTGAATGAATATCCCCTATTTTTTCAGCGGATATCGCAGATGGTCAGTTGTTTTTGGATCTTTTTAATGTGCTGAAATATTGAAGATTACTAAAGACTTGGTGCCAAATTGTGAGTAAGTTGAAAGGTGTTGTGCCTCCCCTCGAATTCTCCATAGGGGTAATTGTGCTCTCGTCAGCATAATAACACCTGTGGGAGAACAATGCATACTCATACGATTGAGACAACGACTTCAGCCCTGTCACAAAGACAGGCTTTTACCTTCGAAGGGTTTGTGGAACTTGCCACATGGTTCCATAATTATCCTGCCCCCGGACTGTTGCTGGGTGGGTATATGGTTGAAGAGGCCAAACGGCATATCCCAGAAGGTGTTCTGTTTGATGCCATCTCCGAGACCTCATGGTGTTTGCCGGATGCAGTGCAGTTGCTGACCCCTTGTACCATCGGCAATGGCTGGTTGAGGGTTCGGAATACAGGCGTCTATGCAGTGTCATTGTTTGATAAGTTCACAGGTGAAGGCGTGAGGGTCCGTCTTGATCCGACCAGGTTGTCGCAATTCCCTCATACGTTGTGTTGGTTGATGAAGACCAAGCCCAAGCAGGAGCAGAATTCTACGGAACTGCGGCGGGAAATTCGGGATCACGGCCTTGAAATGGTATCGGTCGAGACCGTGCTGATCAAACCTGAGGTGGTTGCCAAACGGAGCAAGGGATCCATTGTTTTGTGTCCTATTTGCGGCGATGCTTATCCTGAATATCATGGTCCCATCTGTCGCTCCTGTTCTGGAGATTCTCCCTATGTGGGCGATAAGAGCCTGCCGCTTGTTGCTGACATTGAGACAGTTATTCCTTCAGTCCCGCTCAAAGACGGCGTTGGTAAGACCCTTGCGCATGACATGACGCGCATTGTCCCTGGCGAGTCCAAGGGGGTTGAGTTTTCGCGGGGCCATGTGGTCACCGCCGGAGACGTGTGCCGGTTGCAGCAGATGGGACGTTTCAATCTGTATGTCGATCAGGAAGCTCCGCATGGATTCATTCATGAGGATGATGCGTGCCTGGCTTTTGCCAAGGCAATGTGCGGTAAAGGTGTTGTGGCAGAGGGTGTTCCTCGTGAAGGCCGGGTCAATCTGCTGGCTGAAGAAGACGGTATGCTCGTGGTGAAAGACGCATTGTTGAACGCTTTCAATTCTCTGGGCAGTGTCATGGCAGCCAGTCGTCACGGTTACAGCATTGTTCGGAAGGGCAGACGTGTGGCTGCTACCAGAGCTATTCCTCTTTTCCTCGATCAGTCGGTGTTTTACCGGGCACTTGCCATCCTGAACGATGACCGACTCTTTTCCGTAGTTCCTCTTCGTAAGAAAAAAATCGGCTTGCTCATCACCGGCAATGAAGTTTTCAAGGGCTTGATAAAGGATCGCTTTGCTGAAGTCCTGGAGGCCAAGGTCGTCAATCTTGGTGGTATTGTTACCGAAACATTGATCCGTCCCGATGACGTGAACGAGATAGCTGGTGCAGTCCGTGGTTTGGCAAAACTTGGGTGTGATTTGATTATTACTACTGCCGGTCTTTCCGTGGACCCGGACGATGTCACTCGGCAAGGCTTGATCGCCGCCGGTCTGACCGAGATGGTGCACGGCATGCCTGTCCTGCCCGGAGCCATGACCTTGGTGGGGCGCATCGGAAATGCCCGTGTGCTCGGGGTACCGGCCTGCGCCCTGTACCACAAGACAACCAGCCTGGATCTATTGCTGCCCAGGCTTATGGCAGATCTGCCCATCGCTCGGGCTGATTTCGCCAAGCTGGGCAACGGCGGAATGTGCATGGAATGTACTGCGTGTACGTTCCCTAAATGTTCTTTTGGGAGGTAGGGTATGCTGAAATCCGAAATGCTTGAATCTGCCAGTGGCGCACACGGTGTTGGGCCCACCATTGCTCCCGCACTTGGTCCCACCATGCGGATGCACTTATGGGTTGAGACCGAGGAAGGCGTTTTGTTCGGCCTTGGGCGATTGCAGTTGCTTCGTCAGGTGGAACGATGCGGATCGTTGAAAGCCGCTGCCGAATCTCTGGGGATGTCCTATCGGGGAGCCTGGGGAAAGATCAAAACCACTGAAGAACTGATCGGCCGCAAACTTATCGAAAGGGCCACGAACAGGCGCGCTGGATACCACCTGACGCAGTTCGGATGCGGTATCGCGAGGGACTTCGACAAATGGTACCGGGACGTCGAATCGTACGCCTTTTCCAAGGCTCAGGAATGTTTCCCTTTTTCTCTTGAGAAGTACGAATAAACAGAGTCTTGCGCCTTTCAACATGTTAAATATAACATGTTGAATTGATTGAATTTTATGCTATGGTAGTTGCACTTGAACAATCCGTTCGAGAGCAACACTGCCGAGCGCCACAGAGCGCGGCAATTATCAAGGAGGCCATAGGTATGAAACTCGACCGCCGAAGCTTTATGAAGCTCGCAGGAACCAGCGCGGCGTGTCTCACCCTCGGGCAGCTCGGAGTGAGTCTCACTCCGGTCAAGGCCTACGCCGGAACGTTGAAGATTTCCGGTGCGAAAGAGGTTGTGACCGTTTGTCCGTTCTGTTCGGTGAGTTGTCACGTTATCGGGCACGTCAAGGACGGTAAGCTCGTCAACGCGGAAGGTGATCCGGATTATCCGATCAATGAAGGTGCATTGTGTGCCAAAGGCGCGGCCATGTTCAGCATGACCACCAGTCATCATCGGCTGCAAAAGCCCTTGTATCGCGCGCCTTATAGCGACAAATGGGAAGAGAAGAGCTGGGACTGGATGCTGGATCGCATTGCGCGCCGCATTAAGGATACCCGCGACAAGGATTTGATTTTAAAAAACAAGAAGGGTGACACGGTCAACCGACTTGAATCCATGTTCCTGCTGGGCACGTCCCATGCGGGTAACGAAGAGTGTGCACTTGCCCATCAGGCAATGCGCAGCCTGGGCGTTGTCCATATGGACCACCAGGCAAGGATCTGACACAGCGCAACTGTTGCGGCTCTGGGAGAGTCGTTCGGACGCGGTGCGATGACCAACCACTGGATCGACATCAAGAATGCCGATTCAATCCTTATAATGGGCAGCAATGCTGCCGAACATCATCCGATTTCCTTCAAATGGGTGTTACAGGCCAAGGACAAGGGCGCCACTGTCATGCATGTGGACCCGAAGTTCTCACGTACATCCGCCAGATCGGATTTCCATGTTCCCTTGCGGTCCGGCACGGATATCGCTTTCCTCGGGGGCATGATCAAATACATTGTCGAGAACGACAAATACTTCCACGAATACGTCACAGAATACACCAATGCCTCGCTCATAGTGGGCAAGGACTTCGGCTTTGAAGATGGGCTGTTTACTGGTTATGATGAAAAGACTCGTAGCTATGACAAGTCCAAATGGGGTTTCGAGATGGACGCTAACGGCGTTCCCAAGCGCGACACGAGCTTGAAGAACCCCCGTTGTGTGTTCCAACTGCTTAAGAAGCATTACTCTCGCTATGACGTTACTAAAGTCTCCGAAACCACCGGTGTGTCTGTCGAAGACTTGATGAAGGTGTATGAGAACTTTGCTGCGACTGGCCGCCCGGACAAAGCCGGTACCGTCATGTACGCTCTGGGCTGGACCCAGCATACCGTCGGCGTGCAGAACATTCGTTCTGCAGGTATCATTCAGCTGCTGCTCGGCAACATCGGTGTTGCTGGCGGCGGTATCAACGCCCTGCGCGGTGAACCCAATGTTCAGGGTTCCACTGACCATACCCTGCTGTACCACATCATTCCCGGTTACATGGCCATGCCGCACAACGGCTGGCAGACATATGATGAATACATCAAGGGCAACACCCCTGTGTCCAACGATCCGCAGTCTGCCAACTGGTGGCAGCACAAACCCAAGTACTTCGCCAGCCTTCTCAAGGCCTGGTATGGCGACAACGCCACCAAGGAAAACGGTTTCTGCTACGAGTACCTGCCCAAGATCGAAAAGGGTGAGGATTATTCCTATCTCTTCTTGTTCGATCGCATGTTCCGTAACGAAATTCGCGGCGGTATCATCATCGGGCTGAACCCGATGAACAGTGTGCCGAACACCAACAAGGTCAGGAAAGCTCTGGATAATCTCGACTGGCTTGTGACTTCCGAGTTGCATCATTCCGAGACTACGGACAACTGGCAGCGCCCTGGCATTGACCCCAAAAAGGTCAAGACCGAGGTTTTCCTTTTACCCTCCGCTCACAGGCTGGAAAAAGAAGGCTCTGTCACCAACTCGGGTCGCTGGCTGCTCTGGCACTATCAGGCTGTCAAGCCTGCGTTTGAGGCCAAGCCTTTTGGCGACATGTTCTGCGGCTTCATGAAGCGTTTGCAGAAACTCTATGAAAAGGAAGGCGGTAAACTACCTGAAGCCATCACCAAGCTCGACTACCCTGATGCTTATGATCCGGAAGAGCTGTGTGCCAGAATCAACGGTCGCTTTACCCGTGATGTTGAATTCAAGGGAACAAAGTACAAAAAGGGGCAGCAGGTACCGACCTTTACAGCTTTGGCTGACGATGGTTCCACCAGCAGTCTGAACTGGCTCTATGCAGGCAGTTATACAGAGAAGGACGGCAACAAGGCCAAGCGTCGCAGCACTGCGCAGACCGAGATGCAGAAGAACATCGGCCTGTTCCCCAACTGGGCATGGTGCTGGCCGGTCAACCGTCGTATCCTGTATAACCGTGCCTCCGTCGATCTGAACGGCAAGCCTTACAACAAGGCAAAGGCTGTCATCGAATGGAAGGACGGCAAGTGGATTGGCGATGTGCCCGATGGCGGATGGCCGCCGATGGCCACCGGCAAGGGGAAGAACCCGTTCATCATGTCCAAGCACGGTTTGGGACAGATATTCGGCCCCGGCCGTATGGATGGCCCGTTCTCTGAACATTACGAACCCGTTGAGACTCCTGTGAAAACGAATAGGTTCTCCAAGCAGCTCAACAGCCCGGTTTACAAGTTTGTTGACTCCACGATGGATAAGCTGGCAGCTCCTGCCGATCCCAATTATCCCATCGTACTGACGACTTACAGTCTGACCGAACATTGGTGCGGCGGCGGTGAAACCCGTAACATCCCGAATCTGCTCGAAGCCGAGCCGCAGCTCTACGTTGAGATGAGCCCGGAACTTGCGCAGGAAAAGGGTATCAAGAACGGTGACGGCGTCATCGTCGAGTCCATTCGCGGTCGTGTCGAGGCTTTTGCCATGGTCACGATCCGCATGCGGCCTCTCAAGGTCCATGGACGTATTATCCATGAAATAGGTATGCCGTTCTGCTTTGGCTGGACGACCCCGGGAACTGGTGATTCCACCAACAGGCTAACGCCTTCCGTTGGTGATCCTAATACGACTATTCCCGAATTCAAAGCCTGCTGCGTGAACATTCGCAAGGCCAACAAGCTCACCGAGCTGGCAACCTAAAGGAGTACGCCATGCCCAAGACGATATTAGTCGATACGTCCCGCTGCACAGCGTGCCGCGGTTGTCAGATAGCCTGCAAGGAGTGGCATGAGCTGCCCGCCAACACGACCACGCAGCATAAGTGGGGCAGCCATCAGAATCCGCAGGATCTGAATGCGTACAACTATAAGCTCGTTCGTTTCAACGAGCACCTCGAAGACGGCAAGGTCCGGTGGAATTTCTTCCCTGACCAGTGCCGCCATTGTGACCTGGCTCCCTGCAAGGAAATGGGTGACCTGTATCTCGAAGAAGCCATCGTCAAGGATGAGAAGACCGGCGCGGTCATCTTTACCGACAAGACCAAGGGCTTCTCCGTTGAACAGTTCGAGGAAATCAGGGAAGCCTGTCCGTACAATATTCCCCGGCGTAATGAAAAAACCGGGGTCCTTGCAAAATGCACCATGTGCAATGAAAGGATTCATAATGGAATGCCACCAGCCTGCGTCAAGGTGTGTCCCACCGGCGCCATGCAGTTCGGAGAGCGGGATGAGATTCTCAAGCTCGCGAACTCCAGGCTGGCAACATTGAAAAAGGAATACCCCAAGGCGCGTCTTGCCGATCCTGACGAAGTGAACGTCATCTACCTGCTCATTGACGACCCCGAGAATTATCATGAGTTCTCAGTCGCCGAGTCGACAGTCGGTCCCATGAGCAAGAAGCAGTTCCTCGCAACACTGGCCAGACCCTTCAGGGCGATGAAAGCGTAACACTTAATCCTCTCCACTTGATGGGGCGGGATGTCTATACACTGAACATTCCGCCCCTTTACAAGTGGTACGTATGGAGCACTCCATGAGCAATGCATCTGCCAGCAAGGCGGTTGAAACGACCCTTGAGCTTATTCGAAAGCGTACACCGGCGTATGGCGAACTCGCCGACCGATTCGGTCAGGTTTTTCTTGCCATTGCCGATTTGCGTGCCGATTTGATGGAAAAAGGGGTGGAAATACCCGACATCGACCCGGTCAGAGTGGCTGCCGGGGCACCGATTCTGGCAGGAGTTGATATGGGTATGTGGGCAGATGATCTGGTTGATTCGGCCAGGGCCTTACTTCCCGTATTGTGCACAGTGCTTGAACTGGATGAAGAAACGCAGACATTTCTGACGGGCTATCTGGCTGACCCCGAAACAGTTTCGGGACTTGCCCAGGCTCGAATTGAGGGTGATCGGAAGCACTTTGAGAACACCTCCGTATGTCCAGAAAACGTGTCTCCTGACACGCTCTTGTATATTTCAGAGACCGTTTCCGCACCTGTCCTTTGTGCTATTGTCGAAACCCTGGGTAAGTCCCTTTCTTCTTTGGTCTGGGAACACGGACACTGTCCCGTGTGCGGATCGTCGCCTTCCATTTCGCACCTTTCTCCCAAAGAAATCACTGATCTTGATCAATTGGTAGGCGGTGGCGGCAAGAAGTACCTCCATTGCTCCCTGTGCGGTCATGACTGGCGCTTCAAGCGTAATGCGTGTCCGTCCTGCGGTAATGACGACAATGAAAGCCGTGAAGTTTTTTATGCCGAAAATTCGCAATACGAACGCATTGAAGCGTGTCATAAGTGCGGTCAGTATTGTCTCAATATTGATTTGCGAGAATGTGAACCGCGGCCGGATCTGGATGCCATTCAGTTAGGACTTATTCATCTCGACATCTATGCTCATGAGAACAAATTGAGTCCCATCACATCGACCCTGTGGAATACGCTTGAATAGCGGACTGGAGGCAGATCGTGCCGCATGTTAAGTTGTATGCGTTGAAGAATGAAGCCGAGGTCTGGGGACGGGAAAAAGCCGAGTCTGCGCAGACTGTGCAACTGGCCTGTCCGGTAACCCTTCAGCAATTTGCCGATGGCAAGCTCTCCTTCAGAGAAGGGCTTGTCGCCGTTGAGTCGGATATCCGGGTCGTGGTGAATGGTCAGGATTTTGGGCTGCTGACGCGGACTCCCGGCGATGATCTGTCTCTGGTCGTGGGGCATCTTTTTACATGCTCCATGATTCGGGCAAGTGAGGATGTTGTGGATTGCTCCTTCCACTATAAGTCCTCCTCCCGCGCAGAGGTGACGTTGAAGGCCTCTGACGGTATTCATCGCTTGTATCCATCGCCGAGGCCCGCACATATCGCACCTGATCGGCTTTTTGATTTTAAACAGACCTTTGAACGGCGGCAGAATCTGTATAAAAATACCCACTCAACCCATGCGGCAGCCTTGTTCTCCATTGATGGCGAAATGATTGCTTTTGGTGAAGACGTGGGGCGGCATAACGCTTTTGACAAGGCCATAGGGCGGGCGCTTCTGGAGGGCACTCTTGGTCGAGTGAATATTGCCATGCTGTCGTCACGGTTAGCGTTGGAACTTGTTATCAAAGCCGCGACAGCCAATATTCCTATTCTCTGTGGATTTTCTGCCGCTACCAGTTCTGCTGTAAACTATGCAGAGCGGAATAACATCACTCTGGCCGGGCGTATAAGAAAGGATACGTTTGACATCTATTCCAATGGTTGGCGTTTTCAATAGGTTTGGAGGGGGGGCGATACAGTCCTTTTTTCGAAGACGAAGAGCGGAAGAGTGGGGCTTATGGATTGACTGCGTGCATTCGTAGTGGAGGTTCAAACGGTATTTTTGCAAAGGTTTCGCCTTTACGGCGACCTGCCTTTTGCTGGGCGGCAAAAAGGAGGCAAAAAGCGCCTTTTGGGCTGTGATCCTGATACCGGACCCAAGAGCCTGTACGCGGCTTCACTGCCCGACAGGATGTGTCTGTTGAAACAGACTGCGGTCGGGCTGCGTTGCGCCGCGCGGGACAGGCTCTAAGGTCCAGTATCAATTGGTCGTCGTTGTAAGGTGGTGTTCGGTGTAGGTGAAAACTCTTGATTCTCGGTTCTTCGATAACCATAGAGGGCCTTGGGAGGCTTTAGCCCCCCCAACACCGCTCTTCCTTCGAAGACGAGATCTTCCTCCCTCCCAGACGAAGACCGGACTCAGCCCTTGATCTGGAAGGCTTAGAAGCTGACAGTGCGCTGTGGCAGCGTCTTGTTCGGAATTGCACTGGAGCGGAGCGGAAGAACGCGATTCCGAAAGCTGCGCGCGGTGATCAGCTTCTTGGCCGCCGATCACAAGGCGGCCAAGATAGCAAGGGGCTTTTTTTCGGCCGTTTTTTTGCCCCAACAAAAAAACGGCCCCCGCCGGGAGGGCATGGAGAACGTTGGGTGCTCCAGCACCCAACAACGGCTCTAGCCGAAGGCGCCATCTATCAATAAAAAAGGCCGCTTGCAAAGCGGCCTTTTTTATTCAATCGAAAGCTAAAGAAACTAAATGTGTGACACGACCTTCCCCAGAAAATCCTTGAGGCGGGGGTTGTCAGAATGTGCGAAAAAGGTCTCTGGGTCCGTATCAACCTGAACCTTGCCTTCATCAATAAAAATAACACGATCAGCCACTTCTCGCGCAAACCCCATCTCGTGTGTCACCACGATCATGGTCATGCCTTCTCTGGCCAATTGTTTCATAACCTCAAGCACCTCGCCGACCAGTTCCGGGTCAAGCGCGGATGTCGGTTCGTCGAACAGGATCGCCTTGGGTTGAAGGGCCAGGGATCGGGCGATGGCGACACGCTGCTTTTGTCCACCGGACAGCTGCTCCGGGTAGTTGCCGGCTTTGTCAGCCAGCCCCACTTTGCTCAGCAGTTTCATACCAAGTGACATGGCGTCGGGTTTGGACATGCCGCGAACCTTGATCGGTCCAAGCGTGACGTTATCGAGTACGGACATGTGAGGGAACAGGTTAAACTGCTGGAACACCATAGTGGCTTCAGTGCGGACCGTGTTGATATCGGTGGCAGGATCCATGATATCAAACCCGTCTACAATGATGGTACCTGAAGTCGGTTCTTCCAATTTATTGATACACCGGAGCACCGTGGATTTCCCTGAACCGGAAGGGCCGATGATGACCACGACCTGTCCTGCTTTTACGTTCAGATCCACGCCTTTGAGGACCTTGAGATCGCCAAAGCTTTTGTGAAGATTCTTTATTTGTATCATGCAATTCCTCTATTTGCCCACGGATTCAAGGCGTTTTTCCACTATCCTGAGTGCCTTGGCAATGCTCATTGTCATGACAAGATAGACCAGCCCGCAGGTGAGATAGACCTCAAAGGAGCGAAAGTTGACGGCGACAATCTCATCGCCGGTTCGGAGCAGTTCGCCAACGCCGATGATCATGAGCAGGGACGTGTCCTTGAGGCTGATGATGAACTGGTTGCCGAGAGGCGGGATCATGCGGCGGAACGCTTGGGGCCAGATCACGTAGCGCATGGTCTGGAATCGGGTCAGGCCGATGGAACGACCTGCTTCACCCTGGCCGGTATTGATGGATTGGACCGCGCCTCGCACGATCTCGGCAATGTATGCGCCGGAGTTGACGGCTATAATGATAATGCCCGCCACAATGGCCGGAATACGGATGCCCAATGCCATGGGTACTCCGAAATAGAGAAACATTGCCTGCACAAGCATGGGAGTGCCGCGTATGGTCTCGACGTAGACGCCAGCCAGTTTGCGGACGAAAATATTCTGGGAAAGTTTCATCATCCCGGCAAGGACGCCGAGTATGAATCCGAAAAACAGGCCGCCCACGGTCAGGACAACGGTCATCTTCGCGCCCCCCATGAGCAGGGGCAGGGATTCGATCATCACGGACGGTTCAAATTCAAAAGCCATAATATCACCCTGTGTAAGAAAAAACAGTGGGGGTGGCACGGGCCACCCCCAGGGATAAAACAATTATTTTTAAGGACTAACGGGGCTCAACGCCGAACCACTTCTTGTAGAGTGCGTTGTATTCGCCGTTGGCCTTGAGGGTTTTCAGGGCAGCGTTAACCTTGCCGACCAGTTCGGAACCCTTGGGGAAGCCGATACCATAAGGCTGACCTGCGTACAGATCACCAACGATTTTGACTTCACCCTTGCCGCGCTTGGATACAAAAGATTCGACAACAGGCTTGTCGAACATGACTGCGTCAACGCCGCCGGTCAGCAATTCCATGAACATGGCGTTGTCATTGGGGAACAGTTTCACTTCTTTGGGAGTGGCATTTTCCTTGAGGAATTCAACGCTGGTGGTTCCCTGCTTGGTGGCAATGACTTTGCCGTCGAGTGTCTTGATGTCCTTGATGGTGGTTTCGTCTGCCTTAACGAGAAGCAGCAGGCCGGAATCATAGTAACCATCGGAAAAATCGATGACTTCCTTGCGCTTGTCGGTGATGGACATGCCGGCAATGCCAGCGTCCAGCTGTGCGGATTGCAGGCCGGGAACAATACCTTTGAAGGCCATGGGCTGCAGATCGTACTGTACGCCGATTTCCTTGGCGATAGCCGCCCAAAGCTCTACATCGAAGCCGGTATGCTCGCCGGTTTTGGGATCTTTGAATTCAAACGGGGGGAAGTTGGTGTCGGTGGCCACCGTGAGGTTGCCAGCAAAGGCGGTGGTGATCATGGACAGGGCAATCGCCAGAGCAATAAAGAGAGTCGTAATCCGTTTCATAATATCCTCCTAAATGGGTAGATCCGCACGGCATGGTCTGCCGAGCGAGAGAGTCCGGAAAGAACGTACATCAAATCTTGGATTGAGCAGAGTAGTTCTGCCCTGAATCGCGAAAAAAATCAAGTAAACGTCTTTGAGGTGTGCAATGGATGACTCATTTATTTCGTGAAAAAATGGAAAAAATGAATATCATTCGGAACACAATTTGAGTTTTTTTATAATGAAAAAAGCAAAAAAGCCTTCGCATAAAAATGCGAAGGCTATAATTCTTTGTGATTTCTCTATGTTATTGGTTTGTTATTGTCATGCAATGAAGGGCTGCCCCCATGGCCCCAACCATGTCCGGGGTCGTTGGGACGAGAATCTCCTTGCCGATTTCCCCGTGAATTTCGTCTGCGAGAAGCTTGAGTACGCATGGATTGTTGGCGACGCCACCACTGAAAACCAGAGGGAACGTCAGCTTCACCCTGTTCAGCATGTTGACTGTTCGCTTGACTATAGCCTTGTGGAGTCCCATGGCGATATCTTCAGCCCGTTCACCGCGTGCCATGAGCGACGTCGCCTCAGTCTCGGCAAAAACAGTGCAGATTGAACTGATCTCAGGTGGTTTTCGGCCCTTGAGAGCATATATTCCGAAATCCTCCACCGGGATTTGGAAAACTCCAGCAGTATATTCAAGGAATTTTCCGGTCCCGGCGGCACAGCGGTCATTCATTTCAAATTTGATGACCCTTCCCTTGGCAACCGACATGGCCTTCGTGTCCTGTCCTCCGATATCAAGCACTGTTCGGGCTTCAGGAAAGGCGTGTATGGCTCCAAGGGCGTGTGCCTTGATCTCGGTTATGGCTGAAAGATCGCAATCCAGCCCGAGCCGTTGGATGAGGTTGCGTCCATAACCGGTCCCGACCAAGGAGGCGGGACGCACCCCATCCAACAGTTTCGAACATTGTGATATGGGGTCGAAGGTTGTGGGGACACGTCTGGCGTGTGCCACTTCTCCGTCAATCAAGGCGATCATTTCGATGGATCGCGACCCTATATCGATACCAACAATCATCCCAGCGTCTCCACAAAGGCTTCCACACGGGTCTTGAGTTGTTCCACGTCTTCCATGGAATAGTCCGTCTCGATGGAAAGCATGGGGATTCCATGGTCCTGAAGTGTCTTGTCCACTTTTAGAGCTTCATGAGAGTATGGTTGGCAAAATAACAGGCTGTAATGGATGACGCCGTCAGCTTTGACCAAGTCGGCCAATGCCTTGACGTTGTCGAGCCGCTCCTCGTTGGGAGTGAAGCAGGCACAGTCAATTTTCATGTAGCGATCAACAATGGCGTCGATCATTGTATCGAGCGTGTCACCTGATTCATCCACAAGGTCACGGGAGTTGCGGGTGCCGATACAGGACTCTTCTCCAACGATAACTGCGCCGGAGCTTTCCACTACAAAGGGAAGTTTCCAGTTGGGAACAGCCATCGGGCAGCCGGAAAGCATGAGTCTCGGCGCATTGGCCGGTGCGATTCCCTTTCCTGCCGCAATGCGGATTTCAAGTTCGTCACAGAGTTCGTTGATTTTTGCGGTGAACCGGATCGGATCGTCATAGAAACTGATCTGGTTGACGAGCAGGGCATCCCGTCCGGAGATGGGCGCAGGGGCCGCAGCGCGCAGGGCTGTCAGTCGTTGGAGTGCGCGCCGCTTGGCATTGGCGATGGTAATACCCTGCTTCAATTTTTCGGGAGTGATGGTTTGACCAGTAAGTTTTTCCACCTCGGTCAAATATCGCAGAATTTCTGATTTCCACAGTGTGCGTGCGGCCTCTGTCTTGGTCTGTGGTACTTCCATGACGTATGTCGGGGCTATTTTGTTGAATGCTTCGTACGCTTTCTTTTTGCCGTCACAAGTCGTTTCGCCCACAATCATGTCGCTTGATTCGATATAGGGGCAGAGTTTTGCCATCTTGAAACCGATGAATGATTTGATGAGTGCACAGGTGTTGCGGGGTACCAACTCTTCAGCCAGAGCTGTACCGGCATCAGCCCCGGCACACAAGCCTACATGAATAGCGTCCGCAGCAAGTGTGATCTCTTCGGGAACAAAGACGCAGAAGGTGCCTATGACCTTGCGTCCGGCAGCCTTGGCTTCTTCCAACTCCTTGATACGCAGGCCGTGCACCTCGGATAGAACAAAATCGAGGTACTCCGCCCCCTGGAGACGGTTTTCTTGAGACATATATATGTCTCCATAAAACTTGCCCAGAACCTCAAGAAGCGCATCGTGTGCATCCAGGTCAAGGTTGAGCTTTTCCCACATTTCCCGATGTGAAGTATCTGTCATGATTCCTTTCCCCTTCCTGTCGCACTTCATAGGCGTGTGTGATAATTTGCTGTTTTGAAATAGATACTATCTATACATAGACGCTACTGTTGTCTATATATGGTGTGAGCTTCATGTTTTGGCAAGTAAATTTTTCTCGCGCAGGATTTTGCACCATCATCGAGAGACACGTCGGGTGTGAACATAGAGAGTGGTATCTCTAAAAGGATTGTTTTTTCCTGGCTTCGTTTGTTAGGGTTGGCTACTCGTGGTGTGTTCTTCAAAAAAAACAATACAAATAAAGTACGTATTCATGGTGAATTTTCTCAAACGATTCAATACGATGAAAGGCTTGGTTGTTGTCTTTGCAGGTATCCTTTTGGGGACATTCGCAAGTGTGCCTTCTGTGGCAGGTGAAGAAGATATGCCATGGAGCCCGGTGCAGGTAAAAAGTTATTATGGCACGTATGACCCCTCGCTCAAGGAGTCCGGGCGCGCTTCGCCAAGTCTCGATCGTCCAAAGCTCGAAAAGTGGTTTCCCCCAGCCAAAGCCGATGCCCCGTATGTTATCGGAGTCTGTTTTCCTCATTTCAAGGATTATTATTGGACTGCCGTGAGTTACGGCATACTCGAGGAGGCCAAAAAGTTTGGCGTATCCATAAGGCTGGTGGAAGCTGGTGGCTATGGAGAGTTGAAGAGGCAGCACTTACAATTTCTTCGTTTTATAAAAGAACATGTCGATGGAATTATTCTGGGGGCTGTTAGTTATGCAGGGAACGAACAATGTATAGCCATGGCCCGAGAGGCGGGCATGCCTGTTGTTGCGGTTGGCAATGATGTATATTCATCGAAAATTTCAGCCAAGGCGCTGGTTTCATTTTATGAAATGGGACATTTTGCTGGCGAATATGTGGCTGAACATGCTGAAAAAGCCGGGTTGGATACAGTGTCTGTCGCCTTTTTCCCCGGACCAAAGGACTCTGGTTGGGCACCAGAAACCCTGATGGGATTCAAGGATGCGCTGGATTATTACCCAGGGAGGGTGGATGTTCTGGATGTGCGATGGGGAGACACAACTCCGATTGAGCAACGCCGTTTAATTGAAGACAGCCTCAAAACGGTCGGCCCTGCGAACTATCTGGTTGGCAATGCCGTGGCCGCCGAAGTGGCCCCGGAGGTTCTTCAGCAGGCTGTCGAGGGCTCCGCTACGACGGTTATCGGGACATATCTGACCCAGAATCTCTATGACCAGATTTTATATGGGAAGGCAGCCGGAGCGCCTTCAGACCTGATGGCGTTTCAGGGCCGCATGGCGGTGGACATGATGATCCGTCTGCTCAACGGAGAGAAAGCCGGTGTCGATTTTCCATTCCGCTCGGGCCCATTCATCCCAATGGTTACTATGGACAATATCGAAAGTTCTCATTTTGAAGGATTGTTCGGCCCGCGCGACTACACCCCTGATTTTTCGTCAGTAAAAGCGTGGTGATGCATGGGGTGGAACATGAAGATTCGAAATAAAATGTTCTTGGCATACGCCTGTGCCTTTTTCCTGGTTTTCAGCGTTGTCGGGATTGTCATTTATACCTTGGTGACGAAGATCATTCAGGAGTCCATCGAGGGTGAGCTAAGCCGGACGACTGAGATGATTCAGAATATGATTCATACAACGGCCGATGTATCGATCAAGAATTATATGCGTGCCGTGGCCGAAAAGAATTTCGAAGAGGCTGAACAACTGTATCGACAGGTGCGTCGCGGGCGAATAACCGAGGAAGAGGCCAAACGGCGAGCCAGGGAGAGTTTTCTGAGCCAGACCATCGGGACAACTGGTCGGATCTACTGTCTGGACAGTAACGGCATCATGGTTCTTAATCATAAATACAGTCTTCTCGATGTGGACCTGTCAAACCTGCCATTTGTGAAGGAACAAATTCGGAGGAAAAACGGGTACATTGAGTACGACTGGAAGGAGCCATTTGAAAAGGATGTCAGGCCAAAAGCTGTGTTCATGCGCTATTTTGAACCGTGGGATTGGATCATTTCAGTTTCAAGTTATCGTAACGAGTTTGCCGAACTGGTAAATGTCGAAGATTTGAATAAACGTATGTTTGCTATGGGGCTTGGCAAATCAGGATACCCTTTCGTTCTTGATTATGATGGAAATATGTTGCTCCATCCATCCCTTGAAGGGAAACACTATGATGAATTTGCCGACTCCAAGTTAACGGCCATTGCCCGGCGGATAGTGGAGGAAAAAAAAGGTCATTTTGAATATCTCTGGAAGAATCCGGGTGAAACTGAATTCAAAGAGAAGGTGGTCTATTTCATGGATATTCCGGAAATGGGCTGGGTCGTAGCCTCGTCGAGTTATTATGAGGATTTTCATGCGCCGCTCAATACGATCAAGTTAATCTTCATTGGATCGTTGTTGCTGTCGCTCTTGCTCATGGTGCCTGTTTCCATGGGTATCGGTTCACTGATTACTCGACCCTTGAGCGAATTGCAGGCTGATTTGGTCCGGGCGGCAGACGGTGATCTCTCTGTTCGCATGCGAAAGTATTCCAGTGACGAGCTTGGTATTATGGCTGAGTATTTCAACTCCTTTATGGAAACGTTGGAGGAGTACAGTCGTTCGCGAGAAAGTGAAATTGCCGTACGCAAGGACACAGAACAGAAACTCATTGCCATGGACAAGGCGAAGACGCTGTTTCTGGCTGCAGCTTCTCATGAATTGAGAACTCCACTGACATCCATCCTCGGTTTTCTCAAGTTGATGGAAAAGCGATTTCAAAATCAGTTTAGACCGCATCTTGTAGGCTTGAAAGACGGTGAAGTGCAGACAGAAACGTTTGCCAGGAATCTTTCTATTGTCCGCATTGAAGCCGAGCGTCTTGGGAGACTCGTTAACGATTTACTCGACATGAGCAAAATTGAAGCCGGGAAGATGGAGTGGCGAGATCAGCCTTTTTCGGTGTCCGAAATTATTGATCGTGCGGCTAATTCGATTTCCGTCAGGGCAAATAACAGTTCGAAACTGGATTTTGTTGTTATAAAACCCGAGGAAGATGTGTGTGTAACCGTGGACAGTGACCGACTTCATCAGGTCCTTATCAACCTTCTGGATAACGCTTTCAAATACACTGAGTCCGGGAGTGTCAGTCTAACCGCTGCCGTGGCCGGTAAGGTCTGTGAATTTTCTGTGCGCGATACAGGGCGGGGGATCCCCGAAGAAGATCGGGAAAAGATCTTTGATATATTTTATCAGGTGCAGGATGTGAACAAACGGTCCAGTCAGGTCTTTGGTACAGGGCTTGGACTGGCTATCTGTCGTCGGATAGTAGAGCACTATGACGGGGAATTGATGGCGCAGCCTGCCATCAATGGTGGGAGTTGCTTTACCTTTTCGGTGCTTCTTTCAGAGAGTGAGAACGTGGACCACTAGCTGTCTTCAGCGGCGGGCAAACTGTCCTTTATACTAAAAGGAAGGGAGATGGAGAATATGCTTCCTTTTCCCTCGGTGCTTGTTACCGAAATTGTCCCCCCCATTTTTTCTACGAGGTATTTCGAGATGGTCAGACCTATCCCGGAACCGCTCAGTCGTTTGGTCATGACGCGTTCGCCGATTTCAAAGGATTTGAATATGCTTTCCAGCCTGTCTGTCGGGATACCGATACCCGTGTCAGAAACTGTGAATCTGAGCATGATCCTGTCTGAGGACGTCCCTGCATACTTTTCCGGGTCGATGCGAACATCCAGAGAAACACGTCCCTTTTCAGTGTATCGAAAAGCATTGAGGAGAACGTTGTTGAGTGCCTGCACAGTTTCCAGAGGAGCACCGTAAACGTAGACGGGAAGATTTTCGTGGGCTGAGAATGTGAATTCTATGTTCTTTTTTTGTGCATACGAAGAAAAAAAAGTGGCTTGCTGTGCAAGAGTCTTCAAGATGTCGAATGTCTTGAAGGTGATGTCGACTGCATCTGATTCAAGCATGGTCAGATCCAGGAGCTGGTCAAAGAGGCTTGTCAGATGAACCGCACCGTCGTTAATGGGGCCCAATAGCTCTTGGTGTTCGGGGTTCTCATCCATTTCAAGCAGAAGACTGGACAATCCCATGATGTGATTAAGTGGTGTTCTCAACTCGTGGCTTATATTTGCCAGGAATGCGGATTTAGCCTTGCTTGCCTCATCAGCCTTTTCCTTGCTCTGTTCCAGCTCTTTGGTGCGTTGGCGCACTTTGTCTTCAAGCTCCCGGTTCTGGTTATAGAGAGCGAGATGCGTTTTGATTCTAGCTTGGACAATGGCAGGATTTACCGG
This sequence comes from uncultured Pseudodesulfovibrio sp., assembly GCF_963675635.1. Classification (NCBI taxonomy): domain Bacteria; kingdom Pseudomonadati; phylum Thermodesulfobacteriota; class Desulfovibrionia; order Desulfovibrionales; family Desulfovibrionaceae; genus Pseudodesulfovibrio; species uncultured Pseudodesulfovibrio sp. Next base: position 2,044,476 of record NZ_OY776488.1, on the reverse strand, counting down.
CTTAGTGATATAGTCCACGGCCCCAAGGCCCAACCCGTTGGCTTCGTCTTCTGTCTGTGACTTGGCGGTGATGAAGATGACAGGGATTTTAGCCGTGCGTGTATCGCTTTTGAGCCTCTTGCACACTTCATAGCCATCCATTTCCGGCATCATGATGTCCAGCAGGATGATATCTGGCAGGGATTCCTGAATGAGTTCAAGTGCTGTGGCTCCATTGAGGGCCACGAGCAATTGGTAATCGTCTTCAAGAATATCGACCAGAAGATCTATGTTCAGTCTGTTGTCATCTACAATCAGGACTGTTGGTTGGTCAGGTTTTCCCATTATCCCCTCTGCAAAGTATAGAGTCACTTACTAGATAGTTAGCTAATTTTGTGCTTGTGGGCAACAGGTTCAATAAAATGATTGTGCTACAGGCCTTTTTTGGGGTTAAAATCTTCTCCCAGAGCGGCGGGTGCTTCAATGGACCAGCCTTTGGAAAAGGTTTTGAGAAACGGGTGGCGTCGTATGATATCCTGCATCCATCCCATGCGGCCCATGTTTACTGCCAAGAGTGTGAGGATCATCATGGGGAACGGAGCTACCTGAAATACGGGTGCGGGGATAGATGGGAAAACTTCCTGCAGATAGATGCCGGAGACTTGCAGCCCCGCAAAGAAGAAGGCACCGAGCGCAGCCCGTACCGGATGCCAACCACCGAAGATGACAATAGCCAGGGCGATCCAGCCTGCGCCTTCACATCCTTGGGGGCGTCCCCAGCCGGGTTTGACAGCCAGAGAATATGCAGCGCCAGCCATGCCGACGAGTGCTCCACCTGCGAGACAATAATACAACCTTACCAGACGGACACGAATGCCGCGTCCGAATGCTGCTCGCGGGGATTCGCCGACAGCTCGAAGACGCATGCCGCCTTCGGTCCGATACATCCACCACCAGCAAACGAAAATAGCGACCAGCCCGAGATACACCACCGGGGATTGAGAACCGAAGATCGGGCCTATCAACGGGATGTTGCCGATACCGGGAATGGACCACAGGCCGAGGTCCGGTCCAGGCTGGCGGGAATAGTTGTGCCCGAGGAAGTATGCCAGATCCCGGCAGAGCAATGTCAGGATGAACCCGACGGCAAATTGAGATTGGCCGAGATAGATGCCAACAACCCCGAGGACGCCCGCAATGGCGGCACCCACGGCCATGCCGGCCAGCAAACCGATCCATGGGTTGTCGAATGTAACGGATACCACGAAGGCGGCCATTGCTGACAGCAGTATGGAGCCATCCAGTGACAGGTTGATGATACCTGCTTTTTCGGTCAGCGTTTCTCCGAGTGTCGCGAGAACAAGTGGTGCGCCGGCAACCAGGATTGCAGCGAGGGTCAGTCCGAAAGTATCCATTTAATCGGTCTCCTTCCGTTGCCTGAGCCAGAGCCTGAGACCCTGAACGATGAATAGGGAGAGGACCATGACGCCCTGGATGACTCCTGACAGGGAGGAATCAAGTCCCAACTGGAGCGGGAGCTGGATGGAGCCGACATTCAGGATGGCGAAAAACAGGCAGATGAACGGAACCAACGGCAGCCGGAATGACGCCATCATGCCGACCAGCAATGCAGTGTATCCGTAGTTGGAAGATATGGCCGGGAGTAGACGATGATATACGCCGAGCACCTGTGTGGCTCCGGCCAATCCCGCGAATGCGCCGCAGATCATGAATGCCTGAAGCAGTCGGCGGCGCGGTCCCAGTGAGAACAGGGTCGCAGCCTTGGGGTTTTCACCCACGGCGCGCATCTTCAGTCCCCATTTGGTGCGATAGAGAAGGATGTAGACAAAAAGTGTGGCTCCGATAGCCAGAGCCAATCCGACCCAACTGACAGAGAGTTTGCCGAGTCTGGGCAGCCACAGTGAAACATCCAGCGGCTGGGTGCCGGACATGGACGCCACGCCGGGGCGTTTCCATGGTCCGAAGATAAGCCAGAGTGTGACGCCCAGTGCCACGAAGTTCAGCCCGAGTCCTGAAAAAATTTCATGCACACGGCCAAAGACTCGCAACAGACCTGCCAGAAGCGCCCAGAGTGCGCCGCCGAGCATGGCCGCGCCGATGGCAAGGGCAATCTGAAGCGCTCCGCCCTCGTCGTAGGGACGCAGGGCGGCAGTGCAGAAGATGGCTCCCATGATGACCTGCCCTTCAACGCCGATGTTCCAGAGTCGGGCTGTGAATGGTACGAGAAGTCCGACAGCGCATAAGGTGAGTGGTACCCATCCGGCCAGCACGCGGCCGATCTTGGCCATGGAGCCGACGCCGCCCTTGAAGAGAACATAAATAGTCTCAAGGGGCGGTGCTCCGGCAGGCCATGCCACGAGGATGGTCAGGATCAGGGCGAGGCCGAGTGCGACACAGAGCCAGCCGATTTGAGCAAGGAGTGAATCGCGGTTCATCGGGTGCTCTCCTTGATGTCTTCCATGCTTTTGCCGGCCATGAGTGCGCCGATGACTTCCATGGAAATGTCGTCACCTTCGACCACAGCGGCAATGGTTCGGTCATAGAAGACGATGACGCGGTGGCTATGCTCCAACACCTCGTCGAGGTCCGGTGAAAAGAAAATGAGTGTTGAGCCTTTTGCGCAGCGGGTTTTGAGATGGTTCCAGACCTGTCGTGCGGAACCGGCGTCAAGGCCGCGTGTGGGGTGCTCCATGAGCAGCAGCTTGGTGTCGTCCGGGATGAGCGAGAGCAGGAGTCGTTGCTGGTTGCCGCCGGACAGTTCGTTGGCTTGGGTATCGGGATGGGCACGGAGGTTGAATCCTTCAACACATTGGGACTGATAAAAGTCCGTCAGGTCACCTTTTTTGTCCGGGAAAGCAAGGGTGATGTGTTCCATAAGATTCAGAGCCGGGAACAGGGCCATTTGCAGCCGATCCGCCGGCACGAATTGGACTCCTGCACTGCGCAGAGTTGCAAAATCGTTGGATCGGTATGTGGTGCTGTCCAGATCCATCTCGCCGTCGGGCATGCGGTCCAGACCGCAGAGGCCGCGCAGGAAGAGTTCCTGGCCTGAACCGTCCAGACCGGCCAGTCCTATGCATTCACCGGGACGGGCGTAAAAGTTCAGATTGCTCATGGAATACTTTGGACCGGCAAACAACGTATCACGCATGACAAGGCGTGGGGGGGTGTCTTCGGGGGGCAGCTCTGGAAGCGCTTCGACTTCGCCGTCGGCAGCGTCGCCGAACATCAGATGAACGAGTTCTTTTTCATCGTACGGTGGCTCAAGAGTGGCTACCAACGCTCCCTGGCGCATGATGAAAATGGAGTCCGCCATCTCGAAAGCCTCGGAGAGCTTGTGCGTAACCAGAATGATGGTGTGCCCCTCTTCTCGAGCCAGCTTCATGAGCAGGTTGAAAAGGTCCTGTTTCTGTTCAGGGGTGATGCCGGTGGTCGGCTCATCCAGAATCAGAGTGGTCGCCCCGAGGTCGAGCAGTCGCAGGAGTTCCAGCAACTGTCGTTCGCCCACGGTGAGGGACGAGACGGGTTCGTCCGGCAGAAAACAGGCGTCCAGTCGATAGGACAGCTCACCGATGACATCCACCACTTCCTGCTTGGAGCGTTTGGGGGCACCGAGTTGAAAGTTTTCCCATACCGGCATGGCCGGGAAGTCGAGCGGGTCTTGATAGAGCATGCCTACACCCTTTTGACGGGCCAGGGTGGGCGTAAGGTGAGAGAGTGTCTCGCCGCCGATTTCCAGTGTTCCGGAAGTCGGACGGGTGTGGCCTGCCAACACGCGCATGAGTGTGGACTTTCCAGCTCCATTCTCACCTACGAGGGCGTAAATGCGGCCGGGTTCGAGGGTCAGGCTGATGCCGTCGTTGGCCCGAACCCGGCCGTAGTGTTTGTGTATGTCTTTAAGGACTATCATAGTGTCCAGAGCCGTTTGATGCGGCTATTTGGCGGAAGAGATTCCTTCCATGCCTTCAAGCATCTGGTGCATATACCAAATCTGCTTGTCGGTAGCCTTTTCGCCAGCTTTCAGGAAGGGAGTACCGTCCTGGTAGTTGAGTGGGCCGGTGAAGAGTTCAAGCTTGCCGGAGCCGATTTCAGCGACAAATGCGTCCAGAGCGGTCTTGGTGTCGGTGGACATGCCTTCGCCGGGCATGAAACCGACAGGGGATTTGTCATGGTTGTTGATGTCGGCCCAGTAAGGGGACTCCCACACGAAATTGGGTTTGTAGGTGCCTTCGGCGACCTGCTTGGAAACGCGCAGGAAGCCCGGACCCCAGTTGAAGTAGGGAACGCCGAGGCAGATGTCACCCTGGCCTTCGCAGCCTTTTTCGTAGTCGTAAGGCAGTGCCCAGACATTCTTGCCTGCGGCCTTGCGCTGTTTGGCGACAGTGACGACCTCGGGAGTGTCGATGCCGGAGATGAGGACATCATATCCTGCGTCGAACAAAGAACCGGCTACCTGAGTCGGGTCGGAAGTCACACCGGGGATGTTGAACCAGAAGCCGATCCACTTGACGTTGAAGGAAAGGTCTTTCAGATCCTTGCCGCGAACTTTGGTCCATGCGTAGCTTGCGCCAAGGTAGGCGGAAGACATGAGACGGCGGGTTTCTTCATTGACCAGCGGACCGACCACACCGATCTTGCCGGTCTGGGTGGTCATGGCGGCGGTGAAGCCGGCCATCATCTTGGAGTATTCCATCTTGCTGAACAGGTTGCCGAGATTCTCGGGAGCCTTGCCGTTCCAGGCAGAGTCGCCGGAAACGTGGAGAAATGTTTTGTCGGGATGCATGGCGGCGGCTTCAAGGATGCCATCTTTCATGTCATCGGAGCCGGCGATGATGAGGTCTGCGCCCTTTTCGACCAGATCGTCAACGATCTGCGGAATGGTCAGGCCGGGACGGTCTGCCGGGTTGACCTTGTCGAGATAGATCAGTTTTGCGCCGTCCATATGGGCTTCAACGTATTTGCCGCCTTCATACTGAGCCTGGCTGTACCCTTTATCATTATAAGGACCGACCAGAATCATGCCAATGGTAAAATCGTTTGCAAAGGCCAGCCCGGGCATGACAGTCAAAGCCAGCAGGGCTGCGCACAGCAGCGTGGTAAACCGTTTCATCCTCTCCTCCATTTCACTGTCTGCCGGTCGTGATGCGACGACGTGTGCGGCAGACGGTTCTGTTATTTGAGACCTTCCTCTCTAAATCCAATAGGGAATCTCGGGAGGAACCATATGACTCATCCCGTAAAAAAATATTCTTGAACCGGAAAACGGGGTTGTGTCAACAGATTCGTGGTTTGCTTGGGTGACACTTCGAATATTCTGTAAAAAAAGAGTAGGCATAACGTGGCATTCGAAAAAAGTATGCACCTCTCCCCTTGACCGCAGCTTCGTGATGCTTTATCAAATGATCAGTCATAAGTACATGACGTTTATTTGCAGGGGCGCGGTCCCTTTACTAGGAAGCCGCGCGATCTGCATCTTTTTTTATTGACGTTTGATTGAGAGAGGGTTCAAAAATGGATCGTATTCCTATTTCAAAAGAAGGCCACGAAAAGATTACTCAGGAGCTGGCCGAGTTAAGGGCACAGCGTCCGGCCATCATTCAGGCCATCAAGGAGGCGCGAGAAGAGGGTGACCTCAGTGAAAACGCCGGATATGATGCAGCGCGTGAACGCCAGGGCATGCTTGAAGCTCGCATCACATATATTAATTCGCGCATGCCGCTGTTCGATGTGCTCGACCTGAACACGCTTGGTGGTGACCGTGCCATCTTCGGGTCTACAGTGAAGGTTGAAGACATCGACACTGAGGAAGTGCGAACTTTTACCCTGCTCGGACCGGATGACGCGGACCATAAGAAGGGTTCAATCTCTGTACTGTCCCCCATGGGACAGGCCATTCTCGGTAAGGAAGAAGGCGATGAAGTCATTGTCGACGCTCCTCGCGGCCGTATCGAGTACGAGATTCTGTCCGTCGAGTTCCTTGGCTCCGCAGGGTTGCCCAAGTAGCTGGCATATCCCCTTGTCTTCGGACAAAGACCGTGTACATTCGCCCCACCGCACACGCGGTGGGGCTTTCTTGTAGATCTGAAGACCTGAGCTAATTTATTATGATGATATTGGAACCAATCCAACTGACGGGTGAGTATGATCCCTCAACAGCTTGCCGGGGCATGTGTCCCCAGTGCGGGCGGGAACATGCTTTGCCCGTTGGACCTGCATATGGTCCGGCTCTGGCCCTTTTTCATCGATTGGAACAGGAGGGACGTCTCGACTTCACTGTTCCGAAGCAGGAAGTCGACCCACGGCTTTCAACCGAATACCTCTACGGTCCGGCCCGGGGGCAGATGTTCGGGGTGTTGGTTGTGCGTGATCAGGTAGGAGACACTTTTGTTCTCAAGGCGTTTTCCGGTCAATATAACTCCCTTTGGCAGGTGAAAGGCTGGGTGGACCCGCTTTTGGACGTGAAGAGATTCCGAAAGGACACGTTTGAGGAAGAAATACGGATCAAACTGATGGGCAGTGAAATTGCAAAGCTCCCGAGCGAGTCGTCGGTTCGGCAACGACTTGTTCGTGAACGCAAAAAAGCATCGCAGGTGTTGATGCAGAAAATCCATGCCATGTTCAGGTTGCCCAATTTCAGAGATAAGTGTGTTTCACTGCCTCTGGCTGTTTTCGGTAAGGAAGGGGTTCCTACCGGCACAGGGGATTGCTGCGCACCCAAGTTGCTTGGTTGTGCCGCTGCCCATGGCCTGACACCACTCGGTATGGCCGAGTTCTATTTTGGGCGGTCCAATCGGTCCGGGACGAAACACCATGGTGAATTCTATCCGTCCTGCCAGCACAAATGCGGCCGCATCCTCGGATACATGCTTTGCGGTCTGGAGAACAAGAATGACAATTGAACCGGGCTTGAAAGTCTTGCACGCTGATAAACACATTGTGGTTGTGAACAAACCGAGTGGATTGTTGTCTGTGCCCGGCAAAGGCGATGCCAATCAGGATTGCGTAGTCTCCCGCCTTCGGGAAATGTTTCCGGGTTGCATCGAACAGCCGTCCGTACACCGTCTGGATCAGGACACCTCAGGGTTGCTGGTTTTGGCTCTTACAACTGAAGCTCATCGGAATCTTTCCAAGCAGTTCATGGATCGACTGGTCGGGAAGCGATACATTGCACTTCTTGATGGCGTCTTGGATGAGTCTGGTGGTATCATTGAGCTGAAGTTTCGTCTGGACCCGGAGAACAGACCGTATCAGGTGTATGATCCGGTCAATGGCAAAAACGGTATAACCCGATGGCGTAAAATCGGTATTGAAGATGGGCGGACCCGCGTCGAATTCATGCCGCACACCGGACGCACACATCAACTTCGTTTGCACTCTTCTCACGAAAAGGGGCTGGGTTTACCAATTGTGGGAGATCGTCTTTACGGCACCGGGACGGGACCAGGACAACTCAAACTGCATGCATCCACTTTGCGTTTCAGACATCCTGCCAGTAAAAAACTCATGGAATTCATAACCGCAGCACCATTCTAATGACTGGATTATTCTGAGTTTTTCCAGAAACACCTTTTCCGTTTCCATCCGTGATGTTACTCCGTCTTCGCGCGGTACGTGATGGGAAAAATAAATTTCGACGTTTTTCAAAATTGTTATATTGCTCGCTTTGAGATGATGGAAATGCTACAATTTTGTAGTATTTTTTTGATGCAAAAATGAAGACATAATCGTATGTCGCTGTGTATAATGGTTTTTTTGTCTTTGGCATGATCCTTGGTTGTAGGAGCGCAAAGAGAGACACTTGAGGGTCAGGCGCCCTTATGCCCGGCTTGAGTCGGAAAACCAATATTTACCTGCCTGAAGGAGAATTGAGATGAGCGGATACCAGACACGTCAGAACGCCATAGCCGCAGTGACCAACTATACTCCCACTGTTGAGCCATTGAATTTTGCCGAGACTTCTCCCACCGATATTTTCGGTTGCAACGTCTTTAATGACAAGGTCATGAAGAACATGTTGCCCAAGGACATTTACAAATCCTTGATGGCCACCAAGAAGAGTGGTGAGGAAATGGACCCGGCCATTGCCGGTCCGATCGCTGCCGCCATGAAGGAGTGGGCCATTGCCAAAGGGGCAACGCATTACACTCACGTTTTTTATCCGCTGACCGGGCTGACGGCAGAGAAGCATGATGGCTTTTTGTCTCCAGATGGTGAAGGCGGAGCTATTGCCGAATTTGATGCCAAGCTGCTCATTCAGGGTGAGCCTGATGCGTCTTCTTTCCCTTCCGGCGGCTTGCGTGCAACGTTTGAAGCCCGTGGATACACAGCTTGGGATGTCACCAATCCGGCGTACATTCTGGAAAATCCCAATGGGACGTTCCTGTGCATCCCTACTGCGTTCATTTCCTGGAAAGGCCACGCGCTGGATAAGAAAACCCCGCTTTTGCGCGCCAACCAGGCCATCAATAAGGCCGGTCGTCGTTTTCTCGCTCTGTTCGGTCATGACGATGGTGAAATGGTCGTATCCAATGCCGGTCCCGAGCAGGAATACTTCCTTCTGGATCGTAATTTCTACTTTGCCCGTCCTGATTTGATGGTGTGCGGACGAACCCTGTTCGGCGCCAAGCCCGCCAAGGGTCAGGAGTTGGACGATCATTATTTCGGTGCCATTCCACGCCGCGTGCTTGCTTTCATGTTGGAAGCCGAGCGTGAACTTTACAAACTCGGTGTGCCGGTCAAAACCCGTCACAACGAAGTGGCTCCCGGTCAGTTTGAAATCGCTCCGGTCTTCGAGCAGGCCAACCTGGCTACCGACCACAACCAGATGATCATGACCATCCTGAAATCCGTTGCCAAACGGTATGGCATGGCCTGCCTGCTGCACGAGAAGCCGTTTGCCGGTATCAACGGTTCGGGCAAGCATCTGAACTACTCCCTGTCTACCCCGACGCAAGGTTCTCTGTATTCTCCGGGCGAAACCCCGCACGAGAACATGCAGTTCCTGGCGATTACCGCCGCAACCATTCGCGCCGTGGAAAAATATAGCAAGTTGCTTCGCGCATCCGTTGCCTCGGCTGGTAACGACCACCGTCTCGGTGCCAATGAAGCCCCGCCCGCCATCATTTCCATCTTCCTTGGCGGCGAACTGGCTGAAATCTTCAATCAGATTGAAATGGGCGACCTTAAAGGCACCAAGGCAAAAGGCAAACTGCGTGTCGGTGTCGACACTCTGCCTCCGCTGCCCATTGATTCCGGCGACCGTAACCGTACCTCCCCGTTCGCCTTCACCGGCAACCGTTTCGAGTTCCGTGCCGTTGGTTCCAACCAGTCCATTGCCGGTTCCCAGGTGGTTTTGAACACCATCATGTCAGAATCACTGGACTTCATGTGCGACGAAATTGAAAAGATTACCAAGGGTGATTCCAATAAGCTCAATGCCGCTTGTCAGAAAGTCATCAAGGGTATCATGGAAAAGCACGGCCATGTCATCTTCAACGGCGACGGATATGCAGACGCATGGCAGAAAGAAGCTGAAAAGCGCGGTCTGCCCAATCTGAAAACCACGGTCGATGCCTTGCCGAGCCTCATTGATGAAGATGTCATCAAGGTGTTCAGTAAGTATGGCGTCTTGTCCAAAGACGAAATGTACTCCCGCCATGAAATCTTCTTTGAGCAGTACAACCAGCACATCCAGACCGAGTCTGCGCTGGTCGTCAAGATTGCCAAGACCATCATTCTGCCTTCGGCTATCCGCTATCAGGGTGAGCTGGCTGCCACCGCTGCCAGCCTCAAGGCTGCCGGTATCGAGCCGACTATCGGCACACTGACAGATTTGACCAACAAACTTCGTGATCTGCAGAAGACGACCACGGCGTTGGAAAAACTGATGGAGAAGAATGGCTTCAAGTCTTTCGTAGAAGAAGCCAAGTACAAGACCGACAAGATTTTGCCTGCCATGCTCGCAGTGCGTGAAGTCGCAGACGCCTTGGAAGGGATGGTTGCCGACGATCTGTGGCCGCTTCCCAGCTATCAGGAAATGCTCTTTATTAAGTAGTCCGAACTCAACCCATAAAAAGGGCTCGCGCTGAGGCGTGGGCCCTTTTTTTATGCACTGAGTTCGGAAAGACGGATTGCAATAGCGGCACATCTGTACCTCGCTTACAAGCCTCTGGTGGTCGGGGATGGAGAGCCGTTGTTGGTTGCTGTATGTACCCAAAGCACACCATGCTTGGGGGAGGATATCGAATGGTATCGTATAGGATCGCTGTTGATGCTTGCGCGATTTTTTGGGAGAGGAGGGAGGGCAAGTGTCTTTGTCGAGCGCTTTCTGATTCGCTGCAAGCCGGTTGCGACGAGGGGCATGGAATCATGATCGAGGCCATCATTCAGCTTTCATTTATTTGAAAGATTGGTAAGGGAAAGGTTCTTGTTGAGGAGGTTTCACATGGTGAAGAAATGGATTCCTGCGGTTGCGGCTTTGATTGTGATATTGTGTGTTGGGCCTGCGTGGAGTTTTGATTTGGTCGTGTTGCACGTCAACGACTCCCATTCGTATCTGGATGCGACAAAAGATAAATTGAAGTTGGACGGTCAGTCTACTTATGTCGAAATGGGAGCATGGTCGCGGTTGCAGACCGCGGTCTCTGCGGTTCGACAGCATGAGAAAAATGTGGCCTTGCTCCATGCGGGTGATGCCGTGCAAGGTGATCTCTATTTCATGAAATACAACGGCAGACCTGAGATGGAGTTCTTGAACAGGCTTGAATTCACGGCCATGACTCTGGGTAATCATGAGTTTGACAGGGGACCGGATTTTCTGGCTGGATTTCTCAAATATACATCTATTCCTGTTGTCAGTGCGAATATCGATGCTTCAGTCAACCCTGAACTGGCTGACAGGATCAAGCCGTATACCATCGCAATGTATGGTGGAGAAAGAATTGGTATCATAGGTCTGACCACCAAGGAAACAGCAGTCATATCCAGTTCTGGAAAAGTTGTCTTTGCCGATGAAACAGAGACAGCCAAACGGTACGTGAAGGAACTGGAAAGTCAGGGAATCAACAAGATCATCCTGCTGACGCACGTCGGATTGAATGCCGACAAACAACTTGCGGCTACGGTGCCGGGAGTGGATGTCATCGTGGGTGGACATTCTCATTCCCTGTTGGGAGACACCGATGCCATGGATGCATTAGGCAAGAAAACCGATGGAACATACCCGGTGGTTGTCAAAGGTGTCGGTGGAAATGATGTCTATGTGGTCACGGCCTGGAAGTGGGGCCGTGTGCTCGGTCGTCTTGATGTGACGTTTGACGATAACGGTCATGTGACGGAAGTGAAGGGCAAGCCGATCCTGTTGTTGGCCGATGCTTTTGAACGCAAGAACGAGGCTGGAATAAAGGGAGAGCTTGAAGGAGCTGAACATATGGAACTCCTCACGCTTATCGATAAGAATCCGGTTGTCGAGGTTGTTACCAAGGACAGGGAGTCTGAAATATTTCTTTCACCATTTCGTGAAGGTGTTGCGGCTATGCGGAATGATGTCATCGGTGTAGCTGTGAAGGCGTTGCCGCATATCGAGGTGCCTGGTGTGGATAATTCCGGTCATTCTCTACCTCACGGAAGCCTGATTGCGCCTGTGATTTGTCAGAGCATGCTCGCCAAAATGGCCTCAACCGGCGAAAGCGTGGATATGGCAATGCTGAATGGCGGCGGTGTCAGGGAATCCGTTCCACAGGGAGACATAACCGTAGGCATGGTCTATACGCTCATGCCGTTCAACAATTCCCTGTGTATTTTGTCCATGTCGGGTGCCCAGGTGAAAACGGCATTGGAAACTGGCGTGACCCGGAGTGGCGGAGCCTTTCCCTATACGGGCGGCGCGCGCTATGCGGTGGACATGAACAAGCCGGAGGGAGCACGGATTGTAAGCGTGGAGATTAAGGGGCGGGATGGTCAATGGAAGTCTCTTGATGCGGAGCGGACATATCGAGTGGTCACGAATTCCTACCTTGCCAGCGGCGGAGACGGATACACGGTCATGAAGGAGGTATCCAGTCGGTATGACACCGGATTTGTTGATACGCTGGTGTTCATTGAGTATGTGACTGCTCAGAAAAAAATATCACCCCCAGGTGTGATTAATGTGACATATATGCCTTCAAAATAATAAGTTTATTAGAGAGATCATACGACACTCCCCCTGATGCCAGATCGTGCATCAGGGGGCTTTTCATATCTATTTGGTCTCACCGTTAAAATCTCGGCGGCGTGTTATATCTTTCAAGAGGCACACAGCTATCGCTTGCGGTTTATATGAGGTTGAGTATTGTAATATAGTAAGATTCTATTCTCTACGGCTGCGCTTGCTGCATTGGGTAAAGGAGGTCTCTGCTATGAGTTTTCACGGGTTGCAGGAATTTTTTGATCAATCCCGTGACATCATGGGGGTTGTCGACCCTGGTTTGAGATACATATCGGTGAATCAGGAATACTGTCGTTACTGGGGGGTGTCCCGTGAAGACATACTCGGGCTTCATGTCTCCAGTGTGGTGGGAGAAGATGCATACTTTTCAGGGGTTGAGAAGTACCTCCGGCAATGTCTTGAAGGTGAATACGTCCACTTTGAAACGTGGATAGAATATCCACTGCTGGGAAGACGGCTCATGGATGTGAAGTATGCGCCGTATCGAGGGGAAGATGGTGATATTCTCGGTGTATTCTTACTTGGGCGGGACGTAACCGAGACTCGGGAGTTGCATGTCAGGGTTGAAGAAGAGCGAAATCGATTCGACGTCATTCTCAATTCACTTAATGTAGGGTTGATATTGTGTGACGCTGATCTGACCATTGAGTGGCATAATCGACAGATGCAGGAACTCTTTCCAGGTGTTGCCCTTCAAGGAGCAAAATGTCGAACTATTGTCGAAAGGGATAGTGACGAATGCACAGGGTTTTCGGCTCTTGAAACACTGCAAACAGGTGATCCGCACAATGAAGAGTTTTTTTATCGGCCAACGGGTCGATGGTATGTGATGACCACGGTGCGGGTTGAGGGCAAGAGCAGGGATCAAGCCCAGATTCTCGGCCATTTTGAGGATGTTACGGAGCAGAAGCGCGCCTGGGAAGCTGTCTTGGAGAGTGAACAACGGTTCAGGGTAATTTTTGAAAATGTCAACATGATAGCGGTGCAGGGGTATGACAGTGATCGACGGGTCGTGTATTGGAATCCCGCCAGTGAACAGTTGTACGGCTTCAGTCGGGAGGAGGCTACGGGGCAGCTTCTGGAAGATCTGATTATTCCAGAGCCCATGCGCGATGTCGTGATAGCCGGACATGAAGCATGGTTGGCGGACGGGCCAGCGATTCCGGCTGGAGAACTGGAGTTGGTCCACAAGGACGGGAGTCCTGTTCCTGTATATTCTTCCCATGTCATGCAGAAAACCACGTTGGACGAGAAGTTCATGTACTGTTTGGACGTGGACCTTTCCGAGATCAAACGTATCCACAACCAGTTGATAGTGGCAAAAGAACAGGCTGAGGCCGCCAATGAGGCCAAATCCGAGTTCCTGGCAAACATGAGTCATGAGATCCGCACCCCGCTCAACGGCATTCAGGGGATGCTTTCACTCTTGTTGGGTACCGAACTTGATGATGATCAAAAAGAGTATACTCAGGCCGGTCTGGACTCTGCCGTCCGCCTCAATCGATTACTTTCCGACATCCTTGATCTGTCTCGTGTGGAGGCGGGGATGATGAAAGTTGAAAAGGTTTCTTTCGATCTTTATGAGACGGTCGAACAGGTATTGGCGTTGTTTACTCTTTCTTTTAATGCGGACAACGTCATGCTGCGTTGCCATGTTGCTGATGATGTGCCGCAGTTTGTGGTCGGCGATGGTCCCCGTTTGCAGCAGGTGCTTATCAATCTTGTGGGCAATGCGCTCAAGTATACAGACGTGGGTGAAGTCCGTCTGGAAGTTTCGCTCCTGTCTCCTGTGTGGCCTGGAGAGCATCGAGTTTTTTTCTCGGTTGTAGACACAGGTATCGGGATCAGCCAGGACAAGATTGATATTCTTTTCGAGCCGTTTGTTCAGGGGAGTCAGGGGTTTTCAAGACAATACCAGGGCGCGGGTCTTGGGTTGTCAATTTGCAAACGTCTGGTGACGCTCATGGGCGGGAATATGTCTGTGGAAAGTGAAGTAGGCGAGGGCAGTGCCGTTCATTTGGTGCTGCCGTTCAGGGAGTCTTCATCTCAGGCGGTAGAAAAGCCGGTTGATTTTTTGGACGAGGGGTCGCTTCTTGGGCTCAAGGTTTTATTGGCCGAGGACGACCGTGTGAACAGCATCGTCGGCAAACGGCTGTTACAGGAGGCCGGGTGCAATGTGTGGGTCGTCTCTAATGGTATGAAGGCTGTCGAACTTCTTCGCAGGCAGGAGTTCGATGCCGTGTTCATGGATGTGCAGATGCCGGTCATGGATGGCATTGCAGCCACGAAAGTCATACGAAACGGGATAGCCGGTGCGTCCCGGTGTGATATCCCCATCTATGCTCTGACCGCCTACACCATGGCAGGGGATCGGGAGAAGCTCCTTGATGCAGGGATGGATGGTTATATTCCCAAACCTGTGGAGATGGAATATCTTCTGAAATCACTGCGAAATATTGCCCAGAAAAAGAGCAGGGCAGAAGTCTAACTTCGCTCCCACTGCCCTGTCTCTGCGCTTTTTACCAGGGCGTCGATGACATGCATGTTGTCAAAAGCGTCCATGAGTGTCGTAGGCGGCTGGGTGTCGTCAAGGATGGCTCTCGCAAACGCATCGCCCTGCAGGGTGTACTGATCGCAGGGGTCAAAGGTGAGAGGCTGCACAACCATTTTTTCCTTGGCTCCCTGCTGGAGCAGAATGGTGCATGGCTTATCCGGCGGGGCGTTGAACGGGATCAGTATCTCGATACGTCCGGTTGTCCCTACGATGTTTACACGTTGATAGTCGGCCATTTGAGTGGAGCAGGTGAATGTGGCAATCCGTCCGTTGAAATCAAGCATGCCGGAAAAAACTCTATCCGTGCCGAATTCAGGGTCCTGATTCCTGAAACTCATGACACGACGAGGTTGGGCATTGAAAATGAACCGTGACAGGGATACGGGATAGCATCCGATATCCATGAGGCCGCCGCCGCCGAGGTCCGCTTTGTTTCGTATATTGTTCGGGTCTGCGTTGAAGTAGGAAAAAAAGGATTGGATGGTGACTAGTTCGCCGATCTCGCCTTCATCGACCAGCCGTTTCGCTTCAATCCATTGCGGGTGGAAACGATACATGAATCCTTCCATCACCTTGGCATCCGGTGCTGTGACCGTGGCGTTAATGAGTCTGTTGACCTCATCGCCGGTCAGTCCCATGGGTTTTTCACACAAAACGTGTTTGCCCTTGTTCATGGCTTTGAGGGTCCATTCGACATGGAGATGGTTGGGCAGAGGGATGTAAACAGCATCCACATTCTTGTCCGCCAGCAATTTCTCATAACTCCCGTATGCCTTGGCAATGCCCAGTTCATCAGCGACTTTCTGTGCGTTTCCCAACGAGCGTGATGCGATGGCGGTGACTTCAGTCAGTTTACCCTGCTGCATTGCAGGAATGACTTTGGTGCGGGCTATCTTGGCTGTGGAAAGGATGCCGAAACGGATTTTTGTCATGAAGTCCCTCTTCATTGGGTTAACGGTGACTGGTTGGCTTCAGTATATCGCGAATAGTGTATCCTGCAAGGGTGAAGTGCCTTTTTCAGGAGTCATTCATGAATATATCCTCTGGCGAATGTCCAAAATTCATTTGGCGGTTTGAAAGTTTTTCGTCGCATCTGAAAATCACCAGTTCGAGGAAGCCGCAATAAAGACGTTTTCGGGGTACGGCCTGTTTTTGGTCAGACAACGTGACTCTCCTGTCGACCGGGGCGGTTATGAATACTTTTTTATTTAATAATCGCCATAAATGGTGTGTGGTAGTATCTTGAGGGTCGGTATTTCTGTATGATTTTTAGTTGACTGAAAGGGGAGGCGAGGGGGGAGAGAGCTTTTGGTAATTAATTCAGTCATAGACACCGAAACGGTGTCCTTTAATCGTCTGTTAAGTGGCATTGACAGGAAGGCGAAAGAAGTCGCTAAAAGATGCGCGTATGTCGGGAGATCTTGATACATGCAAGAAGGTGTAAGCAGAGCGTAAAAAAAGCTCGTGTCGGGGTGGGGAATTTGTTCGTTTGCAACCGAAAGGTTGACTCGATTGAGAAAGTCTATAATGGGCTTCTTTAATTGAAGAAAAATTGGTGATACCGGATGAGGATGTGGAGTTTTTTCGGAGAAGCCGGAGATGCGGTATCCTATGGTTAAGAACGTTTTTGACGAGGAAAATCGGGTATGAAGTGGGAAAGATTGCTGAGGGGAAGTCTTGTGTTGGTGTGTGTTCTGTGCGCCGCAACAGCCTTTGGCATGGAGAAGGTCTCTTTGACGTCCGGCGAGTGGCCTCCCTACTATTCACAGAGTCTTCCTCATGGTGGTGTCGCCAACCAGATAATCACAGAGAGTTTTGCTCAAGTGGGGATGACTGTCGATTATGTGTTTCTTCCATGGAAGCGAGCCTTGGATGCGACTATGGTCGGGGCAACAGTAGGATCTTCCGGGTGGTTGAGAACAGCAGAAAAGGAAAAGGATTTTCTGTACAGTGCTTCAATTTTTGAATCCATGCGGGTGTTGTTTTATCGTCGAGACCGGAAGTTTGACTGGAACGAGCCTCAAGACCTCAAGGATTTGCGAGTGGCTGTGGCTTTGGGAAGTGTGTCCGAAATACCTTTGGACAGCATATTTGACCAGGGAAAGGGAAAGATAGACGTCGCAAAAAGCTATGCTTCGGGCATGAGGAAACTGGCCGCAGGCAGGGTTGACGTTTATATCTGCAATCTTGCGGTCGGGCTGTATCTTTTGAGGAAGCAGATCCCGAGAGAGGAGGCATTACTCATCACATACCACCCCAAGCCTTTTATGGTTGAAGAGAATCATCTCATAATATCCCGTCAGGCCAAAGGCGGGCAGGAGATCATGGACGCGTTCAATCAGGGGCTTCGTCAACTCAGGAAGAGTGGACGGTATGATCAGATTTTTGATGAGTATTTCCAATTTGATGCAGTGCGATAGTTGACGTTTTATGACTTTGGTGTGCTGTTCGCTGTAGAGAAAAGTTCGTTTTTTGATATAACGAGGTCTCTTTGACTCTTCGAACAATTGTCACAGCATATTGACAAAATGCCTGTTTCATGTTTTTTTTGTACAGTTCTGCAAACGTTTGCGTAACCTTTGGCAAGAGTTGCTCGAAAGACCGATAATGGGTTGAATTCCTTCGGTTCAGGGAGAGTTGCTGGGTCTTCTTTGTCGCAGGGATCATTATGAATTTTGAAGAAAGTCCACACAGACGACTGAATCAATTGACTGGTGAGTGGGTGCTCGTTTCGCCTCATCGGACCAAACGCCCTTGGCAGGGACAGCAGGAAGAGCCGGACCTGGCCTTGCTGCCTGAATACGATGAGAACTGCTACCTGTGTCCAGGCAATATCCGAGCGGGTGGGGCTGTCAATCCACGGTACGTTGATACTTTTGTCTTCACCAATGATTTTGCCGCACTCCTGCCGGATCTTCCTGAAGGCTCTGATGTACATTCCAATAACGATACGCTGCTTGTGGCTGAACCCGAGACGGGGCTTTGTCGTGTTATTTGTTATTCTCCCCGTCATGATCTGACGCTGGCCCGACTTGGTGCAGCCCGGGCTCGCAGTGTCGTGGATGTCTGGTGTGAAGAGTTTCGGGCAGTGGGAGAGCGTGACGACATCGGGTATGTTCAGATATTTGAAAATCGTGGGTCAGTCATGGGATGCTCCAACCCGCATCCTCATGGCCAGATTTGGGCGACTCGTAATGTACCCATGTATCCAGCCACGGAAGGGACTCGCCAGGATGCATATTTTCGGGAGCACGATTCCTGTCTGCTGTGTGCCTATCTTGAAACTGAACTGAAGCAGAGCGAGCGCATTGTCTTCGAGAACGACTCTTTCGTTGTATTGGTGCCGTTTTGGGCGACCTGGCCTTTTGAAACAATGATTCTGCCCAAAAGACATATGACATCCATCCTTGAAATGGATGTGACATGTCGGGATGATCTGGCCGATGCCATGGTCCGACTGAATATTCGTTACGACAATCTTTTCCAAACATCATTCCCCTATTCCATGGGCATCCATCAAGCTCCTTCCGATGGTGCGGATCATCCGCACTGGCATTTCCACATCCATTACTATCCGCCCCTTTTGCGGTCCAGGTCCGTGAAGAAATTCATGGTAGGGTATGAGATGATGGCCATGCCTCAGCGCGATCTGACAGCCGAAGCCGCTGCCGCCCGTATTCGGGAGCAGGCCGAAATACATTATCTGGAGCAGAGGTAATGGATTCCATCTCTACCTACTTGCGCGAGCTTGACGCCGGTGTGCTGGATGCGACGCTGATACGGTTGTATGGCGAACCCGTCTTGTCAATTCAGCGACAACGATACAAGAATCTGCTGTCCCGGTTCGAGAAATGGAGTGGGAATGGCAAGGCTGTTCTGGTGACGGCTCCGGGACGTACGGAACTTGGCGGCAACCATACAGATCACAACAACGGTATCGTCTTGGCCGCAGGCGTACATTTCGACTGTTTGGCCGCAGCCTGCCCTGTGGACGGTCCCGTCGTCCGTATTCGCTCGGAAGGGTTTGCCGACCATATTGAAGTGGATTGCACGGATCTTGCCCCTCGCGTCGAAGAGGAAGGGACATCCATTGCGCTGGTTCGCGGGGTTGTTGCGGGATTTATCGCCCGGGGTTGGGGTGTTAAGGGATTTGATGCCTGTATTTCCGGTGATGTGCCTGTGGGTGCGGGGCTGAGCTCTTCGGCGGCCTTCGAAGTCTGTGTCGGGCAAATTATCAACCACTTGTATTGTGACGGCAAGCGGACTCCATTGGAACTGGCCACTGTAGGGCGTGAAGCCGAGAATGCCTATTTTGGCAAACCGTGTGGTTTTATGGATCAACTGACCTGTGCATCACAGGGTATTCTATCCATTGATTTCATGGTGCCCAGTGCACCTGAGGTCGTTGAAATTGATTTTGACTTTGAGGCCTCCGGCTATCAACTCGTCGTGGTTGATACCGGCGGGAGTCATGCCGACCTCACCCCGGAATATGCAGCCATTCCCGAAGAAATGTGCCGGGCAGCCCGCGCTATGGGACAGGAGACGGCACGTGGTCTGACCGTCCAGCAGGTGATGAGTAATGTGACTGCGATCCGCAGATTCGCCGGGGACAGGGGAGTGCTTCGGCTTATTCATTTTATCGAAGAGAGCGACCGGGCGCAAAAGCAGGGAGCGGCCCTTCAAGCTGGGGATATGGAGCGTTTTCTCAGGCTGGTCAATCAGTCAGGCGATTCTTCCTGGCGGCTGCTCCAAAACTGTATCAGTACGACCAATCCGTTGGAGCAGGGCATTCCTCTGGCCTTGATGCTGACCGAGCGTTTCCTCGGTGGTAGAGGTGCATGGCGTGTTCAGGGCGGAGGGTTTGCCGGAACGATACAGGCGTATATCCCCAGGGAACTGGTGAAGGCATATCGTGATTTCATGGATGGAATTTTCAAGCGCGGGGCGGTGTTGCCTCTGAAGATCCGCAAGCCGGGTCTGGATTGCATCCGGCTGAACGATGTGCAGGGAGTGGTCAGCTCATGAGCTCCTTTACGATCAAGGATCTTGCAAGAAAACTGAGTGTTTCACCGTCCACGGTGTCTCGTGCTCTGAGTGACCACCCGGACATCAGTTCCGCCACCAAACGCAAGGTTGTCGAAGCCGCAGAGAAATACCATTACCAACCCAACCAGCTTGCCCAATCCCTGCAAAAGAAGCGCAGCAACACCATCGGCGTCATTGTTCCGGAAATCCGGCATCATTTTTTTTCCAACGTCATCAGTGGAATAGAGGAAGTGGCTTATGAGCACGGCTATATCATCATGGTCTGCCAAAGCAATGAAACCCTGTCCCGTGAAATCATCAACACCCAGGCACTGGTGTCCAATCAGGTAGCGGGACTGCTTATCGCCATTTCTTCAGAAACCACGAACAGTGAACATCTTTCGGCTGTCATTCATCATAACGTCCCGCTGGTTCAGTTTGATAGGGTCGTGGAAGAATTGGACACGAGTAAAGTGGTGATCGACGATTATCGAGCCGCGTATGGGGCTGTGACCCATCTTGTCGAATCCGGTTATCGGCGTATCGCGCATCTTGCCGGGCAGGATGGTATTGCCTTGAATCGACACCGCTTTGAAGGGTACCGGGACGCCATGCGGGATCATGGACTGGTCGTGGATGAGAAATATCATTTGCATGGCGGATACAGGGAAGAAGACGGCAGGGCCGGTGCCGAAGAGTATCTGGCCATGGATGTGTTGCCCGAGGCTATCTTGGCTATCAATGATCCGGTGGCTGTCGGGTTGTTTACCCGGTTCAAGGAAGCAGGTCTTCGCATCCCGGAAGATGTGGCGCTTGTCGGGTTTTCCGATACCCCGGCCGCTGCCCTTATTGAACCTGCGTTGACCACGGTGTATCAGCCCGCTTTTGAAATGGGGCGTACGGCTGTGGCACTGCTGCTCAAACAGTTCGAGGCCGGTAAAGACTTCACGCCGGAAACCGTGACGCTGGAAACCGAGCTGTTGGTTCGTGGCTCATCCGCTGCGAGGGTTCGTTCATGAGTATTGAACGGACTCGATGGGGTATACTGAGCGACGGAACACAGGTTGATATGTTCACCCTGACCAACAAAAGTGGCATGGAGGCATCCATTGCCACATATGGCGGCACCATCACCCGACTGACTGTCCCGGATCGAACCGGTACCATGGGTGACGTGATTCTTGGTCTTGAGTCGCTGGAGGCATATGTCGCGGACGAATGCTATTTCGGCAGCCTGATAGGACGGGTCGCCAACCGAATCGGATACGCCCGTTTTTCACTGGGTGGGAATCTGATTGAGCTTGAGAAGAATTGTGGTGAACACCATCTGCACGGCGGTAGCATGGGTTTTCATAGGCAGGTATGGGATGCCGAGCCGATGGAGACCGAGGACGGGCCGGGGGTGCTTTTGCGATACACCAGTCCGGATCAGGACCAAGGATATCCCGGAAAGGTGGACTGTTCTGCCATATATACCCTGAACGATCACGGATTGCGGCTTGATATAGCGGCAGTGACCGATAAGCCTACGGTTTTGAATATGACCAGTCACGCGTACTTCAACCTTTCTGCCCGTCCGGGAGCGGATTGTTTGGCACACGAATTGTGCATTCAGGGCAGCCGGACGCTTGCAATGGATACTGAGAATATCCCTACCGGACGGCTGACGAATGTTGAAGGTACGCAGTTTGATTTTACGAATGAGGTGCCCATCGGGAGTCGTATTCCCGAACAGGGATATGACGAGTATTATGTGCTTGATGATACCGGGCCTGGGTTGCGCCTGGCTGCAAGCGTGTACGAGCCTGTTTCAGGGCGCGCAATGGAAGTCTGGACGACAAGTCCGGGGGTGCAGTTCTATTCTGGAAATCATATTCCTGATTTATTGCCGGGCAAAGGCGGATTGATGTATTGTCCCAGGTCAGGGTTCTGCCTTGAGACACAGGGATTTGTGGATGCTCCCAATCATCCGGAATTTCCTCAGGTGACCCTTGCACCGGGGCAGGAGTTTTTACAGACAACACTGTTCAATTTTTTTGTGAAATAGCATAGAGCATCAGGAAAACTAAAGAGACGGAAGATATGGCACATGTTGAGTTGAAGAAAGTGGTCAAACGGTACGGCGACGTGGAAGTGGTTCACGGCATCGACCTGGATATCAAGGATAACGAGTTCATAGTCCTCGTCGGCCCATCCGGTTGTGGTAAATCCACCGTGTTGCGCATGATTGCCGGGCTGGAAGCCATATCCGACGGTGAAGTCTTTATTGGCGATCGCATGGTCAATCAGGTGTCACCCAAGGACCGGAACGTGGCTATGGTCTTTCAGAACTATGCCTTGTATCCGCACATGTCTGTGCGAGAAAATATGGGGTTTTCCCTGAAGATGCGCAACATGTCCAAAGCGGACATCGAAGCCAAAGTCAACGAGGCCGCTCATATACTTGAGCTTGGTCCTTACCTTGACCGCAAGCCGTCAGAGCTTTCCGGCGGTCAGCGTCAACGTGTTGCCATGGGGCGTGCCATGGTTCGCAAGCCCGATGTGTTTCTGTTTGATGAACCTCTTTCGAACCTTGACGCTCAACTCAGGACGCAGATGCGTATGGAGCTTCGCAAGATGCATCTGCGCATGGCTACCACAACGATCTATGTGACCCACGATCAGATTGAAGCCATGACATTGGCCGACCGTATTGTCATCTTGAAGGATGGGGACATCCAGCAGATCGGCACGCCGATCGAAGTCTTTGAAGATCCGGACAACGTCTTTGTGGCGCAGTTCATAGGCAATCCCCCCATGAATATCCTGTCTGGAACTTTTCGTGTCGAGCAGGGGAAACGCCATGTTGTCGTCGGCAGTTCCACTTTCCCCGTGGTTGATGGCAAGGCTGAATATCTGGAAGACGGGACTCCGGTGAAAGTCGGCTTACGTCCAGACTCCATCAAGATGGGCGACAGCATTGAAAAGCTTCCCAAGGAATGGCTGTGTCAGGGAGAGGTCGTGGTCTCCGAGATTCTCGGCGGTCAATCCCACCTTGAAATCGTTATTGACGGGGAGAATGAACTGCTTGCCGAAGTTGAAGGACGCGTTGTGGCTCATCCCGGCGAAGTGGTCCCCATAGGATTCGAGTTCGATCGCATGGTTCTTTTTGATCCGGAGACAACCAACGCACTTCGTTGATTATCAAGTTGTCGAAGTGGTTGTTTTAATAGTTAATTGATTGGTTATGGATATTTCAAAAACCTTAGGAGGTATTATGAAGGGTTTTGCTAAATTGCTCGTCGTTTTTGCCGCTGTCCTGCTGCTTGGTGCACCGCAGGTTTCGCAGGCAAAGGATTTGACCGGCGACCTGGAGATCTTTTCCTGGTGGGCTGGTGATGAAGGTCCGGCTCTGGCCGCTCTGATCGAAATTTACAAAAAACAGAATCCCAACGTGAACGTGATCAATGCTACGGTCACAGGTGGTTCCGGCGTTAACGCCAAGGCCGTTCTCAAGACCCGTATGCTCGGTGGTGAGCCGCCGGATTCCTTCCAGGTTCACGCCGGTCAGGAACTGATCGGTACCTGGGTCAAGGCTGACCGTATGGAAGACCTTACTCCGTTGTTCCAGGAACAGGGCTGGATGAACGTTTTCCCCGAAGGTCTGATCAAGCTGATCGGCACCGACAAAGGCATCTGGTCCGTACCGGTCAACATCCATCGCTCCAACGTGATGTGGTATGTTCCTGCCAATCTGAAGAAGTGGGGCATCGAAGCTCCCAAGACTTGGGATGAATTCTTTGCCGCAGCCGAGAAGTTGAAGGCCGCAGGCGTGACGCCTCTTGCCCTCGCTCAGAACTGGACTGCCAACCACCTGTGGGAATCCGTCGCTCTGGCCTCTTTGGGCGCAGACAACTGGGACGCTCTGTGGTCCGGCAAGCTCGCTTTCGATTCTCCTGAAGGCATCAAGGCATGGGAACTGTTTGGTCGCGTTCTCGAATACACCAATGCCGACGCCTCCTCTCTGTCCTGGCAGCAGGCAACCGACATGGTCATTGATGGCCGTGCTGCTTTCAACATCATGGGTGACTGGGCTGCCGGTTACATGACCACCACCAAGAAATTGGTTCCGGGCGAGGGCTACGGCTGGTTGGCTTCTCCCGGTACCGGCGGCGAATTCATGTTCCTGGCTGACTCCTTTGGTCTGCCCAAGGGTTCCCCTCACCGTGACAACGCCGTTGCATGGCTCAAGGTTCTTGGTTCTCAGGAAGGCAGTGATGCATTCAACCCGCTCAAGGGTTCCATCTCCGCCCGTACCGACTCCGATCTGAGCAAGTACAACGACTACCTCAAGTCCGCTTCTGCTGATTTCGGCAAGGACCGGGTGGTTGGTTCTCTGGCTCACGGCGTGGCCGCAAATGAGACCTTCATGGGCGGATTCGCTTCTGTCATGGAGATGTTCCTCAAGTCAAAGAATGCTACCGCCGCGGGTAAGGCTTGTCAGCAGCTCGCCAAAAAGGCTGGCATTTAACGAATAAATGGGCCTGTTTGTGTACCGGGAGCAGTGTCGCTCCCGGTGCACCTCGCCCTCTTTAAGATTTTTACGTATTTCGAGTTGCGCATGCGAGAAGCATCACTGGATAGGTTGAAAGCGTTTTTGACGTTGTTGCCGTCAATGGTCCTCATTGGGGTCTTTGTCTATGGCTTCATCGGCAACACTATTTGGACTTCCATGACTGACTGGGGTGGGTCCGGGGCGCTTGCGCTTGAGCCTGAGAAAAATTTTATCGGTCTGGATAACTATATTGAACTCTTCACCGGGTTTCTGGGGGGCGGGTTCCGCCAGGACCTGGTCAACGCGGTCTACTACTCCATCATGCTGTTGGTGGGCGCGGTCGGGCTTGGCATGTTTATCGCCATTCTGCTTGACCAGAAGCCCAAGGGTGAAGACCTGCTGCGGACAATTTTTTTGTATCCCATGTCCCTGTCCTTTATTGTATCCGGTACCATTTGGCGGTGGCTGCTTGCTCCTCAGGGGGGGGTGAACGTTCTGCCGACCTATGTGGGCATGGAACCACTGAGCTTTGGTTGGCTTTCCAGTCAGGCTGCCATTCTTGTCTTCAATTGGCAGGATATTCTCCGTATTCTGCTCTATCTCGTATCCTTTGTTCTCATTCTGGTTGGCATTTTTATCATGCGAAAAGACACCGGACGAGCCATGAAACTGTGGCTTATTCCGGGCATCATTATCGGCGCGTTCGTCTGGCTGTTCGGTGGGTTGATCCCCGATGCCTACATGATGGAAGAAGAGCACGGTTTCAATATGGCCACGCTCGGTATCATCATGGCGACCATCTGGCAGTATTCGGGCTACACCATGGCTCTGTACCTCGCTGGCTTCAATGGCATCTCGCAGGATTTGCGTGATGCGGCCATGCTCGATGGCGCTTCGGAAGTCGGCTATTATCGGTACATCGCCATTCCCATGCTTAAACCCATTACCATATCAGCCGTCATCATCCTGTCGCATATTTCACTCAAGATGTTTGACCTTGTGTTCGCCATGACCGGACCGGATAACGCCGAGACCGGCCATCCGGCTTTGAACATGTATCTGACCACTTTCCGCGCCAATGATTTCGCTCAGGGCGCGGCTATTGCCATTGTACTTTTCCTGATCGCGGCCATGTTCATCGTGCCCTATCTGGTCAGCCAATATCGCCAGAGAGGGAGACGCTAACATGACCACCAAGAAAATCACACCGGGTTCCGTCCTGCTATACGGGACGTTGACCGTCATGGCCCTGTTTTTTCTTATGCCGGCATACATGGCAGCTGTCACAGCGCTGAAAATGCCTGCTGATATCAGTCTCCCTACGGCCTGGGAACTCCCTCCTGTGTTCAATTGGGGCAGTTTTTCCGAGGCGTTTGACCTGCTCAAGCCGGACTTCGTGAATTCCATAATCCTGACCATCTGTGCGACCATTGGTTCAACTGTGCTGGGGTCTTTGAACGGGTATGTCTTTTCCAAGTGGAAATTCAAAGGCTCGGAGATCGTATTCACCTTGTTCCTGTTCGGCATGTTCATACCGTACCAGGTTATTCTGATCCCGCTGTTTCAGACACTCAGGGCCATGAATCTGTATGGTGGTCTGCCTGGTCTTATTCTGGCGCATATCGTTTACGGCTTGCCTATTACGTCGCTTATTTTCCGTAATTTTTATTCCCAGATTCCCACTGCACTCATCGAGTCCGGGCGACTTGATGGAGCAGGGTTCTTTTCCATCTACCTGCGCATTGTATTCCCGCTTTCCATTCCCGGATTCGTGGTCACTTCGCTGTGGCAGTTCACTCAGATTTGGAATGAGTTCCTCTGGGGCATCTGCCTGACTCGGCACGCGGACAATCCCATCACTGTGGGGCTGGCTCAGCTTGCCGGTGGTCAGGCCGTGAGCTGGAACCTGCCTATGGCCGGCTCTATTCTGGCGGCGATTCCGGTGCTGTGTATTTATATCTTCCTTGGACGGTACTTCATACGGGGGCTGCTGGCCGGATCGGTCAAGGAATAAGCTCCAGCCATAATTCCAATAAAAAAGGCCCGGACTTCATGTCCGGGCCTTTTTTGTTTTTCTATTCCGGCATTTCCTGCCAACGATAGAACGCATATCAAGATTGAGATTGCGTATGGTGGAAAGGGCGACAAAATCTCGAATGGGGTTGTCGCTCTAGAGTTGTTTCTGTTTTTTGCAGTACTTGAGAAATTTTTGGGCTTCAACGAAGTCGGGGTTGATGGATAGGGCTTGTTCAAGATTGGTGATGCATTGATCATTGAGCCCTTTTTCAAAAAACACCCGAGCTAGATTGAAATAAACGTTCTCGTCGCTTTCGACGATTTCAAGGGACTTTTTGTAGTATCGAATAGATTCGTCGTAATGACCGTTTTTCCGAAGGGAAATTCCGAATCTATTGAATTTTTGCCGATGTTCGTATGAGAATGCTTCATCAAGACCGAGCAGGGTATTGAGTACCTTTTTAAGTTTTTCAAATTCTTTTTTTTTGGAATAGACTTCGCCAAGGCCGTAGTTCGCGTCAATATTCTTGTCATCAATCATGAGTGCCTTGATGAACTGTTGCTCGGCGTCGTCCAGATTACCATCGGCAAAAGCTTGTTCACCCATCTTGATTTTTCTGGCCAGGGTTTTAAGAGCCGGGACAGTGTGGAGTTTGTAATATTTTGGTTCGGGTGTGTACTGCTTGAGAAAATCCAGTTCCTGCAAGGAACTGCGCACGCCGGAAGGGACGTGGTGCGCATTGAGAGGCTGCACTTCGAATTCTTTTTCTGACAGTTGACGGGCATACCAGTAGGTAACGTTATCGTGTGAGACGGCGGTTCCACCTGTGCCTATTTCTGCGTCAATCTGTAAAGAGTAGACGCCGAGTACTTCTGGATATTCGCTCAACTTGCTGGGCTCCCTATCTTTTGTCTGTGAAGTGCTTGATGATATTTACGATTGAAAACCTATCCTGAGTTAGGTTGGAAATCAATTAATCTTCGCACTATCTGTATTCGTATTGAGTAAAAAAAAGCCCCGTGAGGGGCTTTTCGGAGGGGAATGTGCATGTGCATCAATCGCATGGCTTCCATGGTTCATTTACTTTTCGATCATATCCGTACAAGGGAATGGATTCCGGTAAAATGGCACTGACTATAGGGGTGAATGGTTTGTAAGCATACATGACAGAAACTTCGGCCAGTTGACAGGGTGCTCCAGGATCATTGTCGATGCCGTCGCCGGTGGCTCCGAGATCAGGCCATGAGCGCACGTTGATCTCATATGAATTGATATCCAGCGTGGTCAGAGCGGCTTCGGTTGTGGTTATGATCTGGGAAAGTCTCGTGCCCTCTTCGTATCCACGGCCTGTGGCTGCGAATCGTGCGCCGATCTGAGCGGCTTTTTGTACGGTCAGCCAGGAGTAAGCCGCATTGCCTCCTTCGACTATGCCCATGACCAGCATGAACAGGATGGGGAGGATGAGTGCCATTTCCACGGCGGCAATTCCTCTGCGGTGGGAGTTGTGTATATCCTTGCGCATAACTTGTGCCCCCCTAGAGCAGACGCCAGCCGAGCTGTTTGCCAATTTGTTTGAATATATCCGGGATATCATAAACCGAGGGTGCGTTGAAATAGTGATCATCTGTGCCTGGCTTGCTGGATGCGATCTGTTGCATGAGGTTGATGTCTACCGTGTCGGAGACACCGAATCGGATGGCAAAGATCTCAATGCCGGCATCCTTGGCCAATTGTGCCTCGGCAAGCATGTCTTCATTGAGCACGCCGCCGTTTTCACAGTGAGCATCGTCACGTCCACTACCGAAATACGCATTGGTCCAATAGTTGTTGGGACGATACGATGCTCGATAACTGCCACCGCATTCGCCGTCTTCCGTATCCCCGTCAGTGAGTACGATCATTATCTTGCGATAGTCATCCTTGTCTCCGGCCTGTGTATAGGGCGCTTCCGGCGTCAGGATGCGGCGTCCCCACTTGATGCCTTCGGGAATGACCGTGCCGGACGATGCTCCTGTGGCAGTCTGGGTGTTTATGGAGTTGATGACATTGTCCTTGTCCGTGCTCAAGGGGAGTGCCTCGGGCAGATCGGAGCAGGTGTCCAGAGTTATGTATCTTCTATAATATGAAGAGAGAGCCCAGTAGTCATCCATGAAATCTTCGTGAATACCTTCGTTTTTGCTGCCGTCTGCATTGTAACAGCCAGGTGCAAGCCCCGATTCATCTCCGACGCGGACTTTGCCTCTGAATGCAACCAGACCGACTTTGGTATCCGGTGTCGCGCCGTCAGGTATGAGGAGGTCTGTCAATTCAATGGAAGCCTGCTTGACCATTGTGATCGGAGTGCCTTTCATGGAGCCGGAGTTGTCGATGACGAAAACGACTTCCAGCTTGTTGAAGCCTGCCATGGCCTTTGCCTCGACCACCTGGTCAGCTATTCCGAGTATGGACATGAGCAGAAGGTTGACCTCGGCAATGGCCGTTACTTCGACACTGCGGATTTCTGTTCCCGCCACCACGGATTGTATCTTGGCCTCACTCATGTTCAGAGTGACCATGTCTTCTACTGCCTGATGAACGATTCCCTTGGACAAGTCCGGGTCATATGGGAGTTCAAGGCTCCCTGCCAGGGCTCCGGCATCGACCGCGGCCTGAAGCCGGGTGTGAGCCAGGTACATGTTGCCCATATCAATGGCGATTCCAGCCACTCCCAAAAGAACGGGGAGAAGCATGGCGATCATGGCCGTTGCCGATCCCCTGCGGGATTTAGGGCATCGGCATTGTTGTCTGTGCGACGAACTGGAATGTATTGTCATTGCTTTCCCCTATGGGTGTGGTGCTGCCGGCATTGCCGAACAACGCATATTGATATGACACCTTGACAGTGACTGTTTTGTTTACTGAATCCGTTGTCACGTCAGTGCTGATGTCGGCACTGACGATGTCGGCAATCAATGCGGCGACAAGGGTGTCGACGTTTGCATCGCTTCCTTCCAGAAGGACGTGCCGTGCTCCCTCTCGACTGGCTTCTACCATTGCGGAGTATGTGTGCATTGCGCTGGCACCTTCCACGAGAAGCATGAGCAGCACAGCCATTACGGGAAGCATCAAGGCGAGTTCGACTGCTGCGAGTCCTTGACGTTCAGTTTTTCTTTTTTTCATTCCCGTACTCCTTGGGTTCCATTTTTTGTGACGCGGGATGCCTTCACTGACTCTATACGCAATGGATGTGCCAACCTGATAATAATCGTGATGAAATATGTGTTATTAACATGAATTTATTTAATAAAAATATTTTGTGACCCAGGGGTCATTTTGAACGTATTGATTAGTGAGGGTACAGAAATCTACTTTTTGTGGATAATATTTAACGTTTGATGTAAAATCAAAATGTGGTTGGAAAAGACGCTCAGGAGCATGTCCGTGGCTGAAAAAATATTGATTGTAGATGATGATAGAGCCTTTCAGGGCATGCTGGTCGAAGCATTGATCGACAAGGGGTACGGCGTGGATACCGCTTCGACTGCAGAAGATGGTATCAAAAAGGCTGCGGCCGGGAATTTCGATCTCATTCTTCATGATATCAAGCTGCCGGGCATGTCCGGACTGGATGCTTTGCCCCATCTGGCCGAGGCGGCCCCTGGCGTGGACGTTATCGTCATGACCGGATATTCATCCAAGGATTCCGGCGTACAAGCCATGCAGCGCGGTGCGTATGATTATTTTACCAAGCCGTTTTCGCTCGGAGAAATGGAGGTTGTGGTTCGTCGTGCTTTGGAAAAGCGACGGATGCAGATGGAGCTGTCCGAGTTCAAGCGAAAAGGTGGCTCGAGTCCTCTTCAATCAATTATCGGTCATTCTGCGCCAATGCTGGCGGTTAAGGAACGGATCGCTCGGGTGGCAGAGCTCAATGCTGATGTTTTGGTTATGGGTGAAACAGGGACTGGTAAGGAACTGGTTTCGGACGTCATTCATGCCATGAGTGCACGGGCCAAGGGGCCATTTGTCAAGATCAATTGTGCTGCCATTCCTGAAAATCTTATTGAATCAGAATTGTTTGGGCATGAAAAGGGCGCCTTTACTGGTGCAACTTCCATGAAACAGGGTAAGTTTGAGCAGGCCAAGGGCGGCTCCCTCATGCTTGATGAGATCGGTGATATGCCACTGCATCTGCAACCCAAACTTTTGCGGGCCGTGGAACAAAAGCAGGCGGAACGTGTTGGTGGCTCCAAGCCAATTCTTTATGATGTGCGAATTATTGCGGCGACCAACCAGGAACTGGAGCAGCGCGTTAAAGATGGAAAGTTTCGCAGTGACCTCTATTATCGGTTGAATGTGGCGACGCTGGTTCTGCCGCCGCTCAGGGAGCGCAAGTCCGATCTTCCTCAACTGGCTGAATTCTTTATTGCGCGAGCCAACAGGCGGCTTGGCACTGACATCAGTTCCGTATCCAGTGCAGCCATGGAGATATTCTTCAACTATGATTGGCCGGGCAACGTGCGCCAGTTTGCCAATGCCGTTGAACGTGCAGCCATATTCTGTAAGTCTAATACCATTACCCCCGCAGAAGTGGATCAGGCTTTCACGAATGCGTCCCCAGTGACCGATACGGGAATGCATATGCCTATGAACGAAGGGCTTACGCTTAAAAAAGCGCTCATTGAGTACGAGAAAGTGCTCATTGAGAAAGCCCTGCGAGCCTGTGGCGGGACACAGACCGAGGCAGCCAGTGCTCTTGGCGTGTCCCCAAAGAATCTGTGGAACAAGCTCCAGAAGCACGCTATTAATCCAACATTTTTTAGAAAATTATCTAAGTAATCCTGCCATTGCTTCCGTCATTATCTGGCGATTGTGCCGTCGTATCCATC
Organism: uncultured Pseudodesulfovibrio sp.; assembly: GCF_963675635.1. NCBI lineage: Bacteria > Pseudomonadati > Thermodesulfobacteriota > Desulfovibrionia > Desulfovibrionales > Desulfovibrionaceae > Pseudodesulfovibrio > uncultured Pseudodesulfovibrio sp. The sequence goes on along the minus strand of NZ_OY776488.1, from coordinate 2,013,270 downwards.
TTTTGTGGGTATTCCAGACTACAAGGCTCTGAAATGCGGTTTGAAAACGGCATGTTTCCTTCATTTTTTGCGTCTTCCCTATCAAAGGCATACAGCGATCTATTATTAATAGATCGCTGTATGCCTTTGATATTAGAGACTCTTTTGAGTGTTTTCCACCTGAACACTAATCTCGGTGGTCTATAATTAATGGATTTAACGCGATGTGGATAATAAATTAAACACATGTTTTGGGGGTATGTGAATTTTCTTTTCCTTGTATTTTAGAATGTTAAGTATAAAAAAAATATAATTTCTCCTGTGTGGCACACGGGTTGCTTTATTGAGTACGTGGCTGGTGCTTAACAGCAGAAAACAAATTTCGATTTTTTTACGAAACAAACCAAGGAGAATGACAATGACAAAAATTATGAACCTTATCCTGGATGAAGAAGGCGCAACCGCGATTGAATACGGTCTGATCGCCGCCCTGATCGCTGCCGGTATCGTCGGTGCAACCACAGCTCTCGGTGACCAGGTTGTCACAACTTTCGAGTACATCACCACGCAGATGAGCGACGCAACCGCTACTACCACTACTCCCTAGTATCGGTAGTAAACAGCTAACCGTTTAACGGAAGCAGCCAGAGCAGCCGAACCGGGGTTTGCGGGAACGGCCCGCCAACCCCGGTTTTGTCTTCGAGGGGAAAACGAAGATAACGAGAACGGCTCAGATGATCATCGGGGGGACCATGAACTTACTTATCTGTATAGTGCTGGCAGTTGCACTGCTCATCGCAGTCATTACTGACATCAAAAAACAACGTATCTACAATTGGCTGACCTTTCCGGTCATTCTGGCCGGGTTTGCCGCACATACCGTTTTTGGTGGATTCGAGGGGCTGAAGTTCGCCGCAGGCGGGTTCGCTTTCGGATTAATTGCCATGGCGATTCCTTATTTTTTTGGCGTGATGGGCGCCGGTGATGTGAAACTGATGGCTGGAGTCGGGGCATGGCTTGGTCTTTCCAGCACTGTGACTGCCTTTTTGTTCACCTGCATTGCCGGTGGCATCTACGGGCTTGGAGTGCTTGCCTTTGACAGAAGCCTTTTCAAGGCTGTTATGAATAACATCGTGAATACCTTCTCCATTTTAGTGGCGACCAGAAGGTTCAGTTTTGCTCCTATCAATACAGAAAAGGCTCTCCCCCGTCTTTGTTACGGTGTGGCCATTGCTGTGGGTACCGCCACTGCAATGGCTTTGTATGCTTGGGAGACTGGTATTGTTTACGGCAGGTATTAAAGGAGGGACGTCATGAATAAATCAAAGAGATCCTTGATACAGATAGTCCTATCACTGGTTCTGGCGGTTATAGCCGGTGTGCTGATTTTCAATTGGTCAAGCAAGGTAACAAACACGAAGCAGTCTACACGGGTTGCCGACACTGTTCCCGTGGTCGTGGCCAAGGTGGACATGAAGCGCGGGAGCAAGTTGACTGAGGAAATGGTGGAAGTCCGCAAGTTCACTGCAGACTCTCGTCCTCCCGGTGCCTTTTCCGATCCCGAAAATATTTTTGGCCGCGTGCTCAGCCAATCGGTTGGAGCCAATGAGGCCGTGACTGCAACACGTCTGGCCGATGAATCCATCATCGGCGGCGGTGTGAGCGCTTTGATCGAACCCGGAAAGCGGGCCATGGCCGTCAAGGGTAACGCTGTCATGGGGTTGTCCGGTTTCGTCCGTCCCGGAGACCGTGTCGATGTCATTGTCACACTGGTTGTCGGCAAGGAAGATAAGCCCGTGACCAAACTTGTGCTTGAACAGATTAAGGTCATCGCCACAGGCACCCAGCTTTCCCCGCCAGATGAGGAAGGCAAGACTGCCAGCGTTGATGTCTACACTCTGGAATTGACACCGGCGCAGTCCGAAAGCCTGGCTTTGGCTTCTACTCAGGGAACCCTGCACTTTGCTCTTCGCAATGAACAGGATGAAGAGAGTATCCGAACCACCGGGTCCGATGTTCGTAAGACTCTGGCCGCGTTGCGCCCGGCCCGATCTGTCCGGCAGGGTAAAAGCAAAAAGTCTGAACAGGTTGAAATCATAACCGGCGGTATGCGTTCGTCGGTCAAGTTTTAGGAGGAGACCGTTATGTTGCGTACTCACTCCATACGTATCTTTCTGGTCCTGCTGATGTACCTTGTGGTCTTGATGATACCTGCGCAGGCGCATGCCGCGGCTCGGGAGTCCGTGGTTCCCGAAGTCCTCAGGCTGACCATTGGCAAGTCAATCGTCATCGATACCGATTTCAAGGTGAGTCGTGTCTCCCTGGCATCTGATTCGCTTGTATCCATCATAGTCCTTTCCCAACGGCAGATTTATCTGACTGGCAACGCGCTTGGCTCCACGACAATGACCCTCTGGTCCGAAGGTAAGGTAGCCGATGTCTTTGATGTGATCGTGACTCCGGATATGACACAGCTCAAACGGATGATTTACGAGATCATGCCCAATGAGCGAAATATCAAGGTGCTGACCTCGGGGGATTCCGTGACACTGGCCGGTCATGTGTCCAATACAGCCAATCTTTCTTCAGTGCTGGCATTGGCCGAAGCTGCGGCACCGGACAAGGTGGTCAACCTTCTCACTGTGGACGGCATCCAACAGGTCATGCTTGAAGTCCGCGTGGCCGAGATGTCCCGATCCGTGACAAAGCGGTTGGGGATCAACTTTGCAGCCATCGGTTCCAATTTTTCCATCTATTCCATCATCAACAACCTGACGAGTTATGATCCGAAGGAAGGCATATTCAATCTGACCGATAATATCACCATGAACGGTGCATACAGCGGCGGGGGGACGACTCTCTTCGGCATGATCGACGCGCTTAAGGCAAATGGTCTGGTCCGCATGCTGGCTGAACCGAATCTGACCTGTGTGTCGGGTGAGTCGGCCGAGTTCCTGGTCGGCGGTGAGGTTCCCATTCCCATGCCCGGTTCTTTGGGGAATGTAGGCATCGACTACAAACCGTTCGGTATCGGCCTCAAATTCACGGCCACGGTCATGAGCTCCGGCCTTATCAACCTCCAGGTCAACCCCGAAGTCTCGGAATTGGATTATTCAAAGTCAGTATCCATATCCGGCTACGAGATACCGACTATTTCCACCCGTCGCGCCAATACCGTAGTCGAGTTGGGGGACGGGCAGTCCTTTGTCATCGCCGGATTGATAAGCGATTCGCTCAAGGAAAATTCGAGCAAGTTCCCCGGTCTGGGGGAAGTACCGGTTCTTGGAGCCTTATTCAGCTCCAAGGATTTCTCCAGCAACAAGACCGAACTGGTGGTGCTCGTCACAGCTCATCTCGCCAAGCCTGTGGACATGGCTTCCCAGACCCTGCCCACCGACGGGTTCAAGGAACCGAGTGACAGTGAATTCTATCTCTTCGGACTCATGGAAGGTATGGGCGGACCGGACAAGGCGCGGACTGTCGGAACTGGCGCGGCAGAACCCGGAACCGTGGTCCGTCCCGAAAGCGGTTTTGATGGTGAATTCGGTCATTCCTGGCCTCAATAGGAAAACGTGGAGGGTATCATGCAGAATTTTCTGATTTATCTCGCCATCGTGGGCATCATGCTCCAGGCCGGTTGTGGGACCATGTATCAGGCTGAGCAGACTACGCCGCCGTTTGGCAGTTCGGTTCGTATGGCCCTGAAAAGCCAGACTGCCAACCCGGAAGCCGGTTCCGATGCCCCGGTTGTCGGGATCGACGGCAAGTATGCGGCCAAGGCTGCTGAAAAGTATCAGGCCGGCCCCAAGGAAAAAGAGCAGCGTGAATCAGGTTCGACTTTTGGAGTCGTCGGGGGTCAATGATGCGTGATCGAGGACATTTTGAGTATTGGCCCGAGTTTGTTCTCCTGGTGCTGATGTTGAGTGTCCTGGTTTTGAATTTTACAGTGTTTGATAGTTTGTGGCTGTACGGGGAAGACGGTGGGCAACCGACCCAGACCGTTGTGCAGCCCGGATTGGAATACGGGGAAAGGGGGGAACCATGAACAATAGAATCATACCGATCTCGTTGGCAATCAGCGACAAGGAGCAGCGCAAGCAGCTTGAGCAGATGATCGCCAGAAATCCCATGGTCCGACTCGTGGACGATGATGCTGAAGAAATGGGTGTCCTCATCTACGAACCCGGTGGCTCTGTGGATGAAGACATGCCGCATATTATCCAGGCCCTTGAAACTGGACAGGCCGAGGATGTATATCTTGCCGGGAACAACGCCGATCCCGAGGTTCTTATTCGGGCTATGCGCAGCGGTATCCGTGAATTTATCAAGTACCCTGTGGATGAAAATGATTTTCGTGCCGCAGTCATGCGGACGGCCATGCGTTCCAGCCTTGGGCAGGACGAAGGCGAGAAGGGCAAGATAATTGCCGTGCTCGGTAGCAAGTCCGGCATGGGGGCAACCTCTCTGGCTGTGAATCTTGCTTCGGTTCTGAATGAACGCAAGCCAGGTAGCACCATCCTTGTGGATATGCGCCGCCCTTACGGGGAAACACCGTATTTTCTGGATCTGAAGTTTGAATATACCTGGGGTGAGCTGGTTGAAGATATTTCCCGTCTGGATGGAACCTATCTTCGCAGTGTGGTGGCCGAGCATGAATCCGGCCTCCATGTTTTGCCTGGTCCCTCCGGGTTTGAGCGTCCAGACCCGCATTCCCTGTTTCTCATTTTGGAACAGCTTCGCAACAATTATGAACATGTGATCGTTGATACCGCCTATCCTCATGACGAAATGCTTCCCAAGGAAGTGGAACAGGCAAATACCATTCTTATAGCTCTGCAACTGAGCCTACCGAGTTTGTCCCGGACCTCTCGTCTGATGGATTCAATTCGAAGTCAGGACCCGGACGGAGAACGGCGCATGAAGCTCGTCGCCAATCGTGTGGCAAAGAATTCGACCATCGGCGTCAGTGAAGCCATGGAAGTTCTGGGCCGGGAAATAGTCTGGGTGATTCCTGAAGACAGTGATTCCGTCCAATCTGCCATCAATCAGGGAACGCCGCTTGTTCTGGCCTACCCCAAGTCTCCAGTTACCAAGGTCATCAGGGCTATGGCTTCCGCATTGGCTCCCGAGCTACAGAAGGCCCGGAAAGGTTTTTCCATGCCGTTTGCGTCTCTTTTCAGAAAGAAGGGCAAGAATGACGACACTCTTGAAGGGGCATCGTTATGAGTCTCGCAGAACGATTGAATAGAAATGCCGCCAAGCGTGAGTCTGTTGCCGCAGGCAAGGGCAAGGTTCGCGGGAAGAGTGCCGGGTCATCTGTTTCCAAGGCGGAAGCACAGGATCATTATTTCGACATCAAGACCCGTATTCATGATCGTCTCATCGACATGATTGACCTGTCGCTGCTGGATTCACTGAATGAAACGGAAATGCGCTCGGAAATTGCCAAGGTCACCGAAGGGCTGCTTTGGGAAGAATTTCAGAATGCACCTCTGAACCTGGCTGAGCGCAAGAAGATGCTGGCCGAGATTCAGGATGAAGTCATCGGTCTCGGTCCTCTGGAACCTTTTGTTCAGGACCCCACGGTCAACGATATTCTGGTCAATGGCTACAAGCAGATCTACGTCGAGCGTTCGGGCAAGCTGGAATTGACGCCGGCCCGCTTCAAGGATGACGACCATCTGCGCAAGATCATCGATCGCATCGTTTCCCTGGTAGGGCGTCGTATTGATGAGTCTCAACCTCTGTGTGACGCGCGCCTGCTTGACGGTTCGCGTGTCAACGCAGTCATCCCGCCATTGGCCATTGATGGTCCCTCGCTGTCCATACGTAAGTTCTCTAAAGACCCGCTTGAAGTTGCGGATCTGATCGGGTTCAATTCATTGACCCCGCAGATGGCCCAACTCATGGAAGGAATCGTCAAGACGAAGCTTAACGTGCTCATTTCCGGCGGTACCGGGTCCGGTAAGACCACGCTCCTCAACTGCCTGTCGCGCAACGTGCCCGAAGATGAACGAGTCGTTACCATTGAGGACGCCGCGGAACTGCAACTCAAGCAGGCGCATGTGGTCAGGCTGGAAACCCGTCCGGCCAATATCGAAGGCAAGGGCGAAATTACCATGCGTGATCTGGTCAAGAACTGTCTGCGTATGCGTCCCGACCGCATCATCGTTGGTGAGGTCCGCTCCTCCGAGGCTCTGGATATGCTCCAGGCCATGAACACCGGTCATGACGGATCTCTGACCACGATTCACGCCAATACCCCGCGCGATGCCCTGATGCGTCTTGAAACCATGATTTCCATGGCCGGTCTGAATCTTTCTCCCATTTCCATGAAGCGGTACATCTCTTCGGCCATCGACGTCATTATCCAGGCAACCCGTCTGGTGGATGGCACCAGAAAGGTCGTCTCCATTCAGGAGATCACCGGCATGGAAGGGGAGATGATCACCATGCAGGAAATTTTCGCCTACGATCAGACAGGAGTCAGCAAGGACGGCAAAGTGGAAGGATATTTTACGGCTCGCGGCATCCGTCCCAAGTTTGCGGAAAAGCTGGAACGTATGGGATTCCCCTTCCCTACGGATATGTTTCACGTGACTCCCAAGCCAATGAGAAAGGAGTAAGCCATGCAGTTGACTCTTATCATTACCGGCGTGGTCGTGTTCATCGTGTTCTTGCTTGTCATGGGTGTCAGTTCGCTCATGCAGTCCGGATCGGACAAGGTCGATCAGAAAATCAAGGACCGTCTCAGGGCCATGGCGATGACCGATACAGGTATTGAGAACGTTGATCTCGTTTTGCGCGAAAAATCCATGAGTGAAGTGCCCTGGTTCAATCGTATGCTCGAAAACATGCGTTGGGCGGCCAGCCTCGAAAGTCTTATCTATCAGGCGGACGCCAAAGGGAAGGCAGGCATTTACCTGCTTGTCTGCGCTCTGCTGGCAGTCATCGGTTTTTATGCCGGGAGTTTTTCCGGCAGGCTGCTGGTCAGTCTCGTGGCAGGCTCCCTGCTAGGATATTTCCCGATCATGCGGCTGAAGGGCATGAAGAGAAAGCGTATGGATCGTTTTCAGCAGCAGTTGCCAGAAGCTCTTGACCTTATGGCCCGCGCGCTTAAGGCCGGACATACGTTCGGCGGCGGCATGCGTATGATCGCCGATGAATTTGATGCTCCCATCGGTCCAGAATTCGGGCAGACGCTGGACGAAATCAACTACGGCATGGATGTGGACAGGGCGTTGCTCAGTCTGCAAAAGCGGGTTGACTGCAATGATCTTAAGTTTTTTATCGTTTCCGTGAACATTCAGCGTGAGACCGGCGGTAATCTTGCCGAGATCATTGCCAAGATCGCGGAACTGGTGCGAGAGCGATTCGCTCTGTACGGCAAGATCCGGGTGCTCTCCGCAGAAGGACGTGTCTCTGCTTATATCCTGACGGCGCTGCCTTTCCTGCTGACAGGCATTTTGTATTTGCTCAATCCCGATTACGTCAGCCTTTTGTGGACGCGTGAACTCGGTCAAAACATGGTTTGGTCCGCAGCCATTTCCGTTGTCATGGGTGTTTTGGTCATCCGCAAGATCATCAAGATCAAGGTCTAGGAGGATTCATGAGTGAAGCGCAATTGATTCCTTTGTTCGCGGCAGGCATCGCCTTTGTTTCAGTCCTTCTGGGTGGGTACGGTCTTATCGGATATCTGGGGGGAGCAAGTGACACGGCCAGACTCAAGGAAAGGGTGTCCGGGACATCGATCAAGCGGTCGGAAGCATTGACCGCTCCCCTGACTTCCGTAGCAAAGAATTCTCTGACGTTCTTTGGGCGCATGGGGTCCAAGATCGGTCCTACCAAGGTTGACGAAATCAACAAGAATCGTATGCGGTTGATTCAGGCGGGAATGCGGACGCCCGATTCATACAAGATTTTTCAGGGCATCAAGGGATGTCTTGCTATCGGTCTGTCCGGTGGGTTCCTGCTCTTCCGTTTCATGTTTTCACCGGACATGAGTGTGGCTGCTACTGCTTTTTTCACCGTGTTGTTGGCGACTGTGGGTGTTTATGGCCCAGAATACTGGCTGACCAAGAAGATCAAAAGGCGTAAGTTGGCCGTTTCCGACGAACTACCTGACGCGCTTGATCTTCTCGTCGTTTGCGTGGAATCCGGTATGGGCCTTGATCAGGCTATTGATAGGGTCTGTCATGAACTCAGGCGATCCGGCCCGGTCATCAGCTCGGAGTTCAAACTGCTGACTCTGGAGTTGCGAGCTGGAAAGTCCCGCTCCGAGGCGCTTCGCTCGCTTGCGGAACGTGTCGGTGTGGATGATTTGAACAGTTTGATTTCATTGCTTATCCAGTCGGATGCGTTTGGTATCAGCGTCGGCCGTACACTGCGGGTCTACTCGGACGCCATGCGCATCAAGCGTTCACAGCGAGCCGAGGAAAAGGCCGCCAAGATGCCGGTGCTTCTGCTTCTTCCCCTGATTGCGTTCATCCTTCCCGCTCTGTTCGTGACGATTCTCGGACCGGCGATAATCATGAGCATAGACATGTTTTCAGCGATGAACCACTAGGTCAACGAGTCAAGGAGGATTCTCATGTATAAGGTAAATATTATCATAATGGCACTTGTTGTCGGGTTGATTCTATCCGGTTGTGCTGTCAAGTCTCATGACGATATGACCTTTGACCAACTGGCCTATGGAGAGGAAAGTGCGGTCAAGCTGACCAGCGAACAGCATGAGCAGGTAGGGGACGGATATATCCGCCGCGCCAAACCGGAAATGGCACTTATGCACTACAACAAAGCCATCGAGCTGGATGAGGTCAATCTTGACGTCCGCGTGAAGCGGGGTGACATGTTGGTGACCGAAGGGCTGGATGAACAGGCTTTGGCCGAGTTCAACAACGTGCTTGAACAAGACAGTGACCACGCCATAGCCAATGAGGCCGCAGGTGGTGTCTATTTCCGCGCCGGTCTATTCGATGAAGCGCAGACATATCTTGAAAAGGCCGTGCGATTGAATCCCATGCTCTGGAGGGCGCAGAATTATCTGGGCATTCTTATGGATCGGGAAGCAGAGTATGACAAGGCCGCAGAATATTTTTCACGCGCTCTTGAATTGCATCAAGGAAACGGAGCCGATGAAATTTACAACAATCTGGGCGTGGTTCATATTGCCCGCAAGGATTATGACAAGGCTATCGAATCCTTCCGTCTGGCTTTGAAAGCCGGCGGTGTCTCAGCCCGAACCTACAACAATCTTGGTCTGGCCCTGACCCGCCTTGGGCGATTGGATGAGGCTCTGGAGTCCTTCAAGTACGCCGGTGGTGAAGCCAAGGCCTACAATAATCTCGGGTATGTCCTCCTGACCGATAATCAACCTGATAAGGCTGTTCCTTATTTTGAGAAGGCTCTTGAGCTTTCTCCCAACTACTACGTCAAGGCTGCCGACAACTTGAAGCGCGCCCGTATCGCGGCCCGCTTCCAGAACAACGGCAACCAACCACAATCAGACGGTTCCACCCCGAACCCTCTGCTTCGTCAGTCTTTCCCCGACGCGAAGCAGATCCCCGGCGGGCCTGCGGCATCTCCCGCGTCCGTAGGCTCGCCACCTCCTTCCCCCGACATCCAGAAGGTGTCACAGAAGGAATCGAGTGCTGGGGGTGATGATATAATACATGGTGAATCCTACGGTCTGCACGTCAGCTCATGGCTTAATCACAACAAGGCTTTTGCCCATTGCGCCACGTTGCGCAAGCAGGGGTTCGATACCTGGATCAATCAGGTGAATCTGGGCGAAAAGGGTATTTGGTACCGAGTGCTGGTGGGTGATTTTGCTACTATCAAGGATGCCCAGAGAGAGCGGCCCGAGTTGCTCGCCGTTTTGAGTATTGAGCGTGCACCAGTGTTCAAGCGGGATGCTCCCTTGGCTGACAGCTTTCATCTGTAGACGAGCAAAGCGGTTAACGAGTTCGAACATGGTGTGAAAATCTTAAAAAACTGAAATGCACAGCACCCCGGTCTGGCAGGAATTCCCTGGCCGGTCCGGGGTGCGTTCTTTTGGAAGCACCCTTTCCTTTTCAGGCGGAGTTCACTATATTTCCTTTGAAAACATGTCATCAATCAGGGACTTGAGCCAATCGGGGAGACAAGATTTGGCAACAGAAATGAAAACACGCTTTCGCGTTCTTGCAGTAGATCATGACGAGTCCATGCTCACCCTCTATCGTGACATTCTTTGCTATGAAAGTGAGGAGCCATTGGCGCTTGAAGCGTTGTTCAGCGATGAAGTCCGGCTTCCTTCACGAGAAGAAATTGACGCAGAAAAAACCAATCCCGTGTTTGATATCGTGCAGACATCGACGCCTGAAGATGCGCTTTCTGCCATGATGCATGCTCAGAAACAGGGCGAACCGTTCACTATTGCCCTTATTGATATTCATCTGTCAGGAGCGGAAGAATCCCTGAAGGGTCTGGACGTGGCGGCAAATGTTCGGGCCATGGACTCCAATCTGGAGATAGTCCTGCTGTCGGCAATGCACAATATCCCTCTGAAAGAAATCAACCGTCGCGTCCCGCCGCCTGACAAATTGCTCTTTATTCAGAAGCCTTTCCGTTCGCCGGAACTCAAACAGATTGCTCTGTCTCTGTGTTCCAAGTGGGATGTGGAAAATAGGTTGCGAGACCTCAACGAAACTCTGGCCGTCAAGGTCGAGGCCCGAACCTCCGAATTGAATGCTGCAAACCGCAGACTCCGGCTGGATATCGCCAAACGTGCTGCGGTGCTCAGGCAACTGCAATCCAGCGAACAACGGTATCGCCTGCTGTTCGAGAAGGATATCACGGGTAACTTTGCCGCAGACAGTGAGGGGTTGATTCTCGATTGCAACGTGGCTTTTGCAGACCTTTTTGGTTTTACTTCACCACAGGACGCTCACGGTATGAATATATTTACCGTGTGGGATGGGATGGGGGCTTCCGAGTCCTTACGTGACCTTCTTGCGGGATTGGGCAGGCTTTCCAATCAGGAGGTCATCTTTCGGCATGGAGCCTTGCGCAAATACCTTTTGGTCAGTTGCGATACCGTGATGGACGACAGCGGGCAGGCGCAGGAATATCGAGGGTATATCGTTGATATTTCTGAGCCGAAACGACTTGAAGACCAACTTCGACAATCCCAGAAAATGGAGGCGCTTGGCACTTTGGCAGGTGGCATTGCTCACGATTTCAACAACATTCTGGGTGTTATTCTTGGTTACGCTGAAATAATTGAATCGAGTGCCGAGGCTGAGTCCGGGCTGGATCGGCGGATCAAGGAAATTTCTCGAGCAGGGAAGCGCGCCCGAGATCTCGTAACGCAGATTCTTAATTTTTCGCGTCAGGGGCCACAGGAGCGACATGCCATGACGCTGACGCCGCTTATCAAGGAAGCTCTCAAGATGCTGCGTTCTTCGGTCCCCTCCAATGTGGAAATCATTTCTCGGATGGAGACCGATCAGGATCATGTCATGGCTGATCCCACGCAGATTCATCAGATTATGCTCAACCTGTGCGGTAACGCATCCTTTGCCATGCGGGGAACCGGCGGTACGCTGACCGTCACTTTGGCAGATGTTTCCAGTATGGATAAAGTGGTGCCACCGGAAGACTTGGGCAACCCCGAACGGTTTGTACGATTGACTGTAGCCGATACCGGGCCTGGAATTGATCCGGAGGTGACGGATAGGGTGTTCGACCCGTTTTTCACCACCAAGAAGCAGGGCGAGGGCACCGGCATGGGGTTGGCTATGGTGCACGGTATCGTGAAACGGCATGATGGGTACCTTGAGTTGGAAAACAGACCCGGACATGGTGCTACATTCCACGTATTTCTTCCCAAGAGTTCGGAGATCAAGCTTTCGGATGCCGATATTCCTGCAGATCTCGTCTTTCGTGAGGGGCGTATCCTGTTCGTTGATGACGAAAAACCGCTTACGGATATCGGGCGAGAGATGCTTGAATCCTGTGGGTTTGAAGTGGTTACCCGTACTTCCAGCGTCGAGGCTTTGGAGGCCTTTAAGTACAAGGCCAATGATTTTGATTTGATTATTACCGACCAGACCATGCCTAATATGACCGGTATGGAGTTTGCGCGTGAAGTGCTCAAACTGCGTCCGAACATCCCGATTATTTTGTGTACTGGTTTTTCTGATGCCGTGTCGTATGATCGGTTGCGGGATATCGGGATTGGTGAGTTCATCATGAAGCCCATATTGAAACATGACCTTATGGGGGCAATTAGCCGCCTGTTGGCGAATAGTTGAACAAGATAAAGGAAAGGCCGCTTTGAAAGCGGCCTTTTTATTTGAAAGATGAACTATTGTTGAATGCTGGAGTGCCAAGGCATTTCATGCCCTTTGCGGGCAGCGGAGCCGTGTATAGGTTCTTGCGTGTTTTTACGATCATAGCGAAGAAGACGCTCTTTGCCACCTCGCAGAGAGCAGGTCGCGGTCAAGGCGAATCTTTGTAACAATAACGAACAAACGTTCACCGCAAGCACGCTCTCAATCAAAAAAAGGCAGTAGCCCACCTATAAAAGCTTATTGTGTCGGGTCGACGTAGTAGGTGATCTTTGCTCTGGGTGAGAGATAATCGTGTGCTTCCTGAGAGAGTTGCGCCAGTCGAATGGATTTTTCAACTTTGAGATCGGGCTCGTCCGCCAGATCGACAATGAGGGCTTCCTTTTTGGGAACATCGGGGTCGTACAGCATCACGCTCGGGTTGAGCTGGTTTTTCGGGTTTACCGCCATGACCATGCCGATATCGCCGTTGGACAACTCAACGACAGTACCCGGGGGGTATACGCCGAGACAGCGGATGAACAGGGCCAGGTGCTCCACGTCGAAAACGTGTTTCTGATGTCCGAACATGTAGGACAGCGCAAGATACGGGGTCATTGAATTCATGGGGTCAGCATGATTGCAATGATTGTCGTAGGCATCTGCAATGCCCACGATGCGTGCGAGTCTGTAAATCTCGTCTTCCCGTAGTCCCTCAGGGTAACCTGAACCGTCCATGCGTTCGTGGTGCTGGGCGACAATGGTGACAACTCCTTTGGGAAAGAGGTCTATGTTGGCCAACACCCCCGCGCCGAAGGCCGGGTGCTGTTCCATTATTTCCTGCTCGGGCCGGGTCAATTCTCCACGCTTTTTAAGAATCTTTTTGGGAATTCGGTCTTTGCCAATGTCGTGAAAGAGTGCCCCCAGACCGAGAGTTGTCATTTCCTCTTCGGTCAACCCGATTTCCTTGCCGACAATCATGGAGAGTATTGCCACGTTCATTGGGTGGGAATACGTGGCTTCTTCCTTGCTCATGACGTGCATCAGATGCAGTGTGGATTCACGGTCATTCAGGAAGTAGTCGGTTAATCTGTTCACAAATCCAATGGCGTCTTCCAGGGATTGGATGTCTCCACCAATAACGCCTTTGAGGATGGCGTTGAACGTTTTGATACAAATGGCAAAACGTTTTTCGCACAGCGCGATGTGTTCTTTTTTCTGTTTGAGGCGGCGAGTGCGTTCATTTTTGATCTCCCAGAGGTGGTCGATGACTTCCTGGGAAAATTCTTTTTCGCTGTCCACCTGAGGCGTGAGCTTTTCATTAGCCTTCAGCGGGAGGACATCGCTTTTTTCCGGAATGCAGAGTACGTGGGAAATGCCCAGTTTCTGGATGAGAGCGACTTGTTTATGGTCTTTGACTTTGAAGTTGCTAAACAGAAACGGGTGATCAAACCAGTTTGTTTTTTCCAACCTGATGAAGACCCCAGGTCTGAGTTGATCCACGGGGATTCGATATTCTGTATAGTTATTTCCTACCATTTGGTAATGAATTTATCCTATTGGTGAGCAACATTCAATAGCGTTATATTATTGATAGCATGTATGCCTGCATGGTCAGCTTTCAAGTAATTGTGGGAAGTTCTTGTATTTGTATTGAGAGAGTGCATCTTGTTGGTCTGTGCTTAAATCATGTGATGAAATATCATTTGCCAAGAGTGTTAAAATGATTTAAAAAATTTTTGCTGAAATAGTTTTTCCACACCCTATTTATTGGGTAATATTGTATTTTTAGGCGGTATAGAGATGGTTTGCAAGAGTCAGAAGGCTCGAAGGCCTTTTGTCGTTGGTGCGATAACGGTGTTGATCGTGCTGCTCGGTATAGTGGTTTTCAAGGTGGGACTTCTCACGGTGACGCAGATACCTGGTGGAGGACTGTCCGGCCTGGTCTGTGTCAGAGGGGCGGTCAGTCTGGAAGAGTTGCGGCTTACCAAGGCTGAGATATCCACAATCAACCGGTCTGTCGACAAGCATCGCGGTACATTCACCCAGGTTATACTGACGCTGGATGTCAAAGACGGATCAGAAAGGGTCAAGAGCTCTACAGAGATGGCATGGTCGCTCATTCTGGAAACAGATGGAGATTGTGAGGTTCGGTCCTGGACTCGCAAAGTCAAGCGAGACGGCCTTGTGAAGCAGATGGTCTCTTATATGGAGAAGGCCGCTCGGGAATACAGTGATTTCAAGAAGTTTCCTGATGTGGAACAGAATTTCAAGGCTTTGTATATTTAGCCTCGACCATAACGAATTTTTAAAGGCCCTGGATGTGAATCCCGGGCCTTTTCTTATGCGTTAACCCTGTTCCATGTCCTTGAGCAGAATATCCAGAGCGTTGATGGAGATGCGGATTTCCAAAAAGGAGATGACGAGTGAAATGATGAGAAAGAGTAAACTCAGACCGAACAGAATTTGTCCGGCAAGCGCCCAGTCCTGAAAGATGAAGATCATCGAAAAGATGCATGCGAGCATGGACATGACCCCGAAGCCCTGCATGTGGCGGATCATATGGACCCGTACCCGCAGGTTTTCAATCTGTTCACGGATGGAATCATCTTTTGAGTCTCGATACTGATCATGCAGGTTCCTGATGCGACTTCCAAGTGAAAGGAAGCGGTTGGTGAAGGCGAGCATGAAAAGTGAAATGGCAGGAAAGAGCAGGGCCGGTGTGGTCACGGATATTTGCATGATGGTTTTCCTTGATGAACACATTACGCGAGACGCACTGGAGTGCGCTTTCCCTTGGTCGGTACCGATTACCTTGCCGAGGCGTCGTTGGTTCGGTCCTCTATTTATCGCATTTGCCTTCGGTTGTGTATCTGAATTCTTCGCCTGTGGAGGTATAAATCCTTACACTGTCTCGAATAGTTTTCTTACTGCCTGATCTTTAAGACATCAACCGTCGTGTTTCGAGATCAAATTCGTAAGCGCAGGTTGCTGTGTCTCTGGCTTATGAAGACGTTTTGGGTTTGCCTGTCTGTTCAGTGTCAGCAGGGGGTGTCTTTTTCTGTTCATCATAGTTTGGAAACATGGATTTGAATCCACGTTTCAGGAATTTCTGTGGATTGCCATTGCTGTTGATGCTTGTCCTGAATGTCATGAGGTCTCCCGGATTGTTGTTGTCATTTTTCACACTAAGGATATTGCCTGTGGATGGCGTGTTTTTCTTATCTTTGCTGTGTGTGAACACGTCATGGATTTAATTGATATCGACTTTCATTATCAAAAGCAAGCGCGTTTGTTTAAAAAATTCATATTTGCATATATTCTGTTCCTCGTGTTCAGTTTCCACTGCACATGGATATTTTTTTTGAGAATGAAAGTTTCTTTTGGCGACTCGTTAATCGAGTTGGTCGGGAGCGAAATCATGAGTTGAGGAATGGAGAAAACTCCCTATTCGTCAACTGTTCAACTTGGTATGCCATCTGTTCTGACGGCATCAACGGCGACTATTCAGAGGTGGTCTAGTGAAGTATGTAGGGACATGTCTTTGTGGTAAGGTTGCTTTCGAGATTAACGGAGAATTTGATAGTTTTTTCCTCTGTCATTGTGAGCGTTGTCGTAAGGATACAGGCTCAGCGCATGCGGCAAATCTTTTTTCATCGACAGCCAGACTGCGGTGGAAGTCTGGTGAGGACAACGTGAGAACATTTGATTTTAATTCAACCGGGCATATCAAGAGTTTCTGCATTGATTGCGGGTCGGCTCTTCCAAACCTTCAGATGGGAGGGACGCTCCTTGTTGTTCCGGCGGGGAGTCTTGATTGTGATGTGCCGCTTCAACCTGATGGTCATATTTTCTATTCCAAAAAGGCTAACTGGGATGAAAAGTTGGAGAAAGTCCCTAAGTTCGATCAACTTCCAGAAGAGGATAAGGCGTGACGAAATTGAGGGGTGGATCTTTTCTTCTGCTCTGACCTCTTGGGCCACATGTCTCTTCCTGCAATGGATACAGGGCAGTCAAAAAACAGTGTCGTCTAAAGGACTTTCCTAAGCAGTCGTCTTCAACTCGGCACCAACTGCAGCAAGAGGACCGTATTTACAGGAGACTGTCTCTGGATATGAAATGCGTGTTTGTGCTGATCCATCTGTCTATTTTCAGAAGAACTGACGATCCCGACCTTGGTGAGAGAGAGTCCAACATACCGAGCGGCTACCAGCAGGCAAATCGTGCCATTGGTCATCTAGGAGAAGGGCTTATGCCATAAGCAACTTCATCCTTAATTCAGGCGCAATAAAGCAATACTCACCAAGTAGCCCGGTCCGGAGTTCTTTGTTGCCAACGAATAAAGTCGCTTCTTGAAATAGGGGGATGAAATAGGGGGACACCATACCTATCTCTTGTTGGTGTATCGTTGTTTTGAGGCAGTCCTCTTCTTTGCCATCAAGGAATGAACGCTAATCCGTTACCAACTTGAGTGGTAGAACAGTCTTAGCCGAATGGTCATCTTCGGCTGCAAGGTGGGCTAAGGTGCTGCTTCATCTGTAATATGCCGGGTATGTCACTATTCCTGATTTGACAGGGTTCTGTTTGACGTATCTTTCTGTTGCAAGCAGGGAGTTTTCATCCATGACAAATGACGAAGAGCGACTCTGCCACGGGTGATCGGTCCAACCCTCGCGGCGATTGCGAGGTGAGTGCGGTTTTTTTGGACAGGTTGTTAATGTGGAGTTCATCGACGAGGAGGACTTGTGCAATTAAACAAGACTCAAATTAGCAAGAAATAGCCAAAAAATAATTATGAGTACGTCGCTTTCTCAAAACGACCCTACAAGAAGAGTTTACGTTCTGAAGTTGATAAATGTTTTTCGCCAGTTCAATCTTTGGTCTTTGCCTAGTGTTCAGAATGTCCTTGAGCATCATTAACGGGAGACTGAAATTGTCGCCCACGCTCTTGATGATTTCAGTTTCATGGAGACCATCGATGTTGATTCAACTTGTCGTGTTGGTTTCTTTTGCCCAGATAACATCATCAAGTGTTTGAATGAATTCATCCCGCATCATCCCAATGTCAAAATCAATGATTCGCAGACGGGGTGTTACGGTTTTTGTCGCCTGATGAAAATAAGTGACCCCGGTGGCATACCGGCTTCTTGTCATATTTTTTTAAGAAAGCGTGCTATAATAGTCCCTCATTTTTATTGTCGGTTTGAGCTGGACATTCTTGTCTGCGCGAAGAGGTATCCAATGATCAGGCCTATGCTTAATGTTACCAGGAGTAAAAGGGCTCGTGGAGTCGAGACTGTCCAAAAAAGGAAAGAGACTTCCACCTGTTGTATGTTTTGAAAAAGAAATAGCATGAATAAAGTCAACAGTATGACCATGCCGAATGCTTTGGCTTTATCCCATAGGCTGAGAGCCGGTTTTGATGTCTGCATTGGAACTCCAAAAGTTATAATACACGTTCATCATGAGTGTTCTATATCTTAAATACCATCATATTGTTGTTTTAAATGCAACAGGGAGGGGGGATGAACACTCTTATTTCCGCAGCCTGGTTGGCAAGAATTGGATTGGCAATTGTCATTCTTGCCGGGGGTGTCTGGGGATGGGCATTGATACGTAAAGTGGGTGATTCAAATGTATGCATGAAGGAATCACTTTTGTACTCATTGAAAAAAAGGGGACGCTCCATGTTACCCTTTGCAGGTGTTGTGTTGTTGGCTGTCGTGCTCGCACCCATTGCTGGGATAGATGAAAAAACAGCGGCAGTTGTTAACACTCTTCTGGATATTCTTTTGATACTTTTGGCTGGCTGGGCTGGGACACTTATTGTCTACCTGTTCTCCGATATGGCCCAATCTCGATATGATATTAACGTTAAGGACAACTTGTCGGCTCGGCAGGTCCACACCAAGGTCAAGGTTCTCCAAAGAATTATCGTCGTTCTCATTTGGGCACTTACCATCGCCGGCATATTGATGCTTTTTGATCAATTCAGGATGCTTGGAGGCACACTGCTAGCTTCGGCCGGTGTTATCAGCATTGTATTGGGTTTATCCGCCCAGAAAACAATTGGAGCCATGGTGGCAGGACTTCAGATTGCTCTTTCGCATCCGATTAATCTGGATGATGTGGTCATAGTTGAAGGGGAATGGGGTAAGATTGAGGAGATAACATTTACTTATGTGGTCGTAAAAACATGGGATTTAAGACGGCTTGTTGTCCCAATGACGTACTTTTTAGAAACACCATTTCAGAACTGGACAAAAAAGAACGCCGACATAATAGGGTCCGTTTTTATCCACACTGACTATACGGTGCAGATGGCCCCCTTGCGCGAAGAGTTGAATCGACTTTGCATCCAGGCAAAACCACTTTGGGATGGTAAGACGTGTGTCCTGCAGGTAACGGATGCCGGACCTGAGACACTGGTTCTGCGTGCTATAGTCAGCTCTCCTGATGCCTCATCTGCTTGGGATTTACGTTGCCAGCTACGTGAGGGGCTTGTTGAATATATGCGCACAAATTTCCCAGAGAGTTTGCCGAGACGGCGGATATCAATGCAGCCTGGGGCAGAGACCGTTACCGAACAACCTTGAAATAAATAAGTATGACAAGCCCGGTAAGCAATATACTCCACAGGATGGTGACATGGAGAGTCGTTGCTTTCGTCTGCTCATTGTCTCTCCAGGACAGAGGTTGAATTCCACGCACAAGAAAAGTGATAACGCCAGCAAGATTCAAACAAATAATATTTGCAATAAAGAGGAGTTACGCTCCTACTGCATATCCGTACATCCCAGCTACCAAAAACAAACCGCTTGCCGTAAGAGGCGGAAGCAAGGAAAGCACAACGATAACTCAGACTATTGATGTCGGGATACCTGTTGTGAAAGACACGATGCCCGCTGCACCGGAAACAATTGCATGGATACTATTTGAATAGGTTGTCGTGTTTCTAAGCATAAGTTCATTAGTCATATAAGGTAGTCCGAAGACAAATTCGGCTGTAACAGAAAGGATAAAGCAGAGGCTGATTCCGAAAAAAGTTTTACTGCTTCACGGGCCAGTTTGTACCCTCCTATAGTACTTGCCAGAGATAGACCAATGTTGGGCCCAAGCAATGGAGCAAGTTCCATGGCACCGATGATGATTGCCACGCTATCTCGTCTGAGCCCCATTATAACAACGATTGAAGAGAGAAACACCAAGAGGATATAGTCTTTTTGAGAGAATTATCCTGTCAAGGATATCTGGCCATGAACAAGCCGCTCCTGATTGTCGTATGTTTTTACGAATACCAGAAGCGGCTTCACTTAATAACTTGATTGTGAAGTTAACAACTTTATTACTCTCCCACAACGCTTCTATCCCTGCGGTCTGCTGATGCCGACTGTGACAGTCTTGGCTTGATGGCGGATGGTGTCGATGGGACGGGTCATTTCTTCGATGGCCTTGTTCAACACGGTCAGGATGTCTCCCAGCCGTGCTTCAGTTACGTGGATGTCCGCAGACTGGTTGACCAGCCAGAGCATGTAGTTTGCCAGTGATGCCGTTACTCGGGCGGGCAGGGCGGAGTCCGTGGCACCGGAGGCGATACGGTCAATGCACTTGTTGAGCTGCACGAGCAGGGTTTTGTTGTCCCATGTGTCGGGGTTTTCAATCATCCCGCCGAGAACTATACGAGCCTTGCGGAACGGTTCGGCATGGGCATCGATTGCTTTGGCTGCCATGACGCCCCACCAGTGTCCGGCCACGGTCTCCAGCACGAAGTCCAGTCCTCCGCCAACGCGTGGCACCTTGATGGTGGCTTCGGCAATGCCGTCGAATCGGGTTTCGTCTTCGGCACAGAACACGATGGGCGAACCGTTGTGCGCCTTGAAGATGGTAGTCTCCTTGACCGTATCCATGGCGACCATCTCAGGCAGGTCGGATGCCATGACCAACGTCAACGGTTCGGTGGACAGGTCTATATGTTTTTTATCTTCGGTCACATCACAGGGGATGGACTTGTAACACAGCTCCGAGAGCTTGATACGGACTTCCTGGGCCGCGACGCAGTTTGCGCCGTTGCCAACGAGTGCCCAGTATCGATGCACGGGGGCGAATTTTTTCGCCACCTCGCCGATGGCGTCCTTGTTGGCGAGAACCTGGTCGATCTTGTCGGGCAGGGCCTCAAGGGCTTCGATTTCAGTGAGGATCGATTCGGCATCCATGGAGCCGAGGACATCGGCCAGCCACAGGGAGAGCAGTTTGCCCGCCGCTATCTGTGAATAGAAGGCCTTGGTGGAGGCCACAGCCATTTCCACGTCGCGTCCGTTGGATGTGTAGATGTATGAATCGGACTTCTGCACCAGAGGCGAATTGCGTCGGTTGACGATGCAGTTGACCCATGCACCCTGATCGCGGCAGAGATCCACTACCCGGTTTGTATCCGTGGTGGTTCCGCTTTGGGACACCGGAATCAGGAATACGTCATCCATGCGATCATTGCCCATGAAACCGATCAGCTCTGAGCCTGTGTAGGATTCTACGGACAAGCCGGTTCCGGCCAGTGTGCGGCGCAAGAGTTGGGCCACAGCCATGGCGGCCACAGCTGCGGTTCCCTGTCCAACGCAGATGATGCGTTTGATGGGGGTTGCCGAGTCTTTGAAGCGTTTGACCAGTGCCGGTCCGTTGCCGAATCCTTCGGGCAGGAACTTTATGGCTGCGCCATTTTTTTGGTACTTGCCGTGCAGCGTATTGCGTACGGAGTCGGATGCTTCGTGAATTTCTTTTTCAATATAGTGGGTATACTCGCCCCGGAAAATATCTCTGGAGAAAATCTCAATTTTCTCTTCGGCCAATTCCACGGAGTCGCCGGACTCGAGATACCGGGCAACAGGGATGCTGTCTGCCGGATCTGAGTCGCGCAGGATAACGGAAACACCGCCCTGCTGATGGACGGCGATGGGGTAGGAGCTTCGCGCTCGGGCGGCCATGCCGTATGCTTCTGATGCGACCAGCCAGCCGTCCTGCGTCTTGCCGACGTAAAAGGATTGGCCGGAACCCTTCTGGGCCAGGAACTGGGAGTCAAAGTCGCTCAGGTTCTGCATGACCACAGCAAGTGAGCCTTCACATTGTTTGAGCACATTGCGGAACCGGGTCTCGGCATCCCCATCTTCAGTGACGCCCAGATGAAAGAGAACGGGCAGAATCTTTGCGTCCGTGGAGATGACGGGAGGAATGAACGCCCCTTTACTGGTCACGGTTTCTTCAACCAGTGTCCTGTAATTGTCCACGTCGCCGTTCAGCACGAACATTGTCTTTTCGAGGCCTGTGGACACGTCTCCTTCAACGAGGCCGTCCACGGGGTGACAGTTGGGAACGGATATGATGCCGTTGGAAGCCCAACGGGTATGGGCGATGATATTCAGGGTTTCAAGCTCTTCAGCCATGGTCCAGAGCAGGTCGTCGTTGGTGATGAATGCGCGCAGGGCGGCTCCGTTGTCACCAAGCTGACCGACGAGCTGGGCCACTTTATATAGGAAACGGCATGCCGTGCGGCCGTCGGGAAGCGTGCGTACCAACACCTGCCGGGTATCGGCATTATTGATGGAGCAACGCATTGAGAGTTCGTCTTTTTGCGCGGCGTTCAACCTCTTTTCCGGGTCCACACCCTTGGGCAGGATGAAGGCCACCGCTATCCCTGCGGAATCACGTCCACGTACTTCAAGCTTGTCTATGGATTGCAATACCTGCTCAGTACCCCACGCCAGGAAGTGGCGGTCGCGGGCGTCCATATCTTCAGCGAGATTGTCCGGCATGAGAGCCAGGGTGTCCTGCATGTTGCCGAGCACTTCCCGGTCAATCTGCCAGAGGTAGTCGGACAGTGTTTCATGCAGCCCTTCCAGTTCGTCCGTGCGCGGTCCCTGTTCCAGTTTGACTGCTGCGGCATTGCGCATGTTTCGTATGGTGTCGCGAACTCGGCTCAGGCTGGCGAGAACCTGTTGGTTACGCACCAACTGCATGTGCAGGCCGAAGGCCATGAGGTCGTAAAAATGGTCTGCCAGCACGCCAAGTGGTGCTGCGGCCTGCATGAGGTCAACGCTTCGGCTTGCCTCGGTAAAATCGTTTTCAAGTTTGGTGAGCCAGCCGGTGTCCGGCGTGTTCAACCACTGTCTGTTGCTGAGAAAACTGGCGATACCACACATGGCGGTCATATACTCCTGATGGATGGTTGTCGTCGTGAAGCGCAGTCTTATTCCGGCTTTTCGCAAAAGACGTGGTGCCGGGTGCGCGGTTGTTGAATTACTGCACATACCAGACGTTGGCAAGTTTGGAGAGTCAGGTGCGGTGCCGTTTGAGGCCTACGCGAGAAAAATTGCTGTTTTAAAAATATAACAATCTTTTCAACGTCCTGACATACTGTTATGTTTAGTGACTGTTTGTGAACCTCATTGTGATAATCCCATGAATTACAGAGAGATATATGCGTGAAAAAAGAATCCACGGTATTCTGCCCCTGCTTCTTTTTCTTTTGGGTTTTGTACTGTTACAGGCGGGGAAACCCCGTGCATGGGCTGGGGAAAGTGCTTTGCTTGGCATGTCCGCAGCTTTCACCGGGCCAAGCCGGGGGTTGGGCATAGAGTTGTACCGAGGGTCCATGGCATATTTTGCGTTTCTTAATGAATCCGGTGGAATCAATGGCAAGCGCGTGGATATTGTCCCTCTGGATGATGGTTACCAGCCCGATCCGGCTGTTGAAAACACGATAAAGTTTCTTGAGGATGAAAATATCCTGTGTCTTTTCAACTATGTTGGAACACCTACTGTGACACGAATTTTGCCCTTGCTCAAAGGGTATAAAGGATACCAGAAACTGTTATTTTTCCCTTTTTCCGGTGCCGAGCCGCAACGACAGTTCCCGTACAAAAACTATGTATTCAATTTGCGGGCGTCTTACACGAATGAACTTGATGGATTGGTCGAGAAATTCCTGAATAATGGGATGACTCGGCTCGCTGTCTTTTATCAGATTGACGCCTATGGCCGGAGTGGCTGGGATGGTGCAAGAAAGGCCTTGGCCGCCCGGCATCGCGTTTTGGCGGGAGAAGCAACCTACAAGCGTGGTGCGCAGTTTACTGATTCAATGAAACAGCAGGTGGAGATTCTTATGCGCAGCAAGCCAGATGCTGTGCTGTCCATCGGCTCGTATGCTGCATGCGCAGCCTTTATTCGGGACGCCCGCAATATGGGGCTGGACGTTCCAATTGCTAATGTTTCGTTTGTGGGCAGTGAGAATCTGCTCGCCTTACTTGAAAAAGCCGGGGCCGAAACCGGTCGGGATTACACCGAAAATCTTGTAAATACTCAGGTCGTCCCCAGTTATGAAGATCTGAGCCTGCCAGCCGTTCGCGAGTACCGCGAGTGCATGGATATGTATGCACCGCCTCCGCCGTCACTGTCAGATGGCTCATACCAATTGCTCAAGTATAGTTTTACGAGTTTCGAGGGGTTTCTCAACGCCAAGGTTATGGCGCATATTCTCGCTTCATATGAAGCGGCCCCAACGTCGGGCATGCAGTGGGCTGCGGAGTTCACACGAGATACCGAACTCGGAATAGACGTTTCCGTCAATTTGAGTCCGGCCAACCATCAGGGGTTGGAAAAGGTGTATTTCACAACAGTCAAGGATGGTAAGTTCATTCCTCTTGATAAGGAATTGTGGCGGACATGGCGCAGATAAAGGGTATGTCCATCTTCTTGAAGACGGGGCTTCTCGCCTTTTGTCTCTTTGGTTGTATTTCGATCCTGACTTCTGCGTTGGCGGCCTATACATTGTATAATCGACTGACCAGCGAATACACAAGCAAGGGCGCGGCTATCGCCACGGCTGTTGCCAGTGCCAGCCATGAAATTCTGTTGGGGCGCGATGCGGTCACAGCCCAGTCCCTGATCGACCAGTATCTCGCCATTCAGGGTGTGGCGTATGTTTTTGTCATTGATTCTGACGGGGAGATCGTTGCTCATACTTTTGTCCCTGAAGTCCCTGAAGTCTTGCGACCATTGCAAACGTCAAAACACAGACAGGTTGTCACCGAATTGACCGTAGCTCCTTTTGGCAGGGTCATCGACATCTGCGCGCCGGTCCTGACGGGCGTGGCTGGTTATGTCCATGTCGGTATGGATAAAGAACTGGTCGTGGGATATTTCTGGAAAACAATATTCGATATGCAGGTCCTCCTCTTCTTTACCTTTTGGGCATGTGTCGGAATTTTGTATCTGGTGACCAGGCGTATATCCAGACCACTTGATCAATTGACCGAATATGCCCGGAGGCTTGCCGCGCATGATTTCAACGCCACCATCAATATCCAGACCAAAGATGAACTAAATCTTCTCGGGCGAGCCATGCAGTCCATGGGGCAGGAGTTGTCGCTGCTGTTTACGGAGATGAACAGTGAAGTGGACAAGGCCACAGGTGAACTTCGAGATCATATGGCCTACTTGTCGGCAATTCTTGATAATCTGGCTGACGGTCTGCTGGTGGTGAGTGTTGCTGGTGAAATCACGGTCATCAACCCTGCCATGCGGGAGCTTTTTCAGCTCCCGGACAAGGATTATCGTGGAGAAACCGTTGGCGATATCTTCCCGAGTGAAGTGCAGGAGCTGGTTTCTGGCGTCGGCAACTGTTCTCTGGATACAGCGTCTGCGGAATTGGCGCTTTCAAAGGGCCGTATAGGTAAAGCCATCAGTTCTTCAATCGTCATCGCTGAACCGTCTTCTCAATGTCTGGGGACTGTCGTTCTGGTCCGTGATATCACCAAGGAAAAAGAGCTGGATCAGCTCAAGACGGATTTTATATCCACTGTTTCCCATGAACTGCGGACCCCCATGACGTCGGTGCTCGGTTTTTCGAAGATCATTCGGAAAAAACTGGAGCAAATGATTTTCCCGTTGCTGGCAGGCCGGAGCAGCGTGAGCAAGCCCATAGAGCAGGTTCGGGGCAACATGAACATTATTGTTGCCGAAGCCGAAAGACTGACCGAACTGATTAATGATGTACTCGATATCGCTCGCATGGAAGCCGGGGAGGTCAAGTGGCGTGATAGTGAAGTCTCTATGGCCGAGGTCCTTCGACAGTCTCGGAATTCAACCAAGGGGTTCTGGCAGGCCAAGGGACTGGAGGTTGTACTCGACATCGAAGAGGGCTTGCCTCCTGTTCACGGAGATTCGGGGCGGCTTGTCCAGGTCGTGGTCAATCTTCTGTCAAATGCGATCAAGTTTACAGATGTAAGCCCTATCGTCTGCGGCGTAAGGGCTGATGGTGACTTTCAGGAAGTTTTTGTGAAAGACAACGGCGCAGGCATCTCGTCAGCTGATTTGGAAATGGTTTTCACCAAGTTTAAACAAGTGGGAGATACTTTGACCGGCAAGCCTGAGGGGACAGGACTTGGACTTCCTATCTGCCGTCAGATCGTGGAGCGGCATGGTGGTCGAATCTGGGCCGAGAGTGACCCCGGTCAGGGGAGTTCCTTTCATTTTCTCATTCCTTCAGGACAGGACAGGAATGTGCGCTCGCTTGAAAATAAACAATGCCTTGGCAGCGTGTTTGCCCCGAAAGTCTTTCTTGAAGAGGTGAAGGGCGAGAATTCTGACGAGGCTCCATTGATTCTGGTTGTGGACGATGAAGTGGCGTTGGTTCGGTTTTTGTCGGAAGTGTTTGAAGAAAATGGGTTCAGGGTCAGTTCTGCGACAAGTGGTGAAGATGCGGTCAGGCTGGCCCAGGAGTTGTCCCCGGATCTTATCACAATGGATATCATGATGCCGCTCATGGATGGTCGTGAAGCTATCCGGTGTCTGCGTAGCCTCCCCGAGACATGGCGTATACCCGTACTCGTCATCACTGCCTTGAGCGGAGCCCCGTGTGATTGCGGAGATATGGCTTTGACCAAGCCTGTTGACGAAAACAGTTTGCTGGAAGCGGCCAGGGTGCTGCTCGGAAAAAGAAACGCGTGCAAGTCATGTCTGGTTCTTGGCGATGACAGTGAATGTGATCTTGAAGGTCTGTCGGAATTGTGCACAGGCGATATTGCCTTTGTTTCCGAGAAGGAATTTTGGGAAAACCGGGCAGAAGATTTTTGTGGAACCGTTTTTATACCTGCCGGGAAATATCGAACAATTGAATTTGAGAGGCTGACGAAGTTGTCAGGTGTTTCCATAGTTATTCTTCCCGGCAATAATTGTGAGTAAAATCGCGTAAACTGATTATTACAATTGCGAGAGCAACTGGTTTTATGGCATGAAGATACTGGTACACGCCTATTTTGGGCGGGAATGATCCCAACGGATTTGCAAGGAGTGCATAATGGCCAAGAAGATCCTCATTGTCGATGACGAGGTTCATATCAAAATGCTGCTTGAGCAGACTCTCGAAGAACTTGAAGATGAGTTTGAAGTAGAGTTGTTTACGGCCTCTGACGGTGAGGAAGGTCTCGAATTCATTCAGAAAAAACGACCGGATTTGGTTTTTCTTGATATCATGATGCCCAAGATGAACGGGTATGAAGTGTGTAGTGTCGTCAAGAAAGACAGCAGTCTGCAGGGTGTTAAAATTATCCTGCTCACGGCCAAGGGACAGGAAGTCGATCGTAAGCAGGGCATGGAACTTGGTGCCTTGATGTATATGACCAAGCCTTTTGACCCTGATGAGATTCTCAGGGTGTCCAAAGAAGCTCTGGAATTGTAATCAGTTCAATTCACTTTTTTTATATCCGTAATGACACCACTCAAGAAATACATACGTCCTGGAGTGCTGCGAAATATACTTCGCAGAGCGCATGGATTGGCAGGAGGCAAAAGTCCTCTGGCTATTACCTATGAAGGTGAGGTCGTCATTGTGGAAGGAACTGACTCTTTTGATGGATTCAGTGAAGAGCTTCCCAATATACTTTCAGTTCCGATTCATTTCGACAGTGTTCATGGAGGGAGCGTTCTGATTCGTCTTCATGACGAATGTACGCCGGAAGAGGGAGAAAGGCTTCTTGATTTTATCGGATATTCGATTCAGGAGCTCATTGATATGGAGCAGGCCAGACGCTCCATAGCAGAGGAAGCTCTGTCCAAGTACCGGGAACTGGCACTGCTCCACCGTTCGGTTCCGAATATCAACACTTCCCTGGTCATGCGTGATGTTGTTCGTGCACTTATCGACGAGTGCCGACGGGAGAATTACCCCGGCGAACTGGGTATGATATTTCTTTTGGAACCTGGCTCCAAACAGTACCGGCTGGCGGTCCAATATGGGTTCCCTTTTGGTTCCAACCTGCAGCCCGTAGCGGACAGTGATCTGTTTATTGAAGTTGCGGAAACAGGACGTGGCGAGATCGTCAATGATTTGGCCAGAGACGCCCGATGGGCTGGAGAATTGCCAGGACTCGGTGCGATGATCCTTATTCCCATCGCGTCACCCAATCGGTGTGAAGGGTTGCTTATTCTGGCATCCGAGAATACGGGCATTTTTGAGGCGGCGCACAGGCGGAGCCTGTCGACTCTGGCTTCTGTTGCTGGCATCTCCGTAAGCAACGCATTCAATTTCGAAGGTGTACAGAAGTTGATGAACGCCATTTTGCAGGCGTTGGCCGAAGCCATTGATTCCAGAGATCCCTTTACTGCCGGGCACTCGGAACGAGTGGCCCATCTGGTGGTCGCCTTTGCTCAGGTTCTGAATGAAAAAGGAGACTGTGCGCAGAGGATCTTCTCTGATGAAGAACTCAAGGAAATTTATTATGCAGGCATTCTGCACGATGTCGGCAAGATCGGTATTAAAGAAGACGTGCTGACCAAACGCACCCGGTTGAGTTCGCGTCGCATGGATGTAGTCAAAGCCCGTTTTCAGCTCCTTGGACAGTTTAGCGATTTCGAGTGGACTTCCGCTTTTGAGGTTGTGAGTGCTGTGAACAAGGCCATGAATCCGGCTGAGGATGATCTGGAGTTTATCAAGGGACTCGGTGAAAAGGTCTTCCGTGAGGGTGGAGCTCATCTACCGTATCTGTATGATGACGAGTTGGAACATCTTCAACTGAAGTATGGCAATCTGACCATGGATGAGCGTAAGGAAATCCAACGTCACCCGGCTGAAAGTGAACGAATTCTTCAGTATATCCCCATGCACGGGAATTACAGCAACATGCTGTCTATCATCCGCCAGCACCATGAACGTCTGGATGGTTCAGGCTATCCGGACGGTTTGAAAGATGATGAAATTATTCTTCAAAGCCGCATGATGGCTATTGTTGATATCTATGATGCTGTGACCCAGGAGCGGCATTACAAGCCTGCATATACGCGTAGCGAAGCCGTGAAGATCTTGAAAAAGGATGCGGAAGCAGGGCGCCTTGATAAAGAATTGACTGCCTGTTTTCTGGAAAATCTTGAACGGATCGAAGCATTGTCCGAGCGGGTCAAGATTACTCGTGTCAGCCACCTTTCGGAAATCGGGAATTTGTCTACCCTCTAGCCGGTTTCCGGCCTTTTCTCCCATCCCCCCGGCGGTCAGCCGCAGATCTGCTGTTCAATATATGCGAAGGAAAGCTGTCCCTCGGCAAACAAAGCCGTACAGAATGGGCCGAGGTTAAGTCGGGACTTCTTTCTGAGGCGTGTGATTTCATAGAGTCCAATAATAGGCATGGCTCTTCGGGATGGGGTCAGCCGAATGGTTCGGATGTGATTTAATCCTTCATCTTTTGAGAACCCGGCTTCTTCCAAAATGGACATACAGCGATTTTGGTCCATGGATCCTACGGCCAATCCGGCGTCAATCATTGCCAGAGCTGCGCGGCAAAGGCCCCGTTTGTGATGTGTCAGACGATCAAGAGGCGTTTCGAGATACCCAAGCTCATCCATGAGATTCTCGGCAAAGGCCAACCAGCCTGCCACGAAGAGCGGGTTGGTTATCTGTGCCATCGGAGAATCCCCCAGAGCGCGTCTTTGAGAATTCAGCAGGTGACGGCCTGGATAGGTCTGCGTGGCAGTCATGAATGGAAATTCCTTTCGAGCTCGGGCCAGACGTGTCGGATCGTCCCGAAATCCTCTGCCAGTGAAGAGCTGGGGGCTGACATAGCAGTGTGAAGGGTCATTTTCCCATACGCCGAGGGCCGGGTCGAGATGGATGGGGCGCAAAGATGAGGCCAGGTGAAGAGGTTGGGGGTCAATGCGTAGTCCCGTGTCAGCAAAGACTTTTGACAGTGGAGATTCCTGCATGAAAGCCCGCAGACGGTGAATTTCCCGAACAATGAGGTCCAGTGCTTCAAGGCCATCGGTTGGCGGTCCTTGATATGCATCATACAGCTCACGCCAGTTTTTGCCGTTACCGATCTTAGATTCGAACCAGCGCAGGGAGTCCAGCCGTTTGTTGTACTCTTCTTCGGCTATGGAAAAAATCTCGTCGGGACTGCGTGTCGATCCGAGAACATTCTCGGTCATGATGGAAAAAGACGGTCCTAACCCATCGGGAATCTCAGGACAGGATGTGACGAATCGGTCGAAATCCTTGAGGCTGGAGAGGGCTTCGCCAAGGAATTTTGGAGTCTTTCCAGTCTGTCCGAGTTCGCTGTTACCCAAATCTGTCAGATATCGTGCACAGTCTCTGATCATGGTTTGAGAATTGCCACGACTGGCTGCGCTGATTGCTTCGATATTGGTTGGCGCATGTCTCAGAAGACCGGGTATGTCTCTGAGGCGTTTGATAAATCTTTTCTGTCGGGTTCGTTCGTTTTTTGCAGGCATTGTTGCAGTATGTTCAAGCCCGGTGAAGGCGACCTGCAAGTAGAGCTCTGGCGCTCTTTCCCATGTGCGAATGCTGTCCAGTTCTGTGATGACGCCGCTGGCACTCAGGGCTAAAGCCTGTGCCTGTGCGGCGGATTCGGGTGAATTCGCTTTGGTCGCTGCGGTCAGGAAGTCGTTTTTGAACCGATTCAGTGCGGTGCTGTGTTTTGCGATGCCCTTGCGGGACAGGTCGTCCAGACGGTCGAGCCATTTGGCTGAATCTGCTGCAGGCGGCATCAGGGGGAAGGCTCCTGATGCACACATAACCGGGAAGTGCTTGGCGAGGTATGCGAAATATTTATTGGCGAGTTTGATTTTCATGAATGTTCGCTCATGCACGGTCAGGAGGAATTAGCCTTCTCTGTCCGCTTTGAGCAGTTTGTATACTCTGGGGGCAAGTTCCCCCAGTTCAGCCTTGGATACCTGATCGTCGGCACCCACGGCGATGCCTTTGTGATGCAGGGTTTCCGTGATGATGGAAGAACACAGAATGACAGGGAGTTCTCTGAAATCAGGATCTTCCTTGATGGCACGGGTCAGGCTGTGTCCGTCCATGGCGGGCATTTCAATATCGGAAACAACGGCGTTTACATAATTTATCAGTGGTTGTCTTTCGTTTTCTGCCTTGATTTTGATCGACTGGAGATATTGCCAGGCCAATTCCCCATTCTCTTCGGTGTGAACCTTGAATCCTGATTCGGAAAGGATTCTGGCGATCATTTTTCGGGCCATGCTGGAATCGTCGGCCAGGAGTACACGATACTCTTCGCTTGAGATCTGTTTTTTGACATCCTCGGTCACATCGTTGGCCGGTGCGGCATCCGGGTTCAACTCCATGCAGATTTTTTCCATATCCAGGATGAAAATGATCCGATCGGTGAATTTGACGACACCAGTGATGGAATTGGCGGTCAGCGAGGAAACATAGTTGGTGGGAGCCTCAACTTCTTTCCAGTTGATCCGGTGGATGCGTGTTACGCCGGACACCAGAAATGCACTTTTGGTGCGGTTGAATTCCGTGACAATGACCTTGGGTGCTTCGGAAGGGGCACGGTTTTTGCCAAGCCAGTTTGCCAGATCTATGAGTGGGATTATTTCGTTACGCAGATTGAAGGCTCCCAACACTGACTTATGCGTCACATCAGGCATTTCCGTCAATTCGGGTAACTGGATGATTTCCAGAACCTTTGCAACGTTGATTCCGTAAAAACCGCGATAGGTGCTGTTCGGACGCTCATCCTCAAGAAAAAACTCGACAATTTCGAGTTCATTGGTGCCTGATTCGAGCAGGATTTTTGTCTCACTCATGCGAGGTGTCTCCAGAGTCTCCAAGGTTTGGCAGAATCGAACCCTTTACATATACTAAGGGGTTTGCAGGACGCAAGTCCGGCAAAGGGATAATGCCGAAAAATGAGGGTTATTCTTCGATGCCGTATTTTTTTATCTTGTAGTGGATGGCTCTGCGACTGATCCCCAGTTTGTCGGCGGCGTTCTTCTTGACGCCGCCAGTTGCTTTCAGTGCCCGGACAATGGTCTCCCTTTCGCTGTCTTCCAGGGAAAGGCTTGATCCCTGAAGAATCGGAGAATCAACCGGCGGCTCCTCTATCTGCAAATCCTGACTGGTGATGGCGTGGTCGTCACAGAAGACCAGTGCGGCTTCGATGGTATTCTTCAGCTCGCGGACATTGCCCGGCCACAGGTGGCTGTTTATCCTGTCCATGGCGTCATCCGTGACGGTCAGAAGTGGGCGATTCTGGGTGGAGCATAACTCTTTGATGAATCCCGCCACGAGGATGGGGATGTCTTCACGGCGTTCCCGCAGGGGAGGAATGGTCAGGGTGACGACTTTCAGCCGGTAATAAAGGTCTTCACGAAAGTCCTTGTTTGCCACCATTTGAGGGAGGTTGGCATTGGTGGCGGCGATGACTCGGCAGGTAACTTTTCGTTCAACGTTGTCGCCCACCCGTCGGATGGTGCCTTCCTGCAGAAAGCGCAGGAGACGGGTTTGCATATCCGGGGAAATGTTGCCGATTTCATCGAGGAACAAGGTGCCGCCGTCCGCTTCTTCGATGAGTCCCTTCTTATCCTTCATGGCATGAGTAAACGACCCTTTGACGTGACCGAAGAGTTCACTTTCCAACAACGTTGGCTGGGTCGAGCCGCAGTCAACGACGATGAATGGGCCTTTGGCCCGCGGGCTTGCTTCGTGGAGTATTCGTGCCGCGTTTTCTTTGCCGGTGCCGGATTCGCCGAACAATAATACCGTGACAGTGGATCGAGCCACTCGTTCAAGCAACTCCAGAAAACGGGCCATGGACGGGGCTTTGCCTCCCAGCAGCCCTTTGTTATCAAGCTGAGTTTCTGCGGGTTTCACAATGGTTGCGGGGGATGATGTCTTTGTCAGTTTTGCCCGAATGCGGCGTACCAGTTCCTTGCCATCGAACGGTTTGGTCAGATAGTCCGCTGCACCGGCTTGGATGGCGTCCACCGCGCCCGGAATGGTGCCGTGGGCCGTGAGCATGATGATAGGGATGTGCGGCCAGTTCTCCAGCACCTCCTTGAGCAGACCGTGTCCTCCCATGCCGGGCATCTTCACGTCGGAGACAATCAGGTCCACAGGCTCACACGCCAGCATTTCCAAGGCTGTTTCGGCTCGGTCGGCCAGCAGGGGAGTCAGTCCCGAGGAAAGCAGGCGTGCTTCCAGCACCTGGAGGATGTTCTCATCATCATCCACCACAAGGATGGTCGGTATGTCGATTGTCGTGTTCATTGTGTGTCCTTGTTCATGCCTTGATCGGCAGGGAGAAGCAAAATTTTGAACCATGTCCCGGTTCGCTTGTCAGCCAGATACGGCCTCCGTGGGCCAGCACAATACGCTTGGATATGGCCAGTCCGAGACCTGCCCCGTCCACGCTGTCCCGGATTTGCGGCTCACGGTAGTATTTTTGGAAAACCCGGCTCTGCTCTTCTTCCGGGATGCCCGGCCCCGTGTCGTGCACACAGAAAACTATTTCGTCGGGCATTATGGTCCCGGTGACGGTCACACTGCCACCTTTCGGGGTAAACTTGATGCCGTTGCCTACCAGATTCATGAGGACCTGGCGGATGTGTTCCGGGTCTGCCCGGAATGTCATGGATGCCGCTTCCGATATCAGGGTGATGCCTTTGGCTTCGGCGGCGGGGGCCAGCCTTTCCACAGTGGAAGTGACGAGCCTTTCTCCATCTGTGTCCTGTATATGCAGTTCCAGCGTTTCGGATTCCATGCGGGAGACCGAAAGGAGACGGGTCAGCAGGTCGGACAGTCTGGCTGATTCCTTTTCCGCGATCTGTAAAAATTTGCGCTGTTTGTCGTTTACATCACCAAATGTGCCGGATTCGATAAGATCCACGGCCTCGCGAACCGATGTCATGGGCGTTCTGATTTCATGGGAAAGCATGGCGATGAAGTCGGAACGCATCTGTTCTTCACGCCGCAGACGAGCAGCCATGGCATTGAAGGCCAAAGCCAGCTCTCCCAGTTCGTCGCCGGAAAGAATGCGGACATCGCGGGGCGTGGCTCCGGTGCCCAGATCGCGGATTCCTCGTTGCACTTCGGCCAGGGATCGGTTCAGGAACCAGGCCAGGGATAATCCTCCGCCAACGCCGAGTGCGAGGCAGGCCAGCAGTCCGTAGAGGCCGATGTCGGCAGCTCTTTGTCCGGCGTCGTGCAGCGAATTCAGTCGGTTCTCCATATCTGTTGCGTTGTCGAACAGGCTCTGCTCCAGAATGTCGGTCCATTCGCGGACCGTGACGTTGGGTGCCAGATTGTCGTCTGTGTTTTCCCCTGGGTTGAGGGTGAGCTGGTATTCCTGGGTCAACTCTTTCCATTCGTTGGTGTAGGTCGGGTGCTTTTTCAGTGTCTCATCCAGAATCTCGCCGAACCGGGTCAGATCTTCCACTATAAAGTCGACGGCGGCTTCGTCTCCGCCCAGCAGTCGATACCGGCGAATGTTGTCCTGAACACTATATAGGCGCTCAAGCATGCGTTGGATGGCAGCGTCCAGGTCATGGTTTTCGGTGACGATACGACGTGACACTTCGGCGTCCTGACGGACCTGCCAGAACAGGAAGGCGGTAGTAGAGAAAAAGACGATGATCAGCGCGCACGCCCAGATGAGGAGTTTGGCGGCAATAGAGAAATGACGAACCTTGGGCATATGTTTCTCTTAGAGTATTCGGGGAGACAGGGCAATACGGCTTTGTCTGTTCATTGTTTTCCTTAATCTCACACAAAAGGCCATCGCGAAATAGTTGCGATGGCCTTTTGTGTAAAAGATGAATAATTCGTCAAGGAATCATGATTAACCGCGGGTTTCAAATGCGCTGTATTCTTTATCATACTCAAGAGCCGTGCAAGAGACATTGTTCTTGCCGACAACCGGGGACTCGGTCGTGAGTTTTTCTCTAAAGACAGCATAGGATTCGGCATCTCCCTGAACCAGAATTTCTGCTTTTTGGTCAGCAATATTTCGAACCCATCCTGTCAGGTTTAATTGCTCTGCTGTCTTGCGAACCCAAGACTGGAAGGGGCCTCCAGCCACTTTCCCTTCAACGATGCATTTGTAACTTTTCATGATGAACCTCCGAATAGGGGTGTGTTTATTTAATAATACCATATGGTATTTTACGTTCTATGAAAAGGGGACAGCAATGCAAAATGTTGTTGTCTGGGGTTGTCATTCGTTGGGTTCAGCGATAGAGTCCTTTTCTGCTCTGACCGCTTCTCAACCGTGAAGCAGAGGATTCCCATGCGTAGAATGTTATTACTCGTCGCCATGTGTGCGATCTTTTTTTGTGCCTCCCCGGCCATGGCTTCTTTGCCCCATTACAATTCGGACATTGGCTATACCATTTGGCTGCCGAAGGATTGGACTGTTGCGTCAAGCAGTGAGTTGGAGTTGGCTGAGGGAGCATGCAAGCCGCTTCCCATGCAGGGGATGACTCCCAACTGGGAAGCCGGGTATGTCAACCCGGAGAGTGATCGCGAGTATAGGCTTTTGGTGGAGGTCAAGTCCGGGCGGAAAATGCGTCATGCGGACATCTCCAATTTCAATAATTTCCTTGTCCGCTCGCTGAGACGGTCTCCTTTGGAAGCTGATGATTCCGGATGTCTGACCTTGAAAAATGCCACCTATTTTCCGGACAAGAAGGTCCTGCGGCTTGAGACGGAAACAGGACATGGTGAACATGCCGTGCTCGGTCTGACCTATGTTGTGTACACCCGCAAGGGCATGTTGACGTTTGTCGCTCATCTCGACCCAGCCGATGAACAGACGCAGCAGATTCTGGACAAGGCCGTACTCTCACTCTATCTGGATGACGCTATTCGCTATTGAGCATCAGTTGACAGTGTTTGACTGGGACGGATATCACTTCTGCGTGAGGGAAATCATGGTCCACACTGTGCACTATTCGTCGGCACGGCCTGGTCTGTGATGGCTATTTTGAATAAATACGACGTGTTATGTCAGGCATGCCCTTTGCTAATGAATCACTGGAGGCCAGAGTGAAGAAAATGATATTGGGAACAGTCCTCTCTCTCGTGATGTTTTCTCCGGCGCTGGCAGTGGATGTCCACTCTCAGGCTGATTCTTGGCTCGTGGCCTCCACTCAGACCGAACAACCTGCTCCGCGACCACCCAAGAAGGTTATTATCAAGGGAAAGGGCGGTAAGGTGACAGATGTGGAACAAGGCTCAGGCAAAAAAAACAAAAAAAAGAAATAATGGACTATTTGACACGATAAAGCCCCCGCAGCCGTCAGGCTGCGGGGGCTTTATCGTGTCAAATATATTGAGACTATTGCGTGGTCTCGCAGGTTGGAAACTGCGGGTCGGTACCACTCTCCAGGAGTTTGGTGCGGTATCCCACGACTTCGTCCAGCGCGTTCCACTCGGCGTACATTTCCATCCATCCTTCGAAGTTCATGTATTCTTCGTCCAGATGCTGTTCATGCATCTTGAGCCATACGTTGAAGATATACATCTCCACTTTGAAAGTGGCATTATCGAAAACCTGCGGAAGAACTGTGGCTTCATATTTCTGGCCGTCCAGTCGGGAGGCCACATAAGAACACACATTTTCCTGGGATCGTTTGTAGTCGGTGACTGCGTTGTTCACCATGTCAGCAAAACGATGCAGCGCAGGGTGGGTTTCCTTGATCTTGTCCAACTCTTCTTCAGGCATTTCGATCCGGAGTTCATCGCCTTTCTCCACCACGAAGTAGAACCTGAGCCATTGGTCAAACTGGAACACCTCAAGGGCGTCCTTGACCGCATTTTTCACACTCACGCTTCGAATCATTACTATATCCTTCATTGTGTTGGTGTCTTGGATGGGGAATATGGACATCCTTGTGGGCAGAGTCAAGGGGAAATCGCTGTTCGCGGGGGTAGACAAAGCGTTCCTGATTGGTATATGAAGTGCGGCTTGCAATAAAGAAAAGCCCTTATCGGCTGAAATATCAAGGAGACCATCATGGCACGTCACAAGAAGCACGAACGTATGAAAGAACTGGATCGTAAACGTCAACGCCGCAAAAAAGCCATCAAGGCAGCAGTTAAGGAAGCCAAGGCCGCTAAAGCCTAGTTCGGCTGTCCTGACGGCACCGACTGTTGTGTTGACACCGTGAAGTTTCCATCGGCGCAGTTTGACTGTGTCTGTGGTGCCTTTGCGGCTGTCGACTCACGTCTGGTGTCTTTCTAGAAACCTCAATTTATTCATTTTTTAAAGAATCCGCATCATGCCAATTTACGAATATCAATGTCAGTCCTGTCAGTCCGTCTTTGAGGAATGGCAGTCCGGTTTCGAGGATCAGGAGTTTCCTTGCCCCGAGTGTGGGGGAGATTCCAAGCGACTCATCTCTTACAGTTCCTTTCATTTGAAAGGGTCTGGCTGGTATGCCGACGGATATGGTGCGACGAAATCCGGGGCCAAGCCCGGTGAAGCGCAAAAGCCTGTCGATGGCGGAAATGATGATACTTCGACAAAAGCCGATTCGGCCCCAGCCTCGAAGTGTCCGGCTGCGGACACGTCTTCTGCGGGTTCCGCATCCTGATGCATGCATAAGGCAGCTACGGCTGCCTTTTTTCATGGTATCTACGGCCTTGAAATTTTGTGCCGCATTGCCATAGTATGCTATAGCACTATCACGCACATTCAAAGAAGCGAGAAATATAATGCTTGAACGGTATTCCCGACCCGGGATGAGAGAGTTGTGGACCCTTGAAAACAAGTTCAGGGTCTGGCTTGAGGTGGAACTGGCCGTGACCAAGGGGTGG
The DNA here is from genome assembly GCF_963675635.1 of uncultured Pseudodesulfovibrio sp. Lineage (NCBI taxonomy): Bacteria > Pseudomonadati > Thermodesulfobacteriota > Desulfovibrionia > Desulfovibrionales > Desulfovibrionaceae > Pseudodesulfovibrio > uncultured Pseudodesulfovibrio sp. The sequence continues at coordinate 1,975,854 of NZ_OY776488.1, read as the reverse complement.
ACCGAACTCGGTCAGGTCCCTCAGGAGGCCTGTGACGAAATTCATGAAAAGGCCGACTTTGATCTTGAGCGCATCCTTGAGATCGAAGAGACCACCAAGCACGACGTCATCGCTTTTCTGTCTGCCGTGGAAGAAAAGGTCGGTCCCAGTTCCCGGTACATCCATCTGGGCTGCACCTCGTCGGATATTGTGGATACGGCCAACGGCGTATTGCTCCTCAGGGCTGGAAATATTCTCGCGGAAGGCGTGGATCGCATCCTGAAAGTCCTTGATGAGCTGGCTCACAAGCATAAAGGGTTGCTCTGTATGGGCCGGACTCACGGCATCCATGCGGAACCCACCACCTACGGTCTCAAATTTACGGGCTTCTATGCAGAATTCATGCGCCACAAGGAGCGCTTTGACGCAGCTCGCGAGAATATCCGCGTCGGCAAGCTGTCGGGCGCAGTGGGGACTTTCGCGCATCTCAGCCCTGACCTGGAAGAGCGTGCCTGTGCTATTCTCGGACTCAAGGCGGACCCGCACTCCACGCAGATTGTGCAGCGTGATCGGTATGCTCAATTCTTTACCGCACTGGCCATGATGGCTGGTGGCATTGAGCGCCTTGGTCTGGAACTCAGGCACCTGCAGCGCACCGAGGTTTCGGAAGTGGAAGAAGGTTTCTCCAAAGGGCAGAAAGGCTCCTCGGCCATGCCGCACAAGAAGAACCCCATTTCTGCGGAAAATCTCTGCGGTCTGGCACGGCTCATACGTTCCAATTCAATGGCAGCCATGGAAAACCAGGCGCTCTGGCACGAACGTGATATTTCCCATTCGTCTGTGGAACGCGTGATTATGCCCGACACCACTGCCCTTATGGATTACATGCTGCATCGCATGTCCGGCGTGCTTGAACGTCTGGTGGTCAAAGAAGAAAGTATTCAACGCAATTTGATGGGATCATTCGGTCTGTTTTACTCTCAGCGAATTCTCAATAAACTTATTGCTACCGGCCTGAAGCGGCAGGAAGCCTATGAGATGGTTCAGAAGGTCGCTTTGCGCTGCTGGGAGAACCGTATTCAGTTCGAAGATGAGATCCGTGTGGATGCGGAAGTAAATAAGCATCTTGCATCTAACGACCTTGACGAAGCCTTCGACCCTTCGTATTACAAACGATATGAGGATGTGGTTTTCAGCCGCGTCTTTGAGGAAAGATAGTATGAATGAATTGAAATCCAAACTCGCCAGACTATTGCTTCAGCTCTCCTATAAGGAGGGCGATTTCACGCTGACTTCCGGCAAGAAAAGCGAGTACTATTTTGACTGCAAGCAGACCGCACTCCATGCCGAGGGCGGGTATCTCATCGGGCGACTGTTCTTTGAGATGCTCAAAGACTTCGATGTCCATGGCGTTGGCGGCATGACTCTTGGTGCTGATCCCCTGATTACTGCTGTGACTGTGGTCTCTCATCTTGAGGGACGGCCCCTGCCGGGATTTATTATTCGCAAAAAATCCAAAGGTCATGGGACTAATCAATACCTTGAAGGGCTGGCAAATTTCAGTGAAGGTGATAAAGTCGTCCTTCTTGAAGATGTTTGTACCACAGGTGGTACCTTGGCAACTGCTGCAGAGCGTGTGCGTGACGCGGGGCTGGAGATCGTTGGCGTACTCGCTGTTCTGGACAGAGAAGAAGGCGGACGGGAAAGACTCAAGGAAGCCGGGCTTGAATTGAGTGCCATCTTCACCCGTCAGGAGTTGCTGGCTGCAGGCAAATAGTTTGACCCGTCGGGGATGTATCTGGTTTGGGGAAACCGTGGGAGGATTGGGTATACTTACATGCGTGTAGCTCTGGTTGTTCTGATATTGGTCATGTCTGTAAGCATGGCGTTTGCCGAAGGGTGGACCCCCACTCTTTCATCGCACTCGTACGGTCCCGAGCGTATTATCGCCGTGGACAAGGCTACCCAGGAACTGATCATGCTGGAACGCAAGAGCCCCTTGCATGAGGTGCTCCGCTTCCCCTGTACCACGGGACAATCCACTGGCGATAAGTTGGTGGAAGGTGATTTGCGCACTCCTGAGGGAGTGTATTTTGTAGGGCATCGGATCAACCGCAAGCTTGACTGGGCCCTCTATGGAGATATTGCCTATTCTCTAAATTATCCCAATCCTATTGATCGTATCAACGGCAAGACCGGCAGCGGTATCTGGCTTCATGGTCGGGGAAAGACCTTCGTGCCACGAGATACACTTGGCTGTGTAGCTCTCAAGGTGCCCGACATGCAGAATGTGGCTCTGGAGTCAGAGTATGGCACACCGGTTGTCATTGCCAACAATCTCGATTGGACACGGGATCCTGGTGAGAGTGAAGTCACCGCACTGACTCTGGTTCGGGAACTCGATGCCTGGGCCAATGATTGGCAGCGCCAGGATGAAGGGTTTTTCGATCATTACAATGCCGACCTCATGACAGCGAGCGAGGGGACTGATTTTTCCGGATTCGTTGCGCACAAGCAGGGAATTTTTTCTCGCCAGCCGTGGATTCAGGTCATGGTGGACAATGTTCGCGCTGTGCCCGGTCCCGGCTATTGGGTCACATGGTTTGATCAGTATTATCGTGCACCCGGCATGGCCTCGACCACCGGCAAGCGATTTTATTGGCAGAAGGATGATGCCGGAAAGTGGCGCATTGTCGGCCGTGAATATGTCCCGGCTTCAGAGGATCTGGGCGCCAAGTATCTTGCCTCTAAACAGACTGATGTTCAAGGACTGGTGAAGGCCTGGCGTGCTGCATGGCTGGCAGGGGATGTGGACTCGTATATAACTTTTTATGGGCCGCAGGCTGTGCAGGGCAGCCGAAAAGGTGCCGTATCCATTGCTGATTACAAAAAGACATTGTGGGCTACCAAACCTCCTGTTAAGGTTGAAATTGACGGTTTGACCGTGACCCAACACCCCAAGGGGCTTGAAGTAGCGTTCACCCAGGTGTTTGAAAGTGCGGACGGGTACAGCGATGTGGGACTGAAAACCATGGTCCTGACCCCGGACGGGAACACATGGAAAATTGACAGTGAGCAATGGAGACGGGGTAGATGAGCGATTCGAAATACAGCGTTCTTTTTATGCGCGACGATCGGGATGTGACCCGGTATCGTGTCAGTCCGTTTTGGCTAAAGATGTTTATCTTCAGCCAGATATTCCTTTTTCTCTTTGCGGCTGGCGGCATCTATATGGGCGTGCGTGGTTTCAAAATCAATGCCGATCTCCACTCCGAAAAAAAAGATCTTGAACAACGTTTGGTTGATGCCGAAGTTCGTCTTGAACGTCTTGGCAATATGGAAAAGATTCTCGAATCCTATGATCCTGCCGAGTTGCAATCCCTGCTTTCCGCTGCCACTTCTCCCGAAGAGGAGGAACCAGTTCAGCAGGTCGAGATCAATCTCAATGAAATTTTCGTCCGTCTCGACACGCAGCAGGTCGGTGTGGAAAATCTTCAGGCAAAGCTCACCAATCGAAAGCTTGCTGTTACTTTTGAGCTCAATAACCTTCAGGCATCCAAGCCCATGGCAGGACAGGCTGATTTTGTCTTTATAAAGAAAGACGGGACGTCCGTTGCGGCCAAGACAAACAAAAACGACCTTGGATTCCAGATTCAACGCTTCAAGCGTATTCAGACCACCTTCCTTCTCCCTGACGGTGTGGGTAAGGACGACCTTTTCGGTCTACGTTTGGAAATCAAAGGGAAGGGTGGAGATGTCATCTTTGCCGAAACCTATCCTCTTTACCACATTCTCGCTTAGCCTGATTGTGCTGCTTTTTGTGTCTCATGCCCATGCCGGGGCATGGGAGCATTCATTTTTTGCTGGTACCCAGTATCCGTTGAAAGTGGTTTTTCTCCAAGGGGAGGAAGACGGGCCTACTATCATGGTGCAAGGAGGAATTCAGGGAGATGAAACCTCCGGGTTCGTCACAGCTCAGCTGCTGACTCAGGCCAAGGTGACTCGTGGGAACGTCATTATTCTGCCGCGAGCCAATGTGCCGTCCATCAATCTGCATAAACGGCAGATCAATGTAGACATGAACCGGCGGTTTGATCAGCATTATAACCGCTTTTACGAGGACAGGGTAGCCCGTGTCATACGGTTCCTGCTGGCCCAGAGTGACGCCTTCATCCATCTTCACGAAGGAAGCGGGTTCTATGATCCTACCTATGTGGACAACCTGCGTAACCCGAAACGTTATGGGCAGTCCATTATCGTGGACACATTGGTCTTCGACAAGATCGACCTTGCGCATACCGTTAACTCCGTTCTGGAAGAACTCAATGGTAATATCGTAACCCGCGATTACCAATTCAAGCTTTTCAACACAAAAACATTCGACAAGGGGACGGCATATCCTGAAATGCGCAAATCCCTGACCTGTTACGCTCTGGCTGAGCATGGCATTCCGGCCATGGCCGTGGAGGTCAGCAAGTCCATTCGCGAGATAGATTGGAAAGTGCGCCAGCAGTTGTCCGCCACCATCATGCTCCTGCGGCGTTTCGGCGTCGGTATCATCCCACCTGAGTTTTCGGACGAGGATGTCCGAGCGTATGCTCGTAAAGGTGTGAGAGTCAGTGTTAACGGACGTACCCTGAACGGCGAAGTTGTTAACCTGGCTCCGGGATCGACGCTGTCTGTTGAACCTCTTGAACGCGGCCCGAGTGAATTTGCACCGGAGTTGGCACTCTTTGCTTCTGATCGTCCCGGCGTGAACCTGATAAATGCACGGCGCATGGTTCTGGAGCAGTTTTCCGAGTTGGAACTGCGGTCTGACGGCAAGCGTATTGCCAAAGCGCAGATCAAGTGGACAGGCAAGATGCCGCAGTCTCCGGGTGAGGATAAGTCGGTATTCGTCTGCTGGCTCAATGGTAAGCCTGCGTTTGTTCGTGAAGGAGATGTCTTGCAGACTGTCCTTGGCGATCAGCTTATTTTGGAAGGTCTGTGGGGGAGTGACCTTAAGGAAATCATCAACCTCAAGGGTTTTGTAGCCATCCCATGGGCAAATAACGGTCAGGACCTTGGGTGGGAAATCATCCTTGATCCCGACAACTTTATAGAACGGTATGCTGTCAAGTCAGATCGCTCTGAGATAACCAGGTTCAGGGTTGTGCGTGAGACACCCGGTGCCCCGAAAGCCGAATTTTATGTGGATGTAGCCCCTCGTCGGGTGCATGCACTTAAACTCGCTGACGAGCGGGGGCAGACACTGCTCGTGCCTTGGATGGCTGGTCGGAGCTATCACCTGCCTGAGGGGCGGTATGTTTTGGAGGCTACCTGGAGTAATGGTCCAAACGACAAGCTGATTACGACGACCAAGAGTATGCCGTTGGAAAAGGGCGACTCCTTTACCGTAGAGATTGGCAAGCCGTTGCCCCTGACTGTGCGTCAGGCAACGACCTTCGGTGATCTCGGAACCATGACCTTTACCTCGGGGACTTTCGCCGGACTTTCTTCAGCGACAAATTAATTTTTTGAATATTCTGTAGTTCTTCAAGTCCGCCTTTTGGCGGATTTGTTGTTCGAGGGTGAGGCTGAACGCTGAGAGTCTTGAGAAAGGAGTCCGTTGTCAGTTGAGGTGAGTACTTCGACGCAAGGGGCTTTCTCTGCTTTTGTATAGGTTTCAATCTCCCTTTCGCCCATCTCGGTAGACCCAGCTAAAGAACGTTGCCCCTTTCATAGCCGAAGGAACTATCCCGGTCTCTAGGGGGTAGAGTGACTGCGAAGGTGGACATAGCGCATTTTCAGATGCGGCCACGACAGCTTCCGCCAAAAGTTGCATCATGCTTTCTGACTCTTGTCATGGAATCCATTTGACAAAGAAATAAGCCCCCTGCCAGAGCAGGGGGCTTATTTCGTTAAAACAAGGATAATTACAGTTTCATTTCACCTGTAGAGAATTTCTTCTCCAGGATATTGGAAAGCTGAATGAGCGGGTAACAGACTGCAAAGTACATTATCCCAACCAGTCCGAAGACCATGATCCCTTCCGGTACGCGCTGGACTGTCAGCCAACCGGCGCGGGTGATGTCTGTCAGGCCTATGACGGAGACAATGGATGAATCCTTGATGAGCAGCACGTACTGACCCACCAAAGCAGGGAGTGCCATGCGCAGAGCCTGCGGCAGAATAACCAGGCGCATCGCCTGATTCCGGGTGTGTCCCAGAGACCGGCAGGCCTCTTCCTGTCCCGGAGGAACAGCTTGGATGGATGCTGATACGATTTCACAGATGTATGATCCTGCATAAATGGTCAGGCTGACCACTGCAGCAGTGAAGGCTTCCATCTGTAAACCGAATTCCGGCAGGATGAAGAAGATGATGAACAATTGGACGAGAAACGGCGTGCCGCGCATGAAGTCTACATACAAAGAGAGGATGCGTGACATGAACGTGCCTTCGTTTGAGCGCAAAATCCCGGCAATGACTCCGATAATGGTGCCGCCGATGAGACTGAGCGCGGACACTGCCACGGTCACCCACATGCCTTTGAAGAACATGGGCATGCTGTTCATGAGTTGGTCGAAGTAGAATCCCCACATGGCTTATGCGCTCCTGAAGCGCGTCATGCGCATTTGATAGTATTTGGTCAGCCCCTTGAGCACGTAGTAGACGAGCAGGTAGAGGACGGCCACAGTCAGGAATGCTTCTGACGGCATGAACCGTTCGGAGTTGAGCATCTGTCCGGCACGCGTCAGTTCCATTACGGAGATGAGAGAGAGTACGGCAGAGTCCTTGACCAGCACGATGGCCTGTCCGAGCATCGGCGGCAAAGTGTTTGCAAGGGCCTGGGGCAGGATGATGTAGAAAAAACGTTGGTAAACGTTGAATCCTTGGCCCATGGCGGCTTCAACCTGTCCCGCGGGAATCCCCTTGATTCCGGCACGCAGGATTTCAGCGACATATGCTCCTGAGTTGAAAGAGAGCGCGAATATGCCCGTCGTCAGTTCGTTGACCTGTATGCCGAGGGACGGAAGTCCGAAGTACAGAAAATAGAGTTGAGCCAGCAGAGGGGTGGAGCGGATGACCTCAATAAAGGCCACGGCTGGTGCTGCTAGCAGTTTGATGCCAGAAATTCGGCAGGCACAGGCAACCATGCCCACAATGAGTGAGCCGATGATGCCGATCAGCGAAATCCAGGCAGTATGGTACAGCCCCTCCATGAACAGAGGCATGTACTCCCATATAATGCGAAAATTGAAATATTCGAGCATGTGTGACGAATCCGTATGGAGATGCGCCATGTCCCGATATGAGACATGGCGCAGCACTTACGGTCTAGTGATCTTGTTCCCAGGTCTTGGAATCGACCCAGTACTTGATGTTTTCATCATAACGGCCATCGGACTTGACCCAGCCGAAGAACAGGTTGATCCACTGGCGCAGGTTTTCGTCTTCATGGCGAACGGCGAAGGCCAGGGGCTGCTTGGACATGATATCACCCACGAAGCGGGTGGTGTTCGGCGGGAAGGAAGCAAGGCTGCCGGAGATGGAAGTCTTGTCGTTGACAGCCACGTCGGCCTTGCCTGCCATGAGGGCGTTGAGCAGCATGGGGCCGCCGCCCTTGTAGGATTTGATTTCTGCATTGGGGAAGAGACGCTTGGCATCAGCTTCGCCTGTTCCGCCGAGCAGGACGGCAACTTTCATGCCTTCCTTGTTGATCTGGTCCCAGCTCGTGATATTGGAATCGGCCTTGGTCACTGCGACGGAGCCTGTGTAGTAGAAAGCATCAGTGAAGGAAACCTTCAGGGCACGCTGGAGGTTTGCGGTCATGTCGGCAGCCAGCATGTCGGCCTTGCCTGACAGGAGAGCAGGGATCAGGCCATCCCAGTCGTAATCCATGAATTTGATTTCGACGCCCATTTCTTTAGCCATCAAACGACAGAACTCAACGGAAGAGCCGGTCCGGTTGCCGTTTTTGTCCAAAAAGCTGAACGGGGGACACTGGGTCTGGACAGCAACGCGGAGTTCGCCGCGCTTGACGATCTCAGCCAGTGCATCTGCGGATGCGGTAGAAGCCACGGCAAGCATCATGGACAGCATGAGTGCCAGGCAAATGGAAAGACGTTTCATTATTCCTCCTATAATGTTCGATGAAAGATCTGATCTAATCCGATAAGCGAATTATGGTCAGGGCCATAGTAAGGTCGGGTTTAGCCTTGGCCGCGTCGGCGGATTTAGCCAGGGGGAATGCTACGGGATGTACTGGTGTTTTGCAAGGGCAGCCCCGCTGTTATTTCACTATGAGATCAAGGATTTTCAGCATGTTGGAGAAACGGAAAAAGCCTCTGACAACATTTGTTGTCAGAGGCTTTGTTCTCTGGTGCGCCCGGCACGATTCGAACGTGCGACCTTTCGGTTCGTAGCCGAATGCTCTATCCAGCTGAGCCACGGGCGCGTTGTGGAAAGACTGTTTATGCTTAGGGGGCGTTATACGTCAAGCATTTTTTTAGTAATTTTTTAATTTAGTGAAAAAAACATCGGTAAAGCCCTGCACGAGTTCGGCTGATTTGCCTTCAATACGAACAAGTTCTGTTTCCGGGTGCATCGCGAATTCCTTCATGTGCGGATTCTTCAACAGGAAGAGTTTGACGATGGCCTCGACCGTCTGCTGTTTCTTTATGGGAGAATAAATTCCTTCGATGGACAGGGCGATGTTCTCATCCCGTCGGTCGATAAGCAGGCTCACATGTGGGTTCTTTTTGAGGTTTTTGCTTTTCTTTGATGTGCTTGATGTCAGAAAGTAGAACTTCATGACCGCGTGATCCGCAAAGTAGTGCATCAGGGAGGTGTGGGGGGCGATGCCGTCAGAAGTTGCCAGCACGCAGATATCCTTTGCCTTGATAATGTCTTCGATGAGTTTTATTTTTTGCTTGCTCATACAGGTTACTCTACAGCACTCTTTCGTGAGTATCCATTATATATTGAATAGGACAACGACACTATGTTGACTCTTGATGACAAAATAGCCGGGACAGAGTCCCTCCTGCGAATATTGGCTGAGAATATTGACCCGGCAGGAATCCGTGTGGCCTGGACTGGGGGCAAGGATTCAACTGTTGTTCTCTTCATATTGAAGGCAGTTCTCGATAATCTCGGCATGGGCCCTGTTCGCGCTATCAATTTGGATACCGGCTGCAAATTCCCGGAAATTGTGGAGTTTCGAGATATGTTGGCTGCATTGTGGGGCGTTGACCTGCATGTTGCCCGTCCGACAGTTTCATTGGAAGGATACCCGTTGGCCGCTGATCCGCTATCATGCTGTCGTGACTTGAAAGTGGAGCCGCTCAAGCGAGCCATTGTGGAAACAGGGGCCACTCACGTTTTGACTGGTATCCGCTTCGACGAACATCCTGATCGGGCCGGACGTCTATCAGAAGAACAGCGTAATGATCCCCCTCATTATATGATAAATCCCATTCTTGAGTGGACTGAAACCGACATATGGGCGTTCCATGCCCGTTTCAATCTTCCACATTGTGAACTTTACGAACAAGGGTATCGATCTCTTGGGTGCAAGCCATGCACGAAACGGCCCGATGGCGCGGGGGGGGAACGTTCAGGGCGTGACGACTCCAAGGAAGCTGTTTTGCCGACATTGACCAGCCTCGGATACTTCTAATTTTCACAAGGAAAATCTTCGATCGGTGCTGCTTGTTTTCATATGTCGAATTTTCTTGAGAATTTATTCACAATATTTCATACTTTTTTGTATCTATATATTTGAGGATCTGTAACGGGAGCCTTTTATTCCAATATATCAGCGAATTATTAGTATGCATTTGTGCCCCTTCTTTTGATGTTTGGGCCTTGACCAAAGAGTGATCTTGCCATAAGACCACATGGTTATTAGGCTAAGGGTAAAGTGCATTCGCACTGAAATTCGGTTGGAGGTGAACCGGATTTTCACGTGTCTGTTGTACTCGTTCTCCATTCTTATGAAACGAGGTCTTCATGTCGAATTTGCTACTGCTTCTCATTCTCCTGCCAGTGGCCGCAGCATTGGTTTGCTACTTCGTTCGGTCTTCCGCCGTTCGAAAGCTGACTGTGCTCGGTACAGGTGTGGTCCTGACGCTTGCGTCTCTGGGGCTGCTTACGCAGGGGACTTTTGAGCCGATTGCAGTCGGTTCATTCCTCGGCATCAGCAGCGATTTCCTGATTACGGTTCTGGATTTCGCTCTGCTGGGTGTCATTTTCTTTTATGGTTTCAAGCACAAAAGCTTGTTGATCCAGGGGTTCACTCTGGCTCAGGCGGCATTGCTCGCGTGGTTTGAAATCGTCATGCTCAACCATGAAGCAGTTCCTGCGCTCATGGGCGACCAGCTTGCCCTGATCATGGTTCTGGTTATTTCCATCATTGGTTCTTTGATCTGTGTCTTCGCCATTCCCTATATGAAGGAACATGAGGAACATCTGCATCTGAAGAAGTCTCGCCAGCCGCGTTTCTTCTTTTTCCTGGTGCTGTTTCTCGGCGCGATGAACGGTCTGGTGTTGTCCAATAATATTCTGTGGATGTACTTCTTCTTTGAAGTCACCACGCTGTGCTCTTTCATGCTGATCGGCCACGATGCCACCGAGATCGCCACGAAGAACGCTGTCCGCGCATTGTGGATGAACGCTCTCGGCGGTCTGGCTTTTGTTGTCGGCATGATGCTGGTCTACATGAAGACGGGCACTCTCGACATATCTGCCATTCTGGCAGCCGGCCCTCAGGGTGCGCTTATGGTGACTGGTGTTGGCTTCCTGTGCCTTGCCGGTTTCACCAAAGCCGCTCAGGTTCCGTTCCAGAGCTGGCTGCTTGGTGCCATGGTCGCTCCGACTCCGGTTTCCGCGCTGCTGCACTCTTCCACCATGGTCAAGGCCGGTGTTTTCGTGGTTCTGCGTTTCGCTCCCGCGTACATCGACACATTCCTGTCCACTGGTGTCGCCATCTGTGGCGCATTCACTTTCGTGACCTGCGCGGCGCTGGCTATCGGTCAGTCCAATGGTAAGAAAATCCTGGCGTATTCCACCATCTCAAATCTCGGTCTGATCATCTGCTGTGCGGGCATCAATACTCCGCTGGCTCTGACCGCCGCAGTCTTGTTGATCGTGTTCCACGCTGTATCCAAGTCCTTGCTGTTCCTCTGTGTGGGAACCATCGAGCAGGCCATCGGTTCTCGCGACATCGAAGATATGCGCGGTCTGTACGGCAAGCTTCCCCGCACTGCCCTGATCACCATCATCGGTATCCTGACCATGCTCCTGCCGCCATTCGGTGTGCTCATGAGCAAGTGGATGGCAATCGAGGCTGGTGCTGACACCAACGTCTTTGTGGTCACCATGCTCGCAATGGGTTCCGCGCTGACGGTCGTCTACTGGGCACGTTGGGGTGGTTCCATGATGGGTTCCAGCGAAGAAGGTTCCAAAACTGAATCACAGCCCATGCTCATCAGCCTGCCGTTGATGCTGCTGTGCGGGAGTGCCGTGGTCCTGTCCCTGGCCTCTCCGTGGATCTATAATTCCATGCTGGCTCCCTGGCTCGGCGCGGCTCCGTTCACTGTGAGCTTTGGCTCCCTGAATTCCGCCACCGGCTCCTTTGCCGTTGTGCCGCTGTTTCTGGTGTTGGGTCTGGGTGTGCTTTTCGCTGCCAAGGCTGCTGCCGGTTTCCGCAAGGTCAAGATCATGCCTCCGTATTTGGGCGGCGCAAACTCAACTGTTGACGGGACCTATGTCGGCCCCATGAACGGCGACGTTCCGTTTGCTGCTGGAAACATGTACCTGGGCGAGTTGTTCGCTGAAGGCAAGCTCACGCCTATCTTCAACGCTCTCGCGATCGCTTTGATTGTGCTTATGTTGGGAGGGGCGATCTAATGGATACTCTTATTCTCGTTCTCATCGGCCTTGTTGCCGGACCGCTTCTGGGCGGTCTTATCGCCGGTCTGGACAGACGTGTCACCGCATGGTTTCAGTCTCGCCAGGGTCCCCCGATCATGCAGGCCTTTTATGATGTGGCCAAATTGTTCGGCAAAGAAAAAGTTGTAGTCAACCAGTGGCAGATTCTCTGCGCCTGGGTGTATATGATCGCTGCCGCGGTTTCTGTGGCACTGTTCTTCGCCCAGGGTGATCTTCTGCTCATCTTCTTCGTGCAGGCCGTTGGTGCGGTCTTCCTGGTCATGGGTGCCATGGCCTCCAAGTCTCCCTATTCTCAGGTGGGTGCACAGCGCGAACTGATGCAGATCCTGGCTTATGAGCCGGTTCTGATCCTGGTCTTCGTCGGTTTCTACATGGTCACCGGCTCCTTCTCTCTGGACGCCGTTTGGTCCCAGGATATGCCGCTCATCTCCAAGATGCCGCTGCTCTATCTGGCTCTGGGTTACGCCCTGACCATCAAACTGAGAAAGTCTCCGTTTGACTTCTCCACGTCTCACCATGGACATCAGGAACTGGTCAAAGGCGTACTCACCGAGTACTCCGGTCCGTATCTGGCATTGGTCGAAATCGCTCACTGGTACGAGACCGTTCTGGTTCTCGGTCTGTGCGCTGTTTTCTGGCACACCAATGTTGTTTGGATGGCCGTTCTGCTGCTGGTCACTTACATGCTCGAAATCCTGGTGGATAACACCATGGCCCGCATGACCTGGCGCTGGATGCTCAAGCGTGTCTGGCTGCTTGGAATGGGTCTGTCTATCGTCAATCTCATCTGGCTGTACGCGAGGTAAAACATGTTTGGATCATTCATCAAGAAATCTCGCGCCAAGTCTCCGTGGATCATGCATTTTGACTGCGGTAGCTGTAACGGTTGCGACATCGAGGTTCTGGCTTGCCTGACACCGCTGTACGATGTGGAGCGGTTCGGCATCATCAATGTCGGCAACCCCAAGCACGCTGATGTGCTGTTGGTTACCGGTACTGTTAATCATCGGAACAAAAAGGTTCTTAAGAACCTGTATGACCAGATGCCCGAGCCCAAGGCTGTCATCGCCATCGGCGCATGCGGCAATACCGGTGGTGTGTTCCGCGAGGCCTACAATGTCGTAGGCGGCGTGGACAAGGTTATTCCGGTGGATGTTTACGTCCCCGGCTGCCCGGCAAAGCCCGAAGCCATCATCGACGGTGTCGTCGCTGGACTGGCCAAGTTTGCGCAAAAAGTGGAAGAAGCCGAATAGGCCAGTCCGCAGAGGTATACTATGAAAGGTAAAGTAATAGACGTGACTATCGACACCATTGTCGGTGATGTCATGAACATGAAGAACGACGGACAGCGGTTCGTCACGCTTTCCACATATCAGGAAGGCGAGGGCAAGCTCGGTATTCTGTATCATTTTGATAAGGAGTACGAGGACACCCATCTGCGACTCTCCGTCGATATGACCAAGCCCATTCCCAGCATTTCCGGTGTCTTTTTCGCCGCACTGCTGGTGGAAAACGAAATTCGCGACCAGTGGGACGTAAAGTTCGACGGTCTGATTCTCGACTTTAACCGTACGCTCTATCTTGATCCCGAGGTCACCCAGGTACCCCTGGTGTCCAACGTCAAGATCGAGCCTAAGAAATAGGGGGCTGAAATGGCTACTACCGTAATTCCCTTCGGCCCGCAGCATCCCGTTCTCCCTGAGCCGGTCCACTTGACCCTCAAGGTTGAGGACGAGATCGTCAAGGAGGCCATTCCGGCACTGGGCTACGTTCACCGTGGTCTGGAAAAGCTGGCTGACATCCGCGACTTCCATCAGATGATCACCGTGTGTGAACGCGTGTGCGGCATCTGTTCCATGATTCACGGCACCTGCTATTCGCAGTCTGTCGAAGAACTCATGGGCATTGAAGTCCCGCACCGTGCTGAAGTACTGCGTGTCATCTGGAGTGAACTCCACCGCATGCATTCCCATCTGCTCTGGCTGGGCCTGTTCGCCGATGCTTTCGGCTTCGAGTCCCTGTTCATGCAGTTCTGGAAGGTGCGAGAGCGCATCATGGACATCAATGAGGCCACTGCCGGTAGCCGTGTTATCGTGTCCGTCAATATCATTGGCGGCGTCCGTGCCGACCTTTCTCCCGATCAGATCCGCTGGATTCTTTCCGAGTTGGAAATCGTGGAGAAAGAAGTCAAGGCCATGCAGGACACCATCATGAACGACTATTCGGTCAAAGCCCGTACCGTTGGTGTTGGTTTCATGTCCAAGGAAGATGCATATCTCCTCGGCGCAGCCGGTCCTACCCTGCGTGGTTCCGGTGTCGCATCTGATATGCGCATGATTGGTTACGGCGCCTACTCCGAGCTGGACTTCGAGCCGGTCATTGAGACGTCCGGCGACTGTTGGGCTCGTTCCACGGTTCGTTTCCGCGAAGTGATCCAGTCCATCGACCTGGTCCGTCAGGCCATCAGCAAGCTCCCTGAGGGTGAGATTGCTGTCAAGGTCAAGGGCAATCCGCCGGAAGGCGAAGTCTACATGCGTGTGGAACAGCCGCGTGGCGAATGCGTCTACTATATCAAGGGCAATGGTACCAAGCATCTGGACAGGCTGCGTATCCGCACCCCCACATTTGCGAACATTCCGCCGCTCCTGCACATGCTTCCGGGTTGTGAACTGGCTGACGTGCCGGTCATCATCCTGGCCATTGACCCGTGCATTAGCTGCACCGAACGCTAGGAGAGTTGACATGCTGTTTACACCTACAGTCGTCAAGAACCTGTTGAAGAAGCCTGCCACCCGCAACTATCCGTTTGTTGTGCGTGAGCCGTTTCCCAACTTCCGAGGCGAATTGGTTATCGACATCGAAAAGTGCATTTTCTGCGGCATGTGCGAACGTAAATGCCCCAGTCAGTGCATCTCCGTGGACAAGACGGCAGGTACATGGCAGTGCGATCCGCACGCCTGTATCTCCTGCGGCTACTGCCGGGATAATTGCCCGACAAAATGCCTGACCATGAAGGATGTGCACCGCAAGCCCATGACCGAAAAGATCACCTGGATCGAGCAGGGCACTCCGCCCAAACCGAAAAAGAAAAAAGCTGCTGCCAGTGCTGAAGCGGCACCCAAGGCTGAAAAAGCTGAGCAGCCTGAAGCCAAGAAGAAGACTGAAGATAAATAGATCTTCGTCAATGATGATTACAAAGCCCCCTGCTCAGGCAGGGGGCTTTTCTTGTAAAGAGTCATGCCGGAACGTTGGCTTCTGATGTTGCTTAAATGGCTGAGCGTCTTTATCTTCGGTAAGATCTATGGGAAATGCGGGAGCAGCTGTTTAATCCAAACCGGGACCATGTCGAAGAAGCATGCAGGAACTTCCATTCTTTCTCGTTATCCTTTCATCCATAGCACATGGATACTGGAATTTCCTTTTGAAGCGCGCTCAGAACAAGGACGCCTTTCTCGGTCTGAGCAAACTGGCTGAACCCGTTATCTACCTGATTCCGTTCATTGCCGCTGTCAGTGTATGGGGACTTGACCCGGCGTCTCTGTGGTATGCAGGTGTCGGCACGCTGCTTTCCGTGGTGAACTATTTCTGTCTCGCCAATAGCTACAAACGGCTTGATCTTAGCATTGCATACCCTGTGTCACGCTCCAGTACACTGTTCCTGCCTTTTTTGGCCTATTTCTTTTTTCAGGAACGAATTGATGTCATCGGTTGGTGTTCCGTTATTCTCGTGACGGTAGGCGTTTTCGTCGTCCAACTGAAGAGCGTGAGTCTGTCGAACTTGGCGTGGAATCGACAAAGCAGTAATTCAGGTCTGCTGTTTGCGCTCTGCGCGGCGTTTACCGTGGCTTTGTATACTTTGTGGGGCAAAGAATCCGTACGACATATTCACCCGTTTATTTATATGTATTGCTACACGTTGGCATCCTGCGCGTACTTTTTGCCATCGCTGCGGCGGCTTGATAGGCGTATTGTCAAGGAGGAGTGGCAGCGAAACAGGTGGAGCATCCTTACTGTGTCCGTACTGAATACGCTCTCGTTCGTGCTCATGCTGATGGCCCTGAATATGGGCAAGGTCACCTATGTTGGAGCTTTGCGACAAGTGAGTCTTGTCGTCGGCGTCGGGTTGGGGTGGCTGGTGCTGCGTGAATCATTGTCCCTTCCGCGAGTCTTGGGTGTATCTCTCATTATCGTCGGGGCATGTCTCACCTATATCGCGAAGTAGTCAAGAAGTGACCTTTTCCGCAAAGAAGCGGCCCTGTTCATGAAGAAACAGGGCCGCTTTTGTTGTGTGTGCAGGGGAGAGACTAGAACCGTTCGAAATCAGTGTCATCCGGTTCGCCCATGGCCATGTCAAATCCACCTGTTGCGGATGACTTGGGCGCGGTTTGCGGCAGTTGTTTGGCGGTTTGCTGCCTTGTTACGGTAACATTGGGCTGCCTGAAGGATGCGTTCTTCTGCTGTACCTTGAAGAATGAAATGATCTGTTGCAATCCGTGAGCCTGGCTGGCCAGGTCAGTGGATGTGGAGGCCATTTCTTCGGAGGCTGCGGCGTTCTGCTGAACCACATGATCCAGTTGCTGGAGGGCTGTGTTGATCTGTTCAGCGCCCGAGTTCTGCTCGTTGCTGGCAACAGAAATTTCCTGAATGAGTTCAGCGGTCTTTTCGATGTCAGGAACCATTTCCTTGAGCATGTCGCCGGCCTTGACCGCTACTTCCACACTGGAGGAGGACAGGTCACTGATTTCTGCGGCGGCGTGACCACTTCGTTCTGCGAGTTTGCGAACTTCTGCAGCCACAACTGCGAATCCTTTGCCGTGTTCTCCTGCACGCGCTGCTTCAATGGCTGCGTTGAGGGCCAACAGGTTGGTCTGGCGTGCAATATCTTCAACAATGGAGATTTTTTCTGCAATTTCCTGCATGGCCGACACGGTCTCCGTGACCGCCGCACCGCCTATACGGGCATTGTCTGAAGCCCTGTTGGCAATGGATTCGGTTTCCCGGGCATTGTGGGCGTTGGCGCGTATATTGGACGCCATTTCTTCCATCGAGGCTGAGACTTCTTCCAACGAAGCAGCCTGTTCCGTGGCTCCCTGAGACAGGGATTGTGATGTGCCGGAAAGCTCTTCACTGCCGGAGGCGACTTTTGAGCTGCCGTCCACGACTTCTCCCACGACCTCGGAGAGCTTGTCGGACATGGTGTTCAGGGCGTTGAAAATATCACCGATGTCATCCTTGCGGTTCGCTTGAACCCGGAGAGTGTAATCTCCGCCGGACGCATGAGTCAGAATGTTCACAATTTCTGCCAGCGGCTTGATAAGCAAATTGTTCATGTAGAACCACATGCTGACGGCAATGACTATCAGAGCCAGGAGTGAAAGGATGGTGGCGTTGGTGGCGTTTGACCAGACCGGTGCCATGATTTCCGCTGTTTCGATAAAGGCTATGAATTTCCATTTGAGAGCCGGGGACGTGTGGACAACGGCCATGTATTTGACGCCGTTGATGGTCCCTTCGGTGTCTCCGCTGTCCATGCCGAAGGCCTTAGCGTAAAGTGCGTCGTTGAGTTCGCCAATTTTCTTGAAGTTGTTGTTCGGCTCTTTCGGGTCGGCAATGACAACTCCATCGTCCTGCACCATCATGACATAACCGGTTTCGCCAAGTTTGACCTGCTCAATGAGTTTGGTGAGCTGTGACAGTGAAAGGTCCATGGCTGTGACACCCAACACTTTTCCGCCTTCAAGTACGGCTTTGCCTGTACTGATCATGGCTTCACCAGTGGTTGAAACGTAGGCTTCAGAAATTATGGCTTTGTCAGGGGTGGCTGCAGCGGTTTTGTACCATGGGCGTTGGCGAGGGTCGTATCCGGCTGGGAGTGGGTCGCTGCCACCGATGATGAAAGCCCCGTTGCTGGTACCAATATAACAGTCCTTGTAACTCTTGTGCGAACTGAGGATCATTTTGTAAAAGCCGCGGATGTCCTGGCCGAGAATATCTTCGGGGATGGGGTCGACCGTTGTGTATTCTTTGTTTTTGTCCAGATAGTTGGTCAGGATTTCATCGACCCTTCGTGTTCGTGGATCTTCTGCCATCATGACAGTGTTGTTGAGCGTCTCCTGTATGTACATCGAGATCGTGCCATCAATGTGCTCAAGCTGGCCGGCTGCTGATGTCGTGCTGTAATCCACAGAGTCGGTATAAATGGATGTCAGGCTGACTGTCAGGATCGCCGTGCACAAAAGAATGAGAGACACAACGAAGGAAAGGAGAATTTTTGCTCTTACGTTCAGTTTCATGAATAACCCTCACTGTCTTGGCTGAATATTCTTAGTGTGTAGAATGTATAGATTGCTATAGTGTTATACTATTATAATATTGCGTACAACTGTTCGCATATTCTCCTGTTGACGACACTTGGCTTGCATGGGGAAATTGCGTAACGTGCCAATCCTTATGCAGCGTAAGCAAACACGAGTTCTCAATATAGGAGCGGTGGGCATCGGCGGGGACAACCCTGTCCGAGTTCAGTCCATGTGCAATACCGACACCCGTGACGTTATCGCGACGGTGATGCAGATCAATCAACTGGCCGAGGCCGGGTGTGAGATCGTGCGTCTGGCCGTGCCGGACGACAAGGCTGCCGCCGTACTCAAGGATATTCGCGAACAATCTCCTGTGCCGCTCATAGCGGATATACATTTCGATTATCGACTGGCTTTGGCTGCCGTGGAGGCTGGTTTCGAAGGGTTGCGAATCAACCCCGGCAATATCGGTGACGAGCAGAAGGTGGACATCGTGGTTCGTGCAGCCATGGGTAACAACGTCCCTATTCGCATCGGCGTCAATGGTGGGTCATTGGAAAAAGACCTGCTTCGGCAGTTCGGTGGTCCCACCCCCGAGGCCATGGTCGAATCCGGTCTTCGTCATGTTGCCATGCTGGAAAAACGTGGTTTTAATGATATTAAAATTTCTCTTAAGACGTCATCGGTCCTGAACACCGTAGCCGCGTATCGGCTTATGAGCCAGAAAGTGGATTATCCACTGCATATCGGTATCACCGAGGCCGGAACCCTGGTGCGTGGCGCAGTCAAGTCAGCCGTCGGATTGGGTCTTTTGCTGTCAGAAGGCATAGGCGACACCATGCGCGTGTCACTCACGCATGATCCTGTTGCCGAAATCGGTGTGGCTTATGAAATCCTGCGCAGTCTGGGCTTGCGTGAACGCGGCCCGGAGATTATATCCTGTCCGACCTGCGGACGTACCGAGATTGAACTGATTCAATTGGCCGAGAAGGTGGAAGAAGCTCTGCGTGGAGTAGAGGAAGTTTTCACCGTGGCGGTCATGGGGTGCGTGGTCAATGGTCCCGGCGAGGCTCGGGAGGCTGACATAGGCATTGCAGGAGGCCGTGACCTGGGCATCATCTTCCGTAAGGGAGAAGTGGTGCGCAAGGTCAAGGGCAATGAAAATTTACTGCCTGAATTCATGAAAGAAATTAATATGTTCCTGGAAGAAAGGAGAAAATAGAAATATGCGTCTTTCCCGTTACTACATCCCGACGATCAAGGAGGACCCGGCAGACGCCGAGGTTGTCTCCCACAAGCTTTTGATGCGTGCGGGCATGATCCGCAAACTCACCAGCGGCATCTACAATTACCTGCCGCTCGGCCTTCGCTCCATTAACAAGGTCGCCGCCATCGTGCGCGAGGAAATGGACCGTGCCGGGGCCATGGAAGTGCTCATGCCTATGGTGCAGCCTGCCGACCTGTGGGTTGAGACCGGTCGTTGGGACTACTACGGTAAGGAACTGCTTCGTCTGAATGATCGCAACGGTCGTGATTATTGTCTCGGACCCACGCATGAAGAAGTCATTACCGATTTGGTGCGCGGCGATATCAAGTCCTACAAGCAGTTGCCGGTCAATCTGTACCAGATTCAGACCAAGTTTCGTGATGAAATTCGCCCCCGCTTCGGCCTCATGCGCGGTCGTGAGTTTATTATGAAGGACGCCTATTCTTTCGACAAAGATGAGGAAGGCGCAGAAAAATCATATTTCGAGATGTTTGAAGCCTACAAAAAGGCTTTTACCCGCATTGGTCTTCGGTTCAAGCCGGTTCAGGCGGATTCCGGGGCCATTGGTGGCGATTTCTCACACGAGTTCATGGTGCTTGCCGATACCGGCGAGGACACTATCGCCTCCTGTCTGTCGTGCGAGTTTGGTGCGAATCTGGAAAAAGCCAAGGTTGCCGCACCTGCTGGCGATGACATGACTAACGCCGACTGTCCGGCCATGGAAGCTGTGGATACCCCCGGTCAGCATACAGTAGAAGAAGTTTGCAACTTCCTCGGGGTGGACCCGAGCAAGCTGGTCAAGACGCTGCTGTTCGTTGTCGACGACGAACCAGTGGCCGCACTGGTGCGCGGTGATCGTGAACTGAATGATATTAAGCTGCGCAACCTTGTCGGCGGCAACGAAATCGAGTTGGCAGATGAGGAACTGGTCAAGAAGCTGACCAACGCGCCTGTTGGGTTTGCCGGTCCTTCCGGTCTGGACAAGGACGTGCCCATTTACGCAGACCATGAACTGTGTGCAGCAACCGACTGGGTAGCCGGCGCCAACAAGGGTGATACCCATGTGAAACATCTGTCTCTTGGCCGCGACTGCACCATTACGAAATACGCTGACCTGCGTGTTATCGAGTCGACCGATGCGTGTCCCGAGTGCGGTGGCGCAATCGAGTTCACCAAAGGAATCGAAGTGGGTCATGTCTTCAAGCTTGGTGTGAAATACTCCGAGAAGATGGAAGCCACTTTCCTCGACGAAAACGGCAAGACCAAGCCCATGATCATGGGCTGCTACGGCATTGGTGTTTCCCGTATCGTGGCTTCCGCCATTGAGCAGAATAACGACGAAAACGGTTGCTGTTTCCCGCCGTCCATCGCACCGTTCGAGGTCTGTCTGATTTCTCTCGGCGGCAAGGATCAGGATGTGGCTGATAAGGCCGAGGAGTTGTATTCAGAGATCATGGGACTCGGTGTGGACGCCGCTTATGATGACCGCAAGGAACGTCCGGGCGTCAAGTTTGCCGAGGCCGATCTCATTGGCTACCCCATGCAGCTCGTTCTCGGTGGCAAAGGGCTTAAGAACGGCATCGTGGAAGCCAAGGATCGCAAGACTGGCGAAAAAATCGAATTGCCGCTCGACGGTTTCGGTGAAGCCTTCGCCGCATGGCGTAAGGAAATCTGGAATAATTGGGGCCTTGAATTGAAATAGGTTCTGATCGCATATATGACTGACAAGTCCGGCGCGGAGCCTCCGCGCCGGACTTTCTTTTTTTGCTGCACGCGGCGGATGGAGGGGGCGGAATTACGATATCCCTCTTCATAAATTGAAACACTTTTCGCCGAAGGCATCTTCTCTTTTCATTCGGAAGTAGTGTCCCTTTTTTATTGGCTGTCCGGTCCGTGGGGTGATATGCGTTTAATGGCAAGAT
Organism: uncultured Pseudodesulfovibrio sp.; assembly: GCF_963675635.1. NCBI lineage: Bacteria > Pseudomonadati > Thermodesulfobacteriota > Desulfovibrionia > Desulfovibrionales > Desulfovibrionaceae > Pseudodesulfovibrio > uncultured Pseudodesulfovibrio sp. The sequence goes on along the minus strand of NZ_OY776488.1, from coordinate 1,954,450 downwards.
ACATGGAAATGGAGAGAGAAAATGACGATTGAAAGTGGAATTGCCTTGGCATTCGCCACCTTTGTTTTTGCGAGCATCCCAGGGCCGGGAGTCTCGGCTCTTGTGGCTCAATCCCTGTCTCGTGGTTTTAAGACCGGAGTCGGATACGCGGCTGGTCTGGCATGCGGTGATCTGGTGTATCTGCTTACAGCACTGTTCGGCCTTGGGTGGGTCTCTTCTCAGATCGGTCCGTGGTTTGCCGTCCTCAAGTGGGTAGGTGCTGCCTATCTTGTGTATATGGGCGTCAAGGCGTGGATGGCCAAGCCGCCGACAGAGCAGGATACTGCATGTGCGCCGGTTCGCGGTAGACGCAGTTTTCTGGCAGGTCTGTGCGTTTCTCTCGGTAACCCCAAGGTCATTGCTTTTTATTGTGGCTTTCTGCCCGGATTCGTCCATATGTCGGAACTGACCGCCGTGGATATCGTTCTTGTCGTATCCATCATCATTCCCACGGTTTTCATGGTCCTCGCCACCTACGCATGGCTTGCTGGCAGAGGGCGTACAGCAATACGATCAAACCGCGTCTGGAAAATAGCCAACCGCACCGCCGGGTCCATCATGATCGGCGCAGGTGCAGCCATTGTTGCGGAGCAATAGCAGGCTGAATTCCCCGCTGCGTTTTTGTTACACTTTGCGCGAAGCGCACACATACAGTTTAGGAGAGTCCAGAGAAACCTATCCAAAGGGTTTTCTGGTCCCCTGGAAAGGGCCGTCGGAGGCATCCATTGTCCAATATTCTTTCAGTCAGCGAACTCACCAAATCCGTCAAGGCACTTCTTGAGGCGGAATTTCCGTTTGTCTGGGTGCGCGGTCAGGTGACCAACCTTGCGCGTCCCGCCAGTGGACATGTGTACTTTACGCTGACCGATGGCGATGCAGCCTTGTCCGTGGTCTGGTTCAAGTCTTCGCAACGGTCTACCCAGCCGGTGACTCGCGGAGAAGAACGCGTGAATCCATTAACTGGCGAGATAGAGGAAGAGCAGGGCGCGACCGCCTTGACCGGAAGCGGATTGGAAGACGGCATGGAGGTGCTGTGCGCAGGTCGACTCAATGTGTATGAGCCGCGCGGACAGTATCAACTGGTGGCTGAGTTGGTGCAGGATCAGGGCGTTGGCGACCTGGCCGTGGCGTTCGAGGCGCTGAAACGGAAACTTGCCGATAAGGGATACTTCGATGAAGATCGCAAGATCGCTGTGCCGAATAATCCCAAGCGGGTAGCCGTTATCACCTCGCCATCCGGCGCGGCGATTCGGGATTTTCTGCGCATTGCCGATACGCGTGGGACTGGCGCGGAGATACGAATTTACCCTTCGCTGGTGCAGGGTGACCAGGCTCCGCAGCAGATAGCGGCGGCACTGGATTCGGCGGATGCGGACGACTGGGCCGAGGTCGCCGTGCTCATTCGCGGCGGTGGGTCGTTGGAAGATTTGTGGGCCTTCAACACCGAGCCTGTGGCGGATGCCATCTATCGCGCCAGATTGCCGGTAGTGTCCGGCGTGGGGCATGAACCGGATGTTTCCATAGCAGATTTTGTGGCAGACAAGCGAGTTGCTACACCGAGCCATGCGGCGCAGGAGTTGTGGCCCCGGCGTGAGACATTGGCGCAGAAGCTGGACGTTCTTGATATGGGGCTGGGGCGTGCATATGCGAACTGGCTGCTCGGCAAGGGGACTGATTTTGAACATTTGCGCAAGGCGCTTGTGTGGCTGTCGCCTGAACGGCGGTTGGAACGTATGGAAGATCAATTTACGTCGTTGTCGGCTCGACTTCAGGGCGCTGGATTGGATCATTTCCATGATCATGTCGATGGTGTCGTGCGGATAACTGATCGATTGAATCGAACGTTCGGCATGGCGCAGATGGATGGTTTGGCCGCAGAAGTGGCTGGGCTGGCGCATAGGCTGACTCAGGGAGCACATCGGTTCAGCGAAGGCAAGGCGCAGGAATTTAGCCTGTTGCAGACAGCGTTGCACGGCCTTGATCCCGAGGGGCCACTTGAACGAGGGTATGCGTTGGTGCGTGTGAATCGGACCGGTGAAATTTTACGTGACCCGAAAGGGGTGACGAAGGGCGACGGGCTTGATATCAGAATCAAGGGCGGCTCAGTGAACGCCGTTGTGACCGACGACACATCTTCAGACCAATAGGTATATTTATGAAACGGATTTTCCTTCTCCTCTTCCTGGTTGTTTCAATGACTCTTCCGCTTGTTCCTGTTTCCGTGACTGCCCAGGATTTCGGGTTGGAAGAAGGAGACGGGGTGTTTGTTCTGCCCAAGGATGCCGGTGCTGCCGAGAAGGCAACCCCGGTAAACAGCGGGTCTGCCCTGGTGTTGGCTGCACCTGCGCGCATAGGGGTGGGACAGCCTTTTTTGGTACGTCTGACATCTGATCAGCCGCTGGATTCTGTGTCCGTGTACTGGCTTGGCAAGGAAGTGGAACCGTCCATTTCCGTCTGGAACAATCGGCATGTCGCGCTGGTCATGCTCGGTTCTGATGTGCTGGATACAAAGGCAGGCAAACAGGATCTGTCTGTCATTGCTTCGGTAGACGGCAAGGAAAACACCTTGCGCCGTTCGGTTCAGGTTACGAGCAAGGAATATCCCAAACAGGAATTGACCTTGCCGCCTTCCATGGTGACGCCGCCTCAGGACGTATATGATCGGATTTCCAAGGAGCGTGAGCAGACCTCGGCGGCCAAGAATACGGTGACGCCCAAGCGGCTCTGGAAGTTGCCGTTGCAACGCCCTGTTGATGGAGAAATTTCCAGCACCTACGGTCTGCAACGAATTCTCAACGGCACACCCAAGAACCCGCATCGAGGGCAGGACATGCGTTCTCCCATGGGCAACCCGGTGAAGTCCGTGGCCGACGGCCTGGTCGTTCTGGTGGGCGATCATTATTACGCGGGCAACTCTGTGTATATCGACCACGGTAACGGTGTTGTGAGCATGTATTTTCACCTGTCTAAGCCCATTGTCAAAGAGGGTGATACCGTTCAGCGCGGTCAGGCAATCGGGCTGTCCGGTATGTCCGGACGTGCTACAGGACCGCATCTGCACTTTTCTCTTTCCGTGCTCGGTGAATTGGTTGATCCCCAACCGCTTTTTGACAACAGCGCCGATAAATTACTGAACTAAAGTTTGGACTTCATGAAAAATATTTCCGTCTTTTCACGCGGGCTATGCCTGACGATTGTTGTTGTGTGCCTCCTGTGTCCCGTCCTTGTTGGTGCTGCCGGGATGGTCGAGATTGAATCACCGGATACCATTGGGGTGGGCAAGCCGCTGCTTGTCAATGTGACCTCATGGTATCCCCTGGACGATGTGGTGGTTGCGTGGAATGGGCGTGAAGTGCGACCGGCAATCACCCAAAACGGTGGCAAATATCATGCCTTGGTGTATCTAGGAATCGGTTTGCGCGGGGAACTTGGGGTGTACCCCATTGACGTTACGGCTTCCTTCTGGGGCCACACGTATCGGTTTTCCAAGGATGTCAGTGTGGTCGAGTCGCCATGGGGCAAGGAGACATTGTCGGTCCCGCCGAAGATGGTCAAGCCGCCCAAGAAGGCGTTGGAGAGAATCGCGCAGGAGCGGGAACTCATCATGACGGCGATCAATACGGTATCTCCAGAACGCTATTGGAGACTTCCGTTTTCCCGGCCTGCCAAGGGCAAGATGCTCAGCCGGTTCGGATTGTATAGAATATTCAACGGGGACACGGCGAGTCGTCATACCGGGCTGGATTTTCGTGCCTGGGAAGGAACACCACTGTATTCCATGGCTGCCGGAAGAGTTGTCCTGAAGGGCAGCTTCTACTATGCTGGAAACTGTATATACGTTGATCATGGAAACGGCTTTGTCTCCATGTACGCCCATATGTCCAAGGTGTTGGTTAAAGAAGGCGATATGCTGGCATCCGGCCAGAAGATAGGTCTCTCGGGTGCCACCGGCAGAGTGAATGGCGCGCATCTCCATCTGGCAACCTTTGTTCAGGGACAGGTCGTGGACCCGGAGCCGTTGTTTGATATAAATGCCGATACCATGCCGCAGATAGGATGGATTGATGGCTTGCACGCTGATCGATAGGATGCTGCTCGGCGCTGTCGCCCTGGTAGTCATCTGTTTGTCGGTCATGATTTCAAGAGGGAATCGGCTGGCCGGTTGTGACCGGTTTGATCGCTCTGAGCTACTGGTATCCCCGGTGATATTGGCAGCGACTCATCTGACCTGAATGTGATTTCATGGAGCTGAATATGGCAAAAGATACGTTTGAAAAGAAGCTGGAACGGCTCAAGGTTGTGGTCGAAAAGCTGGAGCGCGGTGATCTGCCTCTGGAAGAAGGCGTTGCCTTGTATAAGGAAGGTCTTGAACTGGTTAAAGGGTGCGGCTCCCAGCTGGAGAACGCCCGCAATGAAGTCAGGATCGTGTCCGAAGGGCTGATCAGGGAATTCGATGCGCTGAGTGCGCTCGGCGATGATGCGGAGGGGACATGATAAATTTCAAGGAGCAATTGGCACAGCGAGCTGAAACTGTTGAGTCGTTTCTTGCCGGGTGTATGAAGGACCGGGGTATCCCCCCGCGCCTGCTCAAATCAATGGAGTATTCTCTGCTGGCGGGCGGCAAGCGGCTTCGCCCGGTGTTGATCCTGTCCTGGGCAACGATGCTGGCCCCCGATGATGAGGCAATGGGTGACAAGGTCATGCCTTTTGCGGCATCACTTGAGTGTATCCACACGTATTCCCTGATTCACGATGATCTCCCTGCCATGGACGATGACGACCTGCGGCGCGGCAAGCCCTCCAACCATAAAAAGTTTGATGAAGCTACGGCTATTCTGGCCGGTGACGGCCTGCTCACCGAAGCCTTTGGATTGATGAGTGCCGCGTCCATCGTCAAGGGACTTCCCGCTGATCGCGTCCTGCGCGCCATTTATGTGCTGGCTACGGCGGCTGGCTCCGGCGGTATGGTCGGAGGTCAGGCTGTAGATATGGAGTTTACGGGCAGGAATGACGTGCCCCTTGATGCTCTGCGTAAAATGCATGCCATGAAAACCGGCGCACTCATTACCGCCGCCTGCGAGTGCGGGGCGATCCTGTCCGGCGCGGGCGAGGCCGATATCGACAGTGCCCGAGAATTCGGCAAATCCATTGGTGTGGCTTTCCAGATTGTGGACGACGTTCTCGATGTGGTCGGCGATACCGAGACGCTGGGCAAACCGGCGGGCAGCGACGAAGCAATGGGCAAGTCCACTTACCCGTCGCTGATTGGGCTTGAGAAAAGCAAACAACTGGCATCGCAGCAAATCGAGATCGCCTTGAAACATCTTTCGAATTGTACCGGGGCGGAAAAGGACTTTCTTGAACAACTTGCCCGATACATAGTGGACAGGGTGTACTGATTGGACTAAACTTTTTGCCTTATGATAAAAGATCCAATGAAGACAGAGATTCTGTCTAAAATAAATAAGCCTCATGATGTTCAGATATTGGAAGGCGACGAGCTTGATGTCCTTGCCCAGGAATTGCGCGATATCATTATCAGTCAGGTATCAGATCACGGTGGCCATCTCGCGCCGTGTCTTGGCGTTGTCGAGCTGACTCTTGCCCTGTTCAAATCCTATGACCTTGATAAAGACAAGCTGGTCTGGGACGTGGGACATCAGGCATACGCGCATAAACTCCTGACAGGGCGGGTCAAGGAGTTCTCTACTCTGCGTCAGAAGGGCGGTCTCAGCGGGTTCCCCCGCATGGCTGAGTCTCAATACGATCATTTTGGTGTGGGCCATTCCTCCACGTCCATTTCCGCAGCGCTTGGTATGGCCATGGCGCGTGACCTCAAGGGGGATGACCATGAAGTTATTGCGGTTATCGGTGATGGCTCCCTGACTGCAGGGCTTGCTTTTGAAGGATTGAACCAGGCGGGTGACCTCGGTCGAAAAATGGTGGTTGTCCTCAACGACAACGAGATGTCCATTTCCAAGAATGTTGGCGCGCTGTCTCAGTTCCTGAGCCGCAAGATGACCACGCCGTTTTTGCAGCGGTTGAAGAGTGACGTGGAAGGGTTGCTCGGAACCATCCCCAAGATTGGTGATGATCTGGCCGGGTATGCCAAACGGTATGGCGATTCAGTGAAGTCCTTCTTTACTCCCGGTATTTTGTTCGAAGCATTTCATTTCACTTACGTCGGCCCCATCGACGGACATGACACGGCGACGATGGTCAAGGTCTTCGAAGAGATCAAGAAGCTCGACAAGCCGGTACTCGTGCATGTTCTGACGAAGAAGGGCAAGGGTTACGAACCGGCGGAATCTGATCCGTCCCATTACCATGGGGTGGGCAAGTTCATTCCGGAAACTGGTCTGGCCCGTAAGTTCTCCGGTTCCGGTCTGCCTTCCTATACGTCCATTTTCGGTTCCACTCTGTGCGCTCTGGCCGAGAAGGATGAATCCATCATGGCCATTACTGCTGCCATGCCCGAAGGCACCGGCACGGAATGTTTCCATGCGCAGTTCCCTGAGCGGTTCGTCGATGTGGGTATCTGTGAACAGCATGCGGTCACATTTGCCGCCGGATTGGCGACACAGGGTTTCAAACCAGCGGTGGCTATCTATTCCACCTTTATGCAACGTGCCTATGACCAAATCATCCACGATGTCTGTTTGCAGAACCTGAATGTGAACCTCTTTCTTGATCGCGGTGGTCTTGTCGGCGAAGACGGAGCTACACACCACGGCGCATTCGACATGAGCTTTTTGCGGCATATCCCGAACCTCGTAGTCATGGCACCCAAGGATGAAGCCGAGTTGGCCCAGATGATGGCTACGGCTTTTGCCTATGACGGCCCATGCGCCATGCGGTATCCTCGCGGTACCGGCGTCGGAGCCAAGGTGTCCAAGACGCCCCGCAAAATTGCCATCGGCAAGGGTGAGCTTATGCACGACGGAAAGGACGGCGTCATCATCACCATCGGTTCGCGCGTCTATCCTGCCGTGGAAGCCTCCATGGAATTGGAGCAGGACGGCATGAGCGTGGCGGTGTTCAATACCCGGTTCGTCAAGCCGTTGCCGGACAAGCAGTTACTGGAACTGGCGGAGCGATTTGATCGTATTCTGCTGGTGGAAGAGAACGCCGAGGCCGGAGGCTTTGGGTCAGCTGTTCTTGAGTTGCTGGCAGCCAACGACGCCCTGCAAGACAAGGTTATTCGTCAACTCGGCATACCGGATGAGTTTGTTGAACATGGCACGCAAAAAGAGCTTCGTGCGATGCTTGGCATTGATAAGACTGGAATAAAGCGGGCTATGCGGACCTTGTGCAATGAGTCTGTATCGTTGAAGAAGTCGCTGTAAAGCGCGTTGTCCGGCGTGTATGTGTCGGTGCAAACTGATGAAATAGCTGGCTGGCCCATTCCGGTGGCGGAAAGGGCCATTTGAATCCAGCCTGTGGCTAACGGTCGTCTGAATTAGCGGCCGCAACACTTCTTATATTTTTTCCCGGAACCGCAGGGGCACGGCTCGTTGCGGCCGATCTTGGGTTCCTTGCGAACTGGCGGACCGGAAACCATGTCGCCATCTACATAATACCATTTACCATCTTCCTTGCGAAAATGACTGCGCTCACGGTGTGACAGTTCTTCGCCGTCTATGGCGTAGTTGGCAGAGAACTCCACGATGCCGTCGGTATCTTCTTCAAGACCGGCCCAGGTGTCATGGATGGTCAGTCCCAGCCATTCAGCCTTTTCAGACCATTCGCGGACAGACTCTTCGTCATGGCTTTCCTGTGTCTCGGGAGCGAGGCTGACCTTGAGGTAGTCCAGTTCGTTGAGCACGTAAGCAGAATAGCGGGCGCGCATGAGCGCTTCGGCTGTAGGCGCGACGGCCTCACCGGAAATATAGGGGGTGCAGCATTGGGCAGTTTCTTTGCCTGAACCGCATGGGCATGTTTGAGACATAGTATTCCCTCGTGTTTGGTTTTGGTTCGCGGATTGTAGAGATTTGTTCGTGGGTGTCAATGAGTAATGAGTGGATGGCTTGTGCGGGAGGGGGAAGAGGTAAGGGCTTTGTTTTTTTGGGGTGGAGAGAAGGAATAAGGAGGGGCCGCTTTGTAAGCGGCCTTTTTATTGGAAGATGGCGCCTTCGGCGAGAGCCGTTGTTGGGTGCTGAAGCACCCAACGTTCTCCATGCCCTCCCGGCGGGGGCCGTTTTTTTGTTGGGGCAAAAAAAGGGCCGAAAAAAAGCCCCTTACTAGCTTGGCCGCCTTGTGATCGGCGGCAAGAAGCTGATCACCGCACGCAGCTTTCGGAATCACGTTCTTCCGCTTCGCTCCAGTGCAATTCCGAACAAGACGCTGCCACTGCGAGCTGTCAGCTTCTAAGCCTTCCGATCAAGGGCTGAGTCCGGTCTTCGGCTGGAAGGGGGGAAGAAATCGTCTTCGAAGGAAGAGCGGTGTTGGGGTGCGGTGCACCCCAAAGCCCTTTATGTTTATCGAAGGACAAAAAATTAAAACCTTTCACCTACACCGAACAGCATCTTACAACGACGATCAATTGATACCGGACCTTAGAGCCTGTCCCGCGCGGCGTAGCGTGGCCCGACCGCAGTCTGTTTCAAACAGACAAATCTGTCGGGCAGTGAAGCCGCGTACAGGCTCTTGGGTCCGGTATCAGGCTCACAGCCAAAAAGGCGTTTTTTGCCTCCTTTTTGCCGCCCCGCAAAAAGCAGGTCGCCGTAAAGGCGAAACCTTTGCAACAATGCCGTTTGTTCCTCCACTGCGAATGCACGCAGTGAATCCATAAGGAAAGTCTTCTTCTCTTCTACACTTTCCGATCAAGGGATGGCCGCGGTTTTCGTCTTTGAATGAAGAATAGCATTGCCCCCCAAAAGTCCTCTATAGTTATCAGGCTCACAGCCCCAAAAGGCGTTTTTTGCCTCCTTTTTGCCGCCCCGCAAAAAATAGGTCGCCGTAAAGGCGAAACCTTTGCAACAATACCGTTTGTCCCTCCACTGCGAATGCACGCAGTGAATCCATAAAAGGAAACATTCCTTCCCATCTTGTCCATCCGAAAATCAGCTTCCAAATCTCCCGATCAATAACCGGCTTCGGTACTTCGTCTCCGAAAAAAGACCACTTGCACCACAAAGCCCCCCATGGCAGGTTTACCCCATGCTGCGCATAACAGAAAACATAGTCATCCCGTATGAAGAGATACGTTTCATCACGAGCCGAAGTTCCGGCCCAGGAGGCCAGCATGTCAACACGGCTGATACGCGGGTAACCTTACTCTTCAATGTGGATAAATCCTCAAGTTTGACCCAATTACAGAAGGTGGCGGTCAAGGGCAAGCTACGTCGGCGGGTGGATAAACGTGGTGTGTTGCGAGTGACCAGTCAGAAATTTCGCAGCCAGAAATCCAACAAGGATTCTGCCATTGAGCGGTTTATCGAACTCATGCAATGGGCGCTTAAGCCGGTGATTCGTCGAAGGGAAACCGCGATTCCCAAGTCGTCCAAGCGGCGGCGACTGGATCGGAAACAGCAAACGAGTCAGCGCAAGAAAGAAAGGAAAATGCCGAACTTGAACGGCGAGTATTGAGGACGGTCTACTTGTTCAGGGCCGCTTTCAGATATTCGTTGCCCAGCTTGGTGTCCGCGTATGCCTCGGCCAGATGCAGATACAGCAACTTGAGATATTTGGTGTGGATCGTATTCGCTTTATTGAGCCGAGACTGCACATCGTCTGCTGAAATGGCGTTTAAGGCATCCATGAGTGTCTTGAACCGGTGCATAGGGCGATGCTTCGCATTGACCTCGTCCAATCCTGCCTTGGCTATCGCATCTCTTCGCAAATCGTCATCCAGCAGCTCGCAAACCGTTGCTATGAGCTGATCCATATCGTTGGGCGGGTACGTCACGAGATGCTCTCCATTGGTGAAGAGCAGTGATTGTCCGTGCCCGATTTCTGGCGTGACCAGACAGGCCCCGGTAGCCAGTGCTTCAAATACGCGAAAATTGAGATCGCCATGTTCGGCAATATTCAGGACGACTCTGGCGCGCGGAAAGAGCTCTTCAAATGTCCCTTGTCTTACTTCAAGATTCGGGAAGCGTGCTTTTAGTTCCTTGAGGAATTCATAACGAGCCGGTGTTGTCTCCCTGTCTACTTTTCCTGCAAACAGAAGATCCCATTCCTTCTTCTGAGGCTGAGCCGGTGGCTGTTCTTCTCGAATGGGATACGGAGGCAGCCAGTGAACCTGTTTGTCGGTGAGGCGTTGGCGGAAGCGTGGCATGTGATCGCGCAGGCTGACCAATGCCAGATCGAACGCCTGCGCATACATGGGATACCAGGAGTGTATGTGCGAGTCGATGGCATAGAAAGCTGTCGGGCAGGGAAAGTTTTCAACTCCGAGGAGCGGTGGCGGAACGCTTCTGTCTGCGTAGAGCAGCAGGTCCGGCTCCCCGTTGCAGTGGCTGGTGATGTCGTCCCAGGTCATGACCGTAGGATCGACAATGGGGATGTTTACCACGTCAAGGTCTATGTTCCTAGCATTATGAGGCCGGAAATAGTATCCGCCGACCCAGGCTATGCGTTTCACTTGTCGTTCTCTTGTCGAACCATGTGCAGCACTCTCCGTGGGCCGATACAGGACTGCTGGCGGTGGGACGGGATGTTTCGTTTCAGCTTAAAGCCCTGCCGGGTTCCTTCGCCTATGATGACCGGTAACTGTGACTCACCTACTTCCAGAATACATTCGTTGCAGTGTGCGAACATTATTTCAGTCGTCAGTTCAAACTTGCCTGTCCTGTGCAGGACGTTCAACGCCAGAATGATGTCGTAATTCTGACTGAGTGGCGTGGTGATGTCATAGACCATGAAATGGCAGCTCGATTGTTTGACCGCAGCCAGATAGTTGGACAGGTCGACAGCTCCTTGGTCCATATCCACGCCGATGCCCACCGCACCTTCTTCTTCGGCCTTGAACGTATAATAGCCGTGCATGCATCCATAATCACATAGGGTTTTCCCGGTGAAATCCACACCGAGCTTGAGGATGTTCTGCCAGGCCAGCGGCGATAGAGTGAACCCGGGCACGAGGGTGCGTCCGTTGTATTCAATAGTTTGGTAAAACGGGTTGAAAGATCGGGCTTCGGCGACTGTCTTGAATACCTCGCGATCCTCTTCGGGAATACCGGGGTGGATGGTATCCTGATTGTCCTCCGCCCATTGCCAGATTGCATTCGAGTCGTCGGTTTCGCTGAAAGCGGGGAGGACTGGTTCCAGCATTTCGCAGAAGGGCTGAGCGCTGCTTTTGTTATGTCCCCCTTCCTTGATTGCCTGTTTAGTATTCCTGATCTTGCGCAGGAGAAAACGTTCCATGCGGACTTCTCTGGATGGATTCAGATAGAAAGCCTGAACAATGGTATATGGCGAGTAAATGTCGTGCAGGGCGTCGAGAAAAGCCTGATGAATGTGTGGATGGCTCATGCGACATCCTTCAATAGCCATGTTCTGGTAGCGATGGCCTCTCAGGAATTGGGCGAAGTGATCCTTGAAATCTTGATAGGTGCCGGGCTGGCGTACAATTTCAATGTCCCCGCCATATTTGTTGGCGACAAGAGGAGTGATGGCATCCAGTCGCAACAGGGCATAGCCGAATTCCTCGGCTAGGTGTTTGGCTGCATGACTTTTCCCTCCGGCAGGGGGGCCGGCAATGATGATGACCTTGGGGCTGAATTGGTAGTTCAGCTGGTGGACAGCCTGAGTGCTTGTCGTAGTATCCGAAGCGGGGCTACTTTGTTGTTTCATGAAAACAATCCATTGTATTCAGGTTGTTACATTTTTTACATGCGTCGCAATGCGTCAGCAAACCGACACATGGAGGGTATGTTTTACCCATTCTAGAAAAGTTTGCACGTAATATGCCAGAAGGTCGCCCTGTATATGGAAGAGCGGCATCCCGGAGAGGGAATGGTAAAAAAAGTGTGGTTAGGTCAGGCCGAGTTCTTCAAGAGCGATATACAATTCCCGGCTGATCCAGGCATCGGTGGCCGCATAGTTGACCTGTTGCGTGGTGAGCTTCTCTTTGGCCCAGTTAGAGCACTGTGCAGACTTGGAGATACGGAATCCAAGAAGATTGGCGGCCATGTTGCGCAGACCGTGGGTCTGCATTCTGGCTTTGGCGGATACGTCGGAAAGATCGACAAATCCACTCGGCTTGAATTTGGCAAGGCGTTGCAGGCCAAGGATATCGTCTCGTACGGCGACGCCTGTCTTGATAACGCGTTTGTTTGACAGCAGGCTGCATAAGCCTTCGTCCAGAGAGAGGATATTTATCTGAAATATGTAGGCGCAATCAGCGGTTGCCAACTGAAGCAGGGACGGTGGCCCCGGCTTTTTACCCTTCTTGAACACGGGGCGTGTTTCAGTGTCAAAACCGAGGAGGTCATACTCGGCCATCTCTTTCAAAGCCTGAGCACGTTGTTTTTCCGTGCGAATGACTTTGATTTCCCCTTCGTATCGGCGAAGGGGCATGGCGTTGATCTCGTCCTTTGTATAGGAGCGGAGGTACTCCTGCGATATGTCTGTAGCGTCCGTGATCATAGATGAAGTGCTTTACTGTTTGAAGTTGGGTGATGTTTGTCTATTACAGTCCATTCGTCAAGTCCTGGTTCTCTCTCTATCAGGTTCCCCACGCGCTCTGAGCTGTTAGTCGGACACGATGCCCGAAGAATGACATGGTGCCATATTTCTGCGCCACCAATATGTGCCGTTGCACCGTTCGGCGGTTAGCCCGACATCTCTTGGGCTGTTGTTCCGGCTGATATTTTCGATGAATTGTTTCTGGGTGGCAGTATCCAGTGTGTCAGCTATGGTTTCCGGACTTGCTGAACCAGCCTCCAGCGCCTTGATCTGCAATGCTGCGGCATCGCTGATAATCCGCTGGGATGACAGGGATGTGACGAAGTCTTTCAACGTCTTTATCGTGTTTTCCGAATCTCCGAGTCGGGCATATGACAAGGCTGTATACAGAGTCGGTTCCCACATGCGTTTGTCTCTGCTCAGAGCCAGTTTCATGGTGTCCACGCATTCCTGATAACGGGCGGCATAATAGAACGAGATGCCGGCTTTCGCCAGGGTAGAGGGGAACCGTGCAGTTCTGCTCGGTGGGTCTTCTTTCAAGGCATCACTGTATGCGGCTGCCGATTTGGCAAAATATCCGTCAGCCTTGTCCGTCTGAAGGGAGGAGTAGGCCCGCCAGGCCCGTTCGAAGTTCCTGTCGCCGCTTTGGACCGACTTCCAGGCTTGAGCCGGGATGGCTGTGGCGAATAAAAGACTCGCAGTCAATATGAATATGGTGATTTTGTGCATGAAGTACTCCTTGTCAGGTCAGGGCATGTAGGCTCTGGCTATGCGGAAGATGTCGTCGTAAGCGTGTTTGTTGCGGATGGCCAAAGCCATTTCCATTGCCATTTCCATCTTGCGGCTTGTTTCGATCAACACACGGTCCCTGATGCCTTTCATGTGGTAAGTCAGGAAGTCCGCTTCGAAATTGTCGATGGCCAGTGAAACGCCTTCGGAAAAGAATCGAGACCCCATATGCGGGATGAATCGATCCAGATTTTGTCGTCCTTCTCGTCGAGCGAACATGACGTAAAACAAGAGTTTGACCAGCAGTCTGTCAGCCTGAAGTTTGTGGTCCACGGACAGCAGTGTGTCGAGGCTGACGCCTTTGGGCTTGATGGCGTCAAACATGGCGGTGGCCATATCGAACGCCCGGTCTTCGGTCATGAGCGGGTGGGCAAATTTGGAATCCATACGTACCAGTGTTATACGGGGGTTCTCGCCGGAAGCGATGGCGTATATGGCGAGGCGCATGAGATCTATTTTGGTGCGGTAGTCGTCGAGCTGGATGTCGCGCTTGGCCAGGCTCAGGCGACGGATTAAAGGTGTATCAAGGTTGGAGAAAGCCGTTTCAAGCAGGTGGAGAATATATGGCTCGTCGGTAGTCGCGATTTCCTCGTCCAGAATGGCACGACCTTTTTTGGAGTCCATTATCTTCTTGATGGACAACCAATAGGCAGCTAGCCCTTCGACGGGCATCTCCAGTATATCAAGTTCCTGTGGCTTTTTCATGGTGGTGCGCTTTTGGGTTGACGGGGCAATTAAAAAAGAGACACCCTGTCGATTGCACGCGAGTGTACCCGAATTTCAGAAGAAAACAAAGAGACATACCGCATACGGAGAGCACTTTTATGCTGGAATACCCACAATTCGACCCGGTCATGCTGACCATAGGCCCCCTGGAGCTTCGCTGGTACGGTATGATGTACGTTTTTGGCATCCTGTCAGGCTGGTTGCTTGGGCGTTATCGGGCGAGCAAACCATGGAACAAGATGACGCCCAAACTCATGGATGACTTCATCACCTGGGCCATCCTTGGAGTCGTGCTTGGCGGGCGAATCGGGTATGTCCTATTTTATAATCCAACATTTTACCTTTCCAATCCGCTCAAGATATTTGCTGTATGGGAAGGTGGCATGTCCTTCCACGGCGGTATGCTTGGCGTGCTGGTGGCGATCTGGCTTTTTGGCCGTGCCAACAATATGACCTTCCCCGAACTGGGTGACTTTGTTTCTCCGCTGGTCCCCCCCGGGCTTTTTTTCGGCCGAATCGGGAATTTCATCAACGCCGAGTTGTGGGGCCGCTATACCGACCTGCCATGGGCCATGCCGTTCCCCGGTGCAGGCGGGGTGCCGCGCCATCCCTCCCAGCTCTACGAAGCCGCCCTTGAAGGGTTGGTCCTGTTCATTGTGGTTTGGTTGTATTCCGCCAAACCCCGACCACGGGGGTGTGTGGGAGCATTGTTCCTGCTCGGGTACGGCTGTTTTCGTTTTCTCGTCGAATTCGCCCGTGAACCGGATAGCCACCTCGGTTTTATCGCTTTGAACTGGATGTCCATGGGGCAGATACTCTGTATGCCCATGATCCTGTTTGGTGCAGGCTGGCTTTGGTGGTCATACCGAAAGACTTCGTAACCCTGTTTGCAATAGCGGCTCATTTCGCTTTCGAGTGAGTTCCGCGGTTGCTTTTCTGGTGTCGGAATCGTCCTTTCTAGAAGTGGGGAATTTCGATCTCGAATAGTTTGTTCCAGTGCTTGCCGGTGACGTAAAGACGATTTGTCCGTGTATCGATGGCAATACCGTTGGCAACGCCGCAATCTTCGGACAATCGCTTCCGCAGGGGAGAAAGGTCGATCCGTCCACGAACCTGACCGGATTCCGGGTCAATGACGATCATAACGTCGGATTTCCATATGTTGGCATAGATCAAGCCGTTTACGTATTCCAGTTCATTGAGCAGGCGGACGGCTTTGCCATTGTCGGTGACGTTGATCGTCCTTATTCGGGTAAAGTCTTTCTCGGTGTAAAAACTCAGTGAGTCTGTGCCGGAGGAAAGGATGAATTCTTCGCCGTCAAAGGCCAGTCCCCAGCCTTCCGTTGTCTCGAATTGTTTGCGATAGGCAAACGATGAGTGTTGTCTGAGGTTGTCCAGGTAGTATGTGAAGCCTGTACCTGAGCGCCATGTGAGTAGACGGAACGTGTCCCCGGATGGAGCCATGCCTTCGGCGAAGTATTTGTTGTCGAGGGGAAGGTTTTGCAGGTGGCGACCTGTTGACAGTTCCACCTTTGCAAGAAAAGAACGACCATATCCGCCTGAAGATTCGTAGAGGATGCCTTTGTGAAAGAAAAGGCCTTGAGTCGACGAGTTCTGGTTGTGTGGGAACTCTGCAATCACCGTGCAGGGACGGAGCGGGGTTTCGGCATACACCGTGATAGGATCTGTAAGTATGGACAGAATGAACAGCACTATGACAATTAATCTGCGCATTGATTTGAAGTCCTTCGGAATGGTCGTTCGGGAAGAAGCATCAGGGGATGTGTCTACCTGAACTGGGAAGGAAGCAGGGAACAAGGTCTCGGTGGTCGGCCCTGAAAGCTGCGTCCTTAGATGCTATTGCTTGACGGCATTGATGCCGCCCAGAGAAAATTTTACGACATGGTCGACAAAAGCGTCGATATTGTCATCCATGATCGGCCTGTTCGGTGTCAGTCTTTCCAGAATGGGCTGGATCAGCAGTTGATCGAGTATCAAGGCCCAGACATTGGCACTGCAGAAAGCCACGGTCATTTCCGAGGTCTTTGGGCCCATGATGCTGACCATGATCTGGCGCAATTCATTTGCGCGCGCTTGTACCTGGCGGCGAACTATGAAGTCGAGATGCTTGCTTGGTTTGGCCATTTCACGCAGGAATATGGACCAGCGGTGTGAGGTCATGCCACTACCCAATCGGTAGATTTCAGCGATCAGGCCACGAACGAATTCATGGAGCTTTTCCTCGGGTTCCAGAGCGTCACTGCCGATTCTTTGCCAGTCATCGCCCTTGGGGAATATCTCTTCAAGTACTGCGGCATAGAGACCGTTTTTACTGCCATAATGATAGTTCACTGCGGCAACGTTGGCTTTGGCACGACCACAGATGTCTCGGACTGTTGCCGAATCGAAGCCTTTGTCAGCAAAAATTTCAATAGCTGCGGACAAAAGTGCTGCTTTGGTGTTGACGTCTTGTGGTTCGTTCATATCTTTATTATCTGTTGAGCGTATTCAGGTTGAAGTGCTTGAAACAGTTGTTTAAATTTCCATAGCAAATTCAGGCTGTAAGTCAAGTATATTTTCCCGAAGGTGTGGCTGTCGGGGAGTGCCTTTTGTGAGTCAAGGAGAAGATTGTGGACGTTGTATTGGCTGAAACAGCCGGTTTCTGTATGGGGGTGGATCTCGCACTTACGCGTTTGGATCAATTGATCGCCGATGCGGATGGAAGGCCCATTTTTATTCTGGGGCCGATTATCCACAACCCTCAGGTACTCAAGCACTATGCGGAACTGGGTGTTGTCATGGTCGACGCTCCCGAGAAGGTGCCCGGTGGTGCGTATGTTGTTATTCGCGCCCATGGTATCACTCGGCAGGTCGAGGAAGAGCTTAAGGCCCGCGACGTGCATATCAAGGACGCCACATGCCCTCGGGTCAAGAAAGCGCAGTTGCTCATAGCCCGTCATACAGGGGACGACTCCGTGCTGTTGCTGTATGGTGAGGCGGATCATCCAGAGGTTGCCGGTCTGGTCAGTTATGCAGGCAATGGTTATTTTGTGTTCGATACATCGGAAGAGCTTGAGCAGTATGAGCTGGTAAAGGGTAAGAAATACGTTTTAGCAGCCCAGACCACGCAGGATCGGGTTTTGTTTGACCAGATAGTCGAACGGTTGTCCTCGGATAAAGATGTGGATGTCACTGTGCTCAGGACCATTTGCGATGCCACCAAGCTCAGGCAGGCTGAGGCCAAGACGCTGGCTGCCGAAGTCGATTTCATGGTCGTGATCGGTGGATACAACAGCGGCAATACTCGTAGGTTGGCCCAGGTGGTTTCAGATGCCGGAACACCGTGTAAGCATGTCGAAACGCTGGCCGAGCTGCCGCTGAATGAGTTGGTCGGATATTCCCGGATAGGGGTCACTGCCGGGGCGTCCACTCCACGGATGCTTATTGACGAAGTGTTGGACGGTCTGGAATCGCTGTGATCGAGTCTGGGGTTGAGTTCGGTTGTAAAAAGCAGGGACCAGGCGGTCCCGGATGGAAAGAGTTTTCCGGAAGCTGACCCTGGTCCCATGCCCTTTGCCACTGCTGCACCAAGCCGTCCTTTTGTTGACCTTGGCAGTGGAGGGCTTTGGTCAACGAACCGCTCGGTTGCGGTATCAGGATGCAGCGGTGGCTGTACCGAAGAGAAAAAAGTCGCGTATGACGGTGTTGCACCTTATAGTTTTTATATACGCCTTTTTTCCCGTCCTGGTATTATTTTCGTGAATGCCGACGAAATGGTGTCTGACTGGGGGGAAAAGGAAAGGGCTTGTAGTTGATGACCTCAAGGCATACCGTCACAAAACAGGATGTAGCACGATTAAAAAAAGGAGCACGCCATGGATATCAACAAAGCACTTGAAGATCTGAAAAAGGAACCCGGCTTTGCCGAAAATGTCGGAATGGTGCTCGTACATAACGGCGTTGTACGCGGCTGGTCCCGCAAGGACCGGAGTGAAGTGACCGCCATTGAAGTGACCCCTGATCTTGAAAAGATCGAGGAGATCCGAGCCGACATTGAAGCCTATGAAGGAATTTTCAGAGCGAAGGCGTTCGCGCATTCAGGCCGTATGCAGCCCGGAGATGACGTGCTGTTTCTGATTGTGGCCGGTGATATTCGTGAAAATGTTAAGGCCGCCCTCGCCGATTTTTTGGATCGGGTCAAGGCAGAGGCTGTCACCAAGAAAGAGATTTTTGCCTGAGGAAACTGCATGCACGCCCCTATTCAAGACAGTCACGGCCGTACGGCCAGTTATATGCGCATCAGTGTCACGGATCGATGTAATCTCCGTTGTACCTATTGTGCCGGGGAGGGAATGGAATTCATTCCTCACCCTGACATCCTGCGATACGAAGAAATACTGGATCTCATCTCCCTGGCCGAAGGGTTTGGTGTGGAAAAGGTGCGTTTTACCGGCGGTGAGCCTTTTGTCAGAAAGGGGTTTGCCGATTTCATGATCAATGCGGCCCGTCGTTTCCCTGAGATTGATATGTGCGTGACCACCAATGCCACGCTGATTGGTGAGCATATTGAACGTCTCGCCAAGGCCGGTGTCAAACGGATGAATATCTCTCTGGACACCATGGACCGGGAAAAATATGAGCAGATAACCGGGCGGGATGAATACCGCAAAGTCCGTGAGAACATTGATCGCTGTCTGGATGCAGGAATGACTGTCAAGGTCAACAGTGTTGCCATGAAAGGGGTTAATGATGATGAATTGCCGGAATTCGTGAAGTTCGCTTCGGCAAGGGATCTCGATTTCCGATTCATTGAGTTCATGCCCGTCGGCCTGGAGACTGGGTGGAAGGATGATCTTGTCTGGACGGCAGATGCCATTCTGGCAGAGGCCGCTCAACTGACCGAGCTACGCCCGTCCCTGAATGGCAGTAGGCAGGGGCATGGACCTGCGCGCATGTATGATATCGTGAACGGCAAAGGGCGCATCGGTTTGATCTCGCCGTACACCAATCATTTTTGTGCAACCTGCAACCGCTTGCGCATCACCTCGGATGGACTGCTCAGAACCTGCCTTTTTTCAGATAAAGTCTATAATCTCCGTCCGGCTTTGCGTAATCCGAAACTCGGCGTGGATTTTGTGGAACGTATCATTCGTGCCGCCAGTCGGACCAAACCCATCGGTCATGATCTGCTCAAGAAAATGCCCGCAGGGCAGGGCGTCTGCCGAACCCGCATGGCCTCCATTGGCGGATAGGGATCGAATCTGTTTCATTGATCGGATTTCCCAGGAGCATGAGACTCCAGCTTAACTCAGCATACCAGTCGTTCAAGAATAAAGGCCTGCTTTCAAATGAAAGCAGGCCTTTTCTATAAGTAAATGAGGTTTAGTTGATACCAAGATCCGCCCTGTGTGCCGGGACACCTGTTTTGCCTTTGGCATCGTCCTGTCGGTCGAGAAGGAAGACTCGATCCGTTAATTCAGGCTGCTTTTCGACGATGGATTTTTTGACTGTTTTGGCTCGGTCCATGGCTAAGTCGTGGAGCATTTGGTCCGTGATCTCTATGCGGTCACGGATGAATTTTGCCATGACCTCAACAGGTTGACGGTCAGTTCTGAACAGGGTTGTGGGTTTGATCCCTTCTTCATCCGGTTCATCGGCATATGCTTCGTACAGGAGGTCTTCATATTCCTCGGGTGTGATGACCATGTCGGCGACACTTTTTTTGGCCTGTTCGGACCGGGGCAGTGTGTTGTACTTTTGCTGCTTGATCTTGTTTTCAAAGAGAACTTCGATCAAACCGTTTTTATCTGCCACCGGGTCGATGACACCGTCCACTTCAAGTGTGAGCTTTTTTCGTTCGCTCAGTGCCTTGATAATGGTCTCTACCTTTTCTATTCCGCTGGTATCCAGTGCGTGTCTGCCGGGTTCAAATACCACGAAGTCCATATTCTCACCGCCACCGAACATGGACCCGATGAGACTGAAGGGTGAGGCCAGAGCCTTGAACAACATACTGACAATGGCCCTGAACACGATGCCGCCAATGCGGAAATCCGGGTCGTTCAATTCCCCTCGAATGGGAAGGTTCAATTCCATATTGCCGTTGCTGTCCTGAAGCAGGGATAAACCGAATTCCACGGGGACATTCGGAGCCCCAGGTCGTTTGTCCTTCTTGCCCAGCACGAGCTGTTCTATGAAGAACTTGTTGTCGGCGGTGAGCAGCCAGTTTTCCGTTTTGAAAGAGATGTCAGCGTACAGCCGGCCCTTTTCAATGGGGTAAGCGAGATTCTTGAGTGTGTACGGTGTCAGGGGAATAAGTCCTATGCCGTTTACGGAGATCGCCAGATCCGAATAGATAGGCGTGATGACCGGGTTGATGACTCCGGTCATGGAAACGGGAGTGGTGCCGATGTTGGCTTTGAATTCCACCTTGGGGCGAGCCTCGGGTGACTGGTCGACATCTGTGAGTCTCAGGTTCATTGCTGTCAGTTCGGTAGAGAAATCCGGGTTGACACTTTCATCCTTGAAAGTGACCGCTCCTTTGGTCATGTTGACGGTGCCAATAGTGAAGGAATCGAAAAATGGTTCTGTTTCCTCAACCTGTTGGACTTTTTCGGTCACCGGCGCGTTTTTGGTTGTTTTTTTATTTTCTCCTTCGACAGGTGGCGGCGGCGGAGGAAGACGCAAGGCACGGCGAAAATTCATTTGCCCATCTTCCGAGAAGTGGATGAGCGCGCGCGGTCCGTTCAGATTGATCTCACCGATGGAAAGAGCATTTGGTTCATTCTTGAAGGAGATGGAATTGACCTCAAGTGTGTCAATACCCACTATTTCGTTCTTGCTGAAGGTATCCTTGATGGACACCGCGCCGAGGGCCGTATCTCCGGTCACCTCGATTTTCGGTTTGTCGCCGCCCTTGAGTGAATATTTCAGATTGGCGAAGGCCGCTCCCTTGGCAACGAGCAGCTCCGTATAGTGGTCCAGATATTCATCAAAAGGTCGCAATCCAATTCCGTTGAGGCGGATGCGCCCGTTCGACCAAAGCGGGAGAATGGAGGCCTCACCCTCCCCGGAAAAAGATCCGCCTCCCATCCATGATCCACTCATGGAAAAAGGCATGGTGGCCTCTTTTCGTGTTGAAAGATCCTGCAGTTCCAGCTTGAAATTATTGATACCCAGATCGGCCGGATGCCTCAGCGTCTGGTCTTGGAAACCTGCGATTCCTTCCTCAACGAGAATATGGACGATTTTTGCTTGCCATCCTCCTGCCCAGGTTTCTTCTGCCGCCTCGACGACCTCAGTGTCGCTCAATATTTCCTTTTCACTCGCCAAGAGTCGTTCCAGGTCTATCTGCCCGTTTTTTTCAAGAATGACGTGGGCGAACGGACTTGTGATTTTGACATCTGCAACAGTTACGGATTTGTCTTTCAGGCTCATGGATGCGCCGGTTATATCGAGCGCGGTCAGTCCCAGGCTTGGTCTTTCGGTGTCCGGTTTGCGAATCGCAATATCTCGTAACGTCAAGGTCCCATCTGTCATGGTCAGGGAGGGAGTGTCCTTCTCCATTTTGAAATCGATGTTGGCGGAAAAACCCGCGATTCCGGTATACACTATTAATGGTTGAGCGTGATTGATGTAAGATTTGTATGCCGGAATCGGAAGGTTTGTTCCGGTAACGGAGACTGCTGCAGAAAGAGGTTCTGCCGTTGCAACGCCCTTGATGGTAATGACTCCCTTGTCCTTGCCTTCTGCTCCTGCTGTTGCCTCAATGGAACTGGGGCGGTTCCCTGAGGTAGAGATTTCCTTGCCTGTGAATGAGAGTGGAAAGAACGTCCGCTTGAAACCGTTTTTGACATGGCGGTCTTCCCATTCCACTGCGCCTTCGATCATTTGCACCTTGCGGATGTCCAGAACAAAAGCCGCCTCGTTCTCTGCTTTGGTTTTTACTTTGGGGCCGGCTTCACCTCTTTGCGATTGAGGGAAGTATTCCGGCCAATTGATGGTGTTGTCTTTATTCCTGATTACCTTGAAATAGGGCTTGTTCAAGGTGACATCTTTCAGGATTAAGGTCTTGTCTCCCAAGGAGAAACGCTCCATTTCAAAGGTGATTTCCTTGGCTGAAAGTACGGATTTTTCTTTGGGATCGACAAGCTCCATGTCAGTCAGCTTGCCGCCGCCACCGAGGAAAAGATTGAGTCGTTGAGCGTTTGGACGTTCGAAAAACAGAGAAATATCCGATGTGAATTTGCCGTCTTTCAGCTGGAGAGGCGTTTCGATGGGGATATACTGCCAGTATTGGTTGAGGTCGATATTGATGGCCCCCAATTCAAATTCCGTGAGCAGGGTTTCGTCAAACGGAAGTGTGCGGCCTGTGAGTTCCACAGGGTCGCCATTGACCACGGCGTGGATTTTGGGCTGGGTGAATTCCTTCTTCAGGCTTGTGAAGGACGAGGTGAAAGGAACAATGAGGGAAAGATTGGAAATGACGTGTTTCTTATTGTGTGGACGATCATCAAAGGAGATCTTTGCATTGGTCATTTCAAAACTATAAAGAGCAAAGGGGAATATTACCCCATTTTCTTCGGGCTGCTTCTCTTTTGAGTCTTCGGCTATTGCATCCGGAACGCCGAGGATGTCAGAGATGGAGTATTTTCCGTCACCGAAGAATGTGATGTCCAGTTGGAAGTTGTCGAGGTGCAGGTATGCCACGACCGGGGCTAATCTCCACAGTGATGAAACCCCCGGGGCAGCGACGATGCTGTCTATGGAAAGAAGATTTCCTTCGCCTTCGAGCTTCTTCACTCTGAGATTGACGACTTCCAGACGATGCGTGAATGGATTGAAATAAATATCATCGATCTGTGTGTCCCGTTTCAGATTCTTCTGAATCTGGCTTGTAGCCACGCTTTTGAGAATGGGTGGTACCGCAAAGAAACCGATGAGGGTGTATGCTATGAATGATGTCAAAAGCCAAAAGAGAATGCGGCGTATTCTGGGGGATCCGTATGGAATAGTGTCAATGAATGACAGCATGTTCGACCTGCCTGCTGAAGAATTTTAATCGGAAGTGGACAACCATACCTGAAATCGTTTTCATTATCCATGTTGCAACGACGCTGAAGATGTGTCGACTGCAGATCGTGACGTTGACCCATCAATGGCGTTTTTTACTGGTATTGTTCTGTCGGATGAAAAATTATTTTCTAATCGTCGGCCTCACAACAAAAAGTCTGTACATCGTCAACAGTACGAAGAATATGACGATAAGCAGCGCGCCCAGCATGAAGGCGTGATTCAGCATCTGCTCCATTTCGCCGCCGCTTTGATTGACCAGAGAGTCAACTCGGCCGAAGAGATCTTCCTGTTGTTTGATAAGCCCGGCCAGTGCTTGTTTGATGGCAGCCTCGCGTTCGAGCGAGATGTTTTTCATGATATCGGTGATAACTTCTTCCTGCCAGATAGTCATCCCAGCCAGGGCTTTGTCCAAGGTCTTATCCCGCTGCTTGTCAAGGTTGGAAAACAGCTGGTTGATGAGTAAAGAGACTTCTTTTCCCATCTTTTGGGGAAAACTGTCAGCGAGCTCATAATATTTTTCCGAAAGTCCGGCGACTTTCTCCGTTGTCGTGATAAGCCCGTTTATTTCCGGCTGGAAGATCATTTCAAGGTAGGCAAGTCTGATTTGAAAAGTGACCAGGAGTTGCATGCGGGAGACGAGATAGAATGCTCGATCAATAGACAGTTTCATGTCTTGGGCGACACGCGCCGCTTCCTCGACACTGGCGAAAAGCCCGCCGGGTGTGATGAGTTTCCGCATGGAAGGCTTGAGGCCGAGTTCGCCGAAGTCTTCAAAACGGACATAGTTGACACTGATCTTGTTCGGGTATTTTTGACGCCATGCAATAATGACCCGCTTAAGTTCCTCTGCCTGTTCGGGAGTCATTATTCTGCTGACAATTTCCCAAATATCAACTTCTGCTTCCCGGACAATGTCCAGAGCCGGTTTCCCCGCATCTCCAAAAACCTTGGGGATCCAGAATTCTTCCCACACTATGCGTCGAAGGGTAGCAACGACGGTCATGTCCAGCAGGGCCACTCCAGGATACGGGCCGGAAGCGATTTCAACGTTGCTGGAAATGTTGAAAACCAACATGCGGGCTGCTGTCAGTCTGGCCTGCGGTGTGCCGATTTCGTTGATGATCGCGGCAGCTTCACCCATGAGCGTGTTTGTTGTGTCTGCGTATGCCATGACTGCCGCCTGGAGTTCCTGCGGACTTATGTCACCCGGGTTTTCTTTTTCCTGAACAGTTTTGGTGACGAAGAATGGTCTGGGGGTATTGGGCCTGTTGACACCACTTAGTCCGCCGCATCCGAAGAGGAGAACCAGTACCGTGAGCAGAATCGGCAAATGGAGTTTCATGTCGAGTATCCGTATTTTCCACTAAATGTAGTTTTTTTTTGAGTATAATCATCATGTGACAGGAAATATGCAACTATTATTTGATCTATTTTCGAGTGGTATTGCTCTTATGCACTGGTATTGAAGGATCGAGGGGCTTTGTGTGTGGTCTGGCTCGCTTTTGAGTGCTTTTGAATCTCAGATCAGGGCTGCGGCCTTTTGTGAGAAATATGCGGAGGTTGTTGATTTGTGGGGTGAAATGGTTTTATACTGCCCGTAAGTGAAGGGTTCCATGGAATGGTTTTTAACGTTGTGCCCATGGTCCTTTGGCCCTTGTAGCGTTTCCCGGTAATTCGGAGAAAGAATGTCTGATACGCATTACTACCATGGGTTGGCCAAGAGCATGATGTTTACCATCATACTCGTTTCCTTTGCTCCCCTCCTGTGCATTGTTCTTATCGCCGGATATCAATACAGCGTCGTGTATGAAGAGAAAGTTGAAGCCCATTTGCGTGAGCTGGTGCTTAAACACGACCAATCTGTGGATACATACCTTGAAGAAAAAGTAGCTGAAATTCAGGTTCTTGCCGAAATAATAGAACTCGGCAGACTGCATGATCCGGCCAGTCTCCAGGCTTTGCATGATGCGTTGGTCCGTGGACATGGCAGTGATTTTGTTGATCTGGGTCTTGTGAACAGCAAAGGTATTCAAGCTGCCTATGCCGGGCCATACAAACTTCAGGGCGTGGATTATTCGAAAGAGGAGTGGTTCAAAGCCGCAAAGAAGAACAAAGTCCATGTCGGGGATGTAGGCCTCGGGCTTCGGGGTGTACCGCATTTTACTATTGCCCTGCGCGTCGATGAAGATGGTCAGGAATGGATTTTGCGGACCACGCTCGACTTCATTGCCTTTAACAAGCTGGTCGAAGATATTCGTATCGGAGAAACCGGACTGGCCTATATTATCAATAGACAGGCGGAATTCCAGACGACCCCGCGTCGGGACATGACCGCCGAAGTTCCGTTCCTTCGTCAGATGGCCGCATCCATGACAGGGCGGTTCGAGATGGTGCGCGGCAGGGCGTCCATTACTGTTAAGACGATTCCTACCACCGGACGCGAAACGATTTTTGTGACCAGTCCCATCAAGAATGGTGACTGGATCATGGTGTATCAACAGGATGCGGCAGATGCTTTTTCCGAATTGAATCGATCAAGGAATCTAGCGTTGTTGGTCCTGCTTATAGGCGGCATCTCCATTGCGGTCATGGCGTATCTCATGAGTAAGCGCATGGCGCGTAAAGTGGCCCGGGCGGACGCGGCAAAGGACATCATGAACGAACAGGTTATTGAGGCCGGCAAGCTCGCATCTGTGGGGGAACTGGCGGCAGGTATTGCTCATGAGATCAATAATCCAGTGGCTATAATGGTCGAGGAGGCCGGGTGGATTCAGGATCTGTTGGAAGAAGGGCTCGGCAAGGAGGACAATGAACGAGAGGTGCAACGTGCGCTCAATCAAATTCGGACGCAGGGCGGGCGGTGTAAGGAAATCACCCACAAGCTGCTTAGTTTCGCCCGGAAGATCGACCCCACGGTCAAGTCGGTTTGCCTCAATGAGCTGGTTCTCGAAATCGTGCAGCTTTCCGAGCAGCGGGCCAAGTATGCCAATGTCATTATTGAAACCAGCCTAGCGGACAGTATCCCGCTCGTTGAAGCCAGCCCGTCTGAAATGCAGCAGGTTTTTCTGAATTTGGTCAATAATGCCATCGACGCTATGGACCCGGGGGGCGGTAGCCTCGACATCATGACCCGGGTGGAAGACAACACCGTGGTTGTTTCCATTGCAGATACCGGCTGCGGTATCCCCCAGGCGAACCTGTCCCGTATTTTCGATCCGTTTTTTACGACCAAGCCAGTAGGCAAGGGGACCGGCCTCGGGCTCTCCATTATTTATGGTATTATCAACAAGATGGACGGTACTATTGCGGTGAGCTCCGCCGTGGACCAGGGGACCAAATTTACCATCCGGCTGCCTATCCCAGAGGGTGAAGATACGAGTGCGTGTGATTTTAGAATAAATGAACATGGGACGTGATGACGAAGTCCCGGTGAACCAGGAGGAAACATATGCCTGCGAATATTCTGCTCGTTGATGATGAACAGGGTTTTGTTGACACCATGGCCAAGCGGTTGGACAATCGAGGTCTGACGGTTTCTACCGCATATAGTGGTCAACAGGCGGTGGACGCCCTGGCAGTGAACCATTTTATTGATGTGGTGGTTATGGACGTCAAGATGCCGGGTATGGACGGTAACGAGGCTCTGAAAATTGTCAAAGCGGAATATCCGTTGGTGGAAGTCATCATGCTGACCGGACATGCTACGGTTGAATCTGCCATTGAAGGCATGAAATCCGGCGCATTCGACTATATGATGAAGCCGTGCGACCTAGAAGAATTGTTGACAAAAATCAATGAAGCCTATGACAAAAAACAGGCACAGGAAACCAAGATCCTTGAAGCCAGGGCCAGACATATTGTCCTGCGCAGGGGCGACTAGGAGGGAAGCCTGATGAATGATGAGCCCATTCGCCTTCTTCTGGTGGACGATGAGGCCGGCTTTCTGGACGTGCTACAAAAGCGGCTGGGAAAGCGTGGACTTGATGTTACAGTTGCTATCAGTGGAGCCGAGGGCATACAGACACTGAGGGGTAAAGACTTTGACGTGGCCGTTCTTGACCTCAAGCTGGAGGACATGGGCGGTATCGAGGTCTTGCAGATATTCAAGAAGATGGTTCCGGAGTTGCCGGTGATCATGTTGACTGGTCACGGGAGTGAACAGGCTGCTCGGGAAGGAATGGCTCATGGCGCATTCGACTACATGCTCAAGCCGTGTGATCTTGATGATTTGTTGAATAAGATACGCCAGGCCGTCGGTCAGGCTGAAACTGGCAATTGACGGAGGGTGTATATGGCAGACATCAAGGTGCTTCTCGTGGATGATGAAGCTGGTTTTCGCAAAACATTGGGCAAACGCCTCGACAGGCGGGGTATGATCGTTCAAGAAGCGGATTCCGGCGTACAGGCGCTTGAGGCGATGAAGATTTTTGAACCGGATGTCGTCTTGTTGGATGTCAAGATGCCCGGTATGGACGGCTTGACCACTCTGCATAAGATCAAGCTCATTAATCCGTTGGTTGAGGTGGTCATGCTTACAGGCCACGCCAATATGGATATTGCCATCCATGGTATGGAACTGGGGGCATTTGATTATCTGATGAAGCCTGTGGAGTTCGAGGAACTCTTATACAAGCTGGAAGATGCTTCTACCCGCAAACGGCATCGAGAAGAAAAAATCACGGCCAAGGAACATAGCCAATAGCTGCCTCTCATGTCATTTTTTCTCATGAAATCCCATGCTTTGTGTCGACGGAGGCCTGATGAGTATTTTTGATTGGCTTCCGTGGAGAGCACGGAAGAAAAGCCCTGAGGAACTGGCGGAAATCCGTCGGGTCTTTGCGGCTCGGTACGATCATTTTCGTCTTCTGATTCAGGCCAATACGCGTGCCCATGAATTGATAGGCGAACTTGAAGAGGCACTGCGGGGATTTACGCCGTATGGGATGCAGTATGTGAACACGCTGTGCACCCGAATTTCCACGTCGATTTTTCAAATGGTCCGACATCTTGGAGAATTGGACGCAAAAGGCCATGACGAACTCGTTGCTTCCATGGAGTCCATCAATGAGCGCATCATGGCTGCGCTTGCCCCGGAAAGCCATGAGGTGGGTGGTGAGCTTGTTGTCGATCTCTCGTCAGTCGGACGGGATCACGCTGATTTGTGTGGTCCAAAAATGGCTATGCTCGGAGAGGCCGGCCAGTCTCTTGGGCTGAACATCCCTGCTGGATTCGTGATAACCGTTGCTGCTTATCGTCGTTTTATTGAAGCCGGAGGCCTGAGACCCGAGGTGGCACGACTCATTCAAGCCACTGATAGCAATGACAGGGAAGCCTTGTTTCGTACTTCGTCAGATATAATGCAGCTGGTTATGGATACCCGACTGCCCGATGATCTGGCTGAAGCCATTTTGACCGCCTATAATCGATTGAGTGACCAGCTTGGCGAACGACCGGATCTGGCTGTCCGCTCCAGTGCTTTGGGCGAGGACGCCGAAGGTTCATCATATGCCGGACAGTATCGGTCCGTGCTGAACGTGAACCGCGATTCATTGCTTGATGCCTACAAGGAAGTGCTGGCTTCAAAATTTACCAGACAGGCTATGGCCTATCGCATGAATCGCGGTATACGGGACGAGGACGTTGCCATGAGCGTGGGATGTATGACCATGGTTGACGCCATGTGCGGAGGCGTGGCCTATTCGCGGAATCCGGTGAACGTTCGGGATGAAGCTGTGTCCATTCATTCTGTCTGGGGGTTGCCGAAACCTGTTGTGGATGGCACTGCTGAGACTGATGTCTTTCTGGTGAATCGGGAAACTCTGGTCGTGAGTGAACGGATAATAGCCGAAAAACCGGACATGTTCGTGTGCAGTCCGGAGACTGGCGTTTGCCGGGAAAGCATGTTGGAAGAATTACGGTGTGAACCGTCTCTGACTGATGAACAGGCTGCGACTGTCGCACGCGAGGCTGTGCGTATCGAAATGCAATTCGGTATTCCTCAGGACATCGAATGGGCCATGACTCGCGATGGCGTTTTTCATTTGTTGCAATGCAGACCGCTTATGCAGATCGAATCCTCCAGTGTGCCTCATGTTTCTGCTGCCGAGTTGCCGAAACCCGTGTTGTCCGGCGGACGGGTCGCCAGCCCTGGAGTGGGCGTCGGCCCAGCCTATTCCGTACGCAAGGACGTGGATGCACTGACTTTCCCTGACGGGGGAGTGATGATTCTCAAACACGCTTTGCCCAGCCGCGCGGCGTTGCTTGATCGATGCAGTGCATTGATTTCTGAACAGGGTGGAATGGCTGGTCATTTGGCCAATGTGGCCAGAGAATTTGGTGTACCTGCCCTGTTTGGAGTGAAAGGAGTGGTCGGAAATTTCGAGAATGGACGAATCCTCACTGTGGATGCCGACGGGCACGCCGTGTATGATGGGGCAGTGGAAGCCCTGCTTGTCGAGAAACCCAGAGAGCGGATCATGCGCGGAAGCCCTGTGCAGGCAGCGCTCAGGAAGGCTGCGCGGCATATTGTCCGTCTGAATCTGACCAATCCGGAATCTCCCGAGTTTAAACCTGAGAATTGCAAGACACTCCATGATATCATGCGGTATTGTCATGAGAAGGGCGTGTCTGGAATGTTTGAATTCGGTACGGATAATGATTTTATCGAGGCCGCCAGCCGCCAGCTTATCTGCGATGTCCCAAAACAGTTCTGGGTGCTCAACCTTGACGATGGTTTTTTGCCCGAAGGTGAGCATAGAGCTGACCAGTGTATAATGTTAGAGCATGTGGACTCTTATCCGATGCATGCTTTGTGGGAAGGAATGCAGGCTGTGCAGTGGGAAGGGCCGCCGCCGGTTCACACCAAGGGGCTTATGTCGGTCATGTTTGAGGCGACCATGAACCCGGACCTGAATCCATCGTCGGGAACCCGGTATACCCAGAAAAATTACTTCATGATTTCAAAGAATTATTGTTCTTTGCAATCCCGTTTCGGCTTTCATTTTTGTGGTGTGGAGTCATTGGTGTCTGATCGAACCAGTGAAAATTACGCCAGCTTCCAATTCAAGGGCGGTGCAGCCAATGTGGAACGCCGCATCCTGCGAGCACGTTTCGTGGGAGATCTGTTGGAAGATCTCGATTTTCGGGTTCGTGTGCGTCAGGATAACATGTTCGCCCGTGTCGAAGGACTCCCCCGTAAGGCCATGGCTAGACGGTTGAAATTCTGGGGTACCTGATCACCCACACTCGGCAACTCGACATGATCATGACCAATAACGCTGAAGTGCAACGGCGTAAGGAACGGTTTCTCGAAGACTTCAAGATGTTTGACTGAGTTCTTTGAGGACATCTTTTGGATGTCGATTTGTTGTGTTTCGACTCTATCATGCAAAGAAAAAGACCCCGGAAGCGATGCTTCCGGGGTCTTTCATATTCGGTAAAACCGATCGCTACTTTGCGTGGCATTCGCCGCAGGCAACCGGGCCTTTGGCCTGCTGCTCGTGGCAGTCAATGCACTGCTTGTGGTAGGCGCGCATCAGCGGGGTGCCGCCGTCAGTGCGTTCTACCGCGTGGCAGGATGCACAGGTTTCGCCGTCGCTGGAGTTTTCGAGATCCTGCTTGCCGTCTTCGGTCTTGCCGTGGTGACAGGCAACGCAGTCTTCCAATTGGGCCTTTTCATTGTGAGCGTCATGCATGAAGGGTACCTGCGGGCGTTCGAGCTTGGCGAATGCGTCCACGGGGATCATTGTCATGTCGTCCTGAGCAAAGGCGGCCGGAGCCATGTATGCGATGACCAGCGCAATGATGGTCAGCATGGAGGCCGCAAGCTTAATGGTATTTTTCTTGTGCATGGCGTCCTCCTTACACTTCCGGTTTTTCCATCAGTTCATAAATGATATCGCCGATGAACTTTCCGTGCATGCCGAGATCATAATAACCGATGATATCTTCAATGCCGCCGTGGCAGTTATGGCATGGGATGACAACATCCTTGACGCCGGTAGCCTTGAGCTGCTCGGCCTTGACTCTGTTGCCAGTCATGCGGGTGTTCTTGAACGGCGGACCACAGTTGATGACACCGCCACCGGCGCAGCAACAGTAGTTGTGCTCACGGTTGGGAGTCATTTCGACGACTTCCTCACAAAGGTAGTGGACGACATCGCGCAGCTTGTCCATGAGACCACGGCCGCGGATGATGTTGCACGGATCCTGAATTGTGACGGGTTTTTCGTATTTATGCGTGATCTTGATCTTGTTGTCGCGGATCAACTCCCAGTAGAAGTCGATAGCGTGGATAACGGGAACCGGCATCTTTTTATGGCCCAGCCAGCGGTTGCCCATGTCGTAGACAGAGCGGAAGGCGTGACCACATTCGCCCATGACGATGCGCTTGACGCGCAACTTCTGAGCAGATTCGTAGTGAGCGCGTTTCAGACGGCCCATGTTTTCGAAATCACCGACGAACATGCACATGTCCGAGTTATCCCAACCGGGATGGGACGGCATGGTCCAGTCGCAACCGGCTGCGTTCATGATGGCGGCAGCCTGGTAGATGAGCTGGGTACGGAACTTGGGTTCCGGCGCGATGACCGAGTAGTAGATGTCCGCTCCCTCTTTGTCCAAAGGAATGCGCAGATCCGGGAACTCGTCGCGAGCTTCGTCTTCCTGCCATTGCAGGGTGTCGATCCACTCGTCATCCTTGACCCACATCTGGTTCATGGTGGAGGAGTGGGAGTGTGATGTGTCGCGTATGTACTGCGGAACAACGTCCAGCAGGTAACAGATGCGGCGCACCATGGACATGATGTAACCGGTGTCAATACCGATGGGACAGTAGTGAGCGCACCGTTTGCACAAGTTGCATTCGGTGTAGGCCATCTGCGCCATCTCATAGATGCGCTGGGGTTCGACCTTGCCCTTTTTCTCCATCAGTTCATACATGGTCTCCGTAGCCTTGTTGACCGGAGAATAACTCGGGTCCTGGTCATGGGACATGTAGTAGTGGCAACCCTGAGAGCAGAGGCCGCAACGCATGCAGGTCTCTTTGTACGCCCGGAGTTTGGCACCGGTTTCACCTTTGAGCATTTGGTTGACCACTTTCTCGATCTTTTCGGTGGTCAGACCGGCGACACCGACCTCAAGGCCGACATCGGATATGATTCTGTCAGCTATGTGACTCATTATTCGTACCTCGCATTACTGTGATGGTTTGGCCTACCAGTCATTGGCATGGCGGACACCGCCGAACTCCGAACCCATGTACGCCCTGGTGAAGAGGACGAACAACGCATGGCTCAGGCGTGTGAACGGGATCAGTGCGATCAGCAATTCACCGGAGAGCACGTGCAGGGTGGTCATCAGGAGAACCGGACCTATCTGATGATAGGCCAGAACGCCGGTGATGAACGGCAGCACGACGAGGATCAGGGCAAACCAATCCTGGCAACGGGTGACACCCTTGACGTGGGGCAGCGTGAGGCGACGGTATGCAAATACCGCACAGCCTGCGATGACCACGAAGCTGATGATGTCACCAGCCTGAGCCGGAAGACTCGGGAGGCTGATGCCGAATGCGGTATCCCATAAAACCACATGCGCGCCCAGGAATACTGCAACCAGCAGGAAACCGATGTGGAACACGAAGGTGGTCACGGTCATGAGAGGATCTGATTTCCATCCCATGGACTTGAAGGGGATCATCCACGCGAGAATCGAGCGCAGTCCGTAGAACCAGCTCATGTATGCGATTGAGGAACCATCCTTGGCCTTGGCCAAAGCGAACATGCTGACCAGGCGGTAAATGGAACCGATGATGAAGATGCCGAAGGCAACCCATGCGAGGGGGCCGGTGACGAAAGTATATAATTCTGTCATTGCGTCTCCCTTCGCCTAGAAGTTGGCTACTTCCGCGACAATGCGGATGTAGCTGTTGTTTTCGATGGCGCGGATGAGCACCTTGGTACCGTCTTCATTGAAGACCGGGGGCCAAGCCTGATCAAAGTCGCGTTCGAAAGCCTTGCCATTGACGAGAATGCGGCGTTTGCCGTTTTTTTCGACCATGGCGCAGACGTTCTTGGAGTCGGCAGAGAATGCGACAGGCCAAGCCATGTCGTACACGCCGGTCCAAGGAGTGCCGTCGACCACGATGCGGAAGTTCTCGTTGTACTCACTGGTCAGCAGACCGGCACGAGTGCCGTCAGGGCTGACGACCAGGTCGTTAGCAGTCGGATAGCTTTCATTCCAGGGTGCGTTGTTGTGGCAGGCCGTAAATTGACCGTAGCTTGTGGCAACGACAGCCCACAGGTTCTTTCCGGAAGCATCGTACTGCAACTCAAGACATTGCACATAGCGGGGTTCCCATAAGATGTTGCCGTCTTTGGCAACGCCCCACTTGCCAGCCAGTCGGACCGGGGCGGCAACAGAGTCGTCTGCGGGGTTGAACACGGGTTCCCACACCTGATTATAAACGGAAGTCCAGGGCGTGCCGTCTACAGCGATGGTGTTGTCGTACACGGTGACGCGGACCTGGGCAGCAACCTTGTCGCCCTTGTCGTTGAAAGTCGGTGTCCAGACATTGAGGAATTTCTTTTCCCACGGCGTGCCGTCAACGACTACAGAGTAGACTCCGCGCTTGAACGCTTCAATGTCGGCTGCGTCCATGCTGTCAATCTGAGCGACGCCTGCCGTATGTGCGCCATCCTTGGACATTGTGGGCTGGTTGATGTTCTCAAACTGCGTTTCCCACGGTTCTCCATTAGTGGCGATGGAGTATTTCTCCATTCCTTTGTGCATGGTGGCAACAACAGAGCCGTCTTCGCTTATCATGGTATCCCAGATGTAATCGGTTGTTTCACCAACCAATTCACCGTCGATGCTCAGCGCCCATTCCATTTCCTGTTGGCAAATGGCGGTCAGCCTGCCGTCCGAAGTGAATTTCGGATACCAGATCTTATCAAACGTGTTTTCCCAAACCGAATCGTTGGTACGAACGGAGAATTCACCATCGCCAACCTTGACGATCGCGACCACTGTCTCGCCGTCAGGCGAAACATACGGCTCTTCTTGCCATTCGTGCCCTTCGAGTGGGGACAAGGATTTAACGACCGTTTTCTGGCCGGTTTCCCAATCCCATGAGGAGATTTTTCCCATAGCACCCCCTTGTGTGTGACGCCGTTTTCATTACGGCAAGTGCGCCTTGCCCATGCAAGGCAGGCCAATAAAGCATGTGTGGTTGAAGTCATCACGAGGCGATCCTCTCAGAGCCATGTTCGTGACGAGTTCAAAACCAGAGGATTTGATACGATCAAAACGGTGTTTCCACTATTTCGGATCGACGGCGTGCATCCCTTCCCAAAAACGCACCCCAATCCATGGCTGTTTCCAGCGTAAGTCAAGATCCTTGCACGTCTGAGTAGCCATTCAATCGTCTGATATATCTGACGATTCACGGCTCACGGCGTTCAGCGGACCAACGACATTGTTCTGTATAACCATAGCGGGTGCAAATAGTCCATTCTTTTCACTGGAAAAGGACTGTTTTGCGTACGATAAAAACCCACCAAATCGGTGCCAAATCGGTAATGGAAAAGGGCGATTTTGCTGTATGCAAAATCGCCCTTGGAGTCATAAGAAGCTGTCTCTATTGTCGACTGGAGTCGAGCATGAGTCGACTTATGCGCAGCAGGCAGTCCTCTGAGCCTCCCGGTTCAGGGTCGACGGCTACTGTGTTTATGAAACGGGCTGTCACATTGCCGCCACTGTCCACATCTTCAATGAAAAAAGCGCCAAGTTCATACACTGTGATGGTGTTTCTACCACTCGTTGGCGGATAGCGCGGGTCGTAGAAGGTCATGATGACCACGCGAGGGCTGTCGAGGGGGTCACTGAACGAGCTGCCTTCAATGGAGTTTGTCGAGGTGTCCCATTGCGCGTAGGGGTCCAGTCCTATAAGGGTATTGGCTCCTGCCTTGACCGGGCCTGCCGAATTGCCCGGTTCAATCAGCAGTTCATCACCGGGTTCGACTGCATACTCACTGTTTGATCCCGTGCACCCTTCAATGTTTTCCTTGACCATGGCCGCGCCTGTAGTCGGGTTGCCCTTATTGATGGGCGGCAAATCTACAAGATTGTATTGCCCGGGCGCAATGGTCAGACTTGGGTCGCCCGGCTTGATTATGATCTGGGTGCCGACGTCGTCCTGTGTGTAGCCAAGGACTTCCACCGAATCAAATTCCTGCACGCTGTCCACGTCCAATGTGCCGTTTTCAAAATATTTGGTAGCAGGGGCAGCCGAGTCATTCCATGTAAACTTGGTGGGTACCACGAATGGCTTGACGCACTTGCTTGAGCAGATACCCACTAAGCCTGCACGGGATACGACTTGAATGGTTGTGAAGGGGATGCCGATTGCCTTGCCGAAGTACAGTGGAAATGGATTGCCCTGTGCCTCACTGAGCGTCACGGTCACTTCGACCTGATCGGGATTTTCTTCGTCAGGAACACCGTTTCTCAGGAATACTATATCTGTAGGCGTCACTGAATCATTCGGGATGTCAGCAGCGGTCAGGTTTCGCTCTGCATAATTTGTGATAATTGCTCTGAGTTTTTCTATGTCACTCCCTTCCGCCAGGAATGAGTTAGCTCCGGCCAAGGCTCCGGCATCAGCGGCAGTCTGGAGCGCGCCTCGCTTGACATAGATTCGGCCCACATCCACAGCCAGGGCACACACGCCCATTAATGCGGCCATGCTCAGGCCGACCATGATGCTCGCCATCCCCTGTTCCCGTGAAAGTAGATTGTGTAAAATTGTCATGATAGCATTACTCCACTTTGGCGTAGGCAGCGATGGAAATGCCGCTAGGCAAGAGTTCATCCCATGGAAGCATGGTGCTTCCTGAGAGAGAATAATTCAGCTTTACGGCGACTTCCTGACCAAGGTCAGGATCTTCCTGGCCGAGTTCCACGTTTACGACAAGCTTGTTTGATTCAAGTCCTGCCGATTCAATAAAGGCCTGCACCTGTTCAACTGGGTCGTCTCCGCGTGAGGCCATGACGACACCTTCTCTTGCTGCACGTGTTAAAATCTGATTTATGTCAATGAGTTGAGATGCGTCCCACATGCCTGAAAACAGAGGGATAAGCAGCAGTGACATGAGAATGGCGAATTCAAGGGCCATGGCGCCTTGTTTATTTGAATCGTTGCTAC
This sequence comes from uncultured Pseudodesulfovibrio sp., assembly GCF_963675635.1. Classification (NCBI taxonomy): domain Bacteria; kingdom Pseudomonadati; phylum Thermodesulfobacteriota; class Desulfovibrionia; order Desulfovibrionales; family Desulfovibrionaceae; genus Pseudodesulfovibrio; species uncultured Pseudodesulfovibrio sp. The sequence goes on along the minus strand of NZ_OY776488.1, from coordinate 1,917,987 downwards.
GCATGATTACCTCTCATGTATCATGACGGCCGCTGCCGAAATATTGGTCGGTCCGTCTATGGACGGGATCAGACTGTCGATGACAAAGAATTCGAAGGGGACGGAGACTTCGATTGTAACGGGTTGTGATGCCTGACGGTCGCTGATTCCGACCGTTGAAGATTGATTGATGCCGCCGGAAAGCAACTCTTGAGTGACGATGGATTCGATCTGACTGTTTGTGCTTTCGTGAAGAATAGCCGCTCGTACCCCTTCAAAGGCAGCGTCGCGGACAACGCTTTGTATCCAATACAGCCGCCCAACATCCATAATGCCGATCAGGAGCAGCATGAAAATTGGCAACAACAAGGCCATCTCTATGGAGGCCAATCCTCGTCTGTGTTGAGTGTTTCTGCTCTTGTTCATGGTTGCTCCTGATTATAACGCCGATCTTAATGCGATTGCTCTATTCTTAATAAAAAGAGCAAGAGACATGCCATCATTTTCACCTGGATTTGTTTTTCCTAATAGCCCTGAATAGAACGAATTTTTATTGTTCCATGATGGGGTAAACATATGAAACCGTTATAAAATCCAGCTTTTATAGAGTGCGGCGAAGGAAAACGTCCACTCTTGGTGGAGTCTGTTTAAAACAGCGGTGGTTTGTTGGAGATGAAGATTTGACGCAGTGAGAATAAAACGAATAATCATGTTTGCATCAAAAATGGTTTGCGTTTATTCTGTAGTATCAAACATCATCAACACAACATCAGTAATGAGGTGCATTATGAAAAGGCTCCTTGCAATAATGACCGTGGTTTTCTGTTTCGGTGTGACCGCAGCCTTTGCCGTGGACGGCGGGGCATTATACAAGCAGCGGTGTGCCAAATGCCATAAGGATGGTACCGAATCATCCAAGGCTGGAGGCGGGGTTGTCCTCAAAGGACAGAGCAGTGGAGAGATCTCGATGAAAATGAACGGTTATGCAGATGGTTCATACGGCGGGATGAAAAAGAAAACCATGATTCGTATTGCCAGCCAGCTTGAGGCTCAGGAGATCAAGGCCGTTGCAGAGTACATCGGTTCCATGTAGCCCCGCAAACATTTGAAACGAAGAGTCCGCCCACACCAGACTTCGGTGTGGGCGTTTTTGTATGCAGACGGTGTTTTTTTCCAGAGTAAAATAATGGATTGATTCTTCGACAGTATACAACATGGTAGAGAATTCGAAGAATATGCTGGAATCGTTTTTTTAAATATAGCAAGTGTTGTTCGGGGGTGGGTATTCAATCCTGCTTCCGGAAAGGGCACTGTCACGATGCCTGCTTGCTGTGGATGGATGATATGCATTCAATAAGAAAAAGTGTCTTGGGGCTTGTTGCGCTCTTCCTGTTTTTTTTGGTGGCCATGACAGGCTGTCAGAACAATACCGAATCGACTCAGCAACGGAAAACCCTGGTGGTTTTTTGTGGAGCAACCATGATCTCTCCGATGATGGAGCTTGCCCGAGTCTTTGAGCAAACGCATAACGTCATTGTGGAAATGTCCTATGGTGGTTCCCAGGATTTGGCTAAATCAATTGAGGTCAATCAGTTGGGAGACATCTTTATCCCTGGCTTCAAAGAGTTTGTGGATATCATGAAAGTCAAAGGGCATGTGGTGGATACCGAGCAAGTTGGGCAGAATGAACTTGCGATTTTCGTAGCCAAGGACAACCCGAAGGGGTTGACCGGGGATCTTGCTCAGTTGGTTGATCCAACGCTGGCCGTGGTCATAGGTCATGAAGATCTCGGCTCCGTAGGCAAAGAGTCCAAGAAGGTGCTTTCGGCACAAAATATTTATGAATCCGTGGTGCGGAATACCGTGTTCATGGCATCGGATTCAAAAGGGTTGAGTCTTGCAATTCGAGAAGGCAAGGCGGATCTTGTGCTCAATTGGAAGGCTGTTGCCAGACTCAAGGGCAATGTTGATAGCATGGAGGCCATTCCTATCGAGGGTGTTGTCCCCAGACCTCTGGTCATGGCAAGCCTCGCTCATAGCGCCAATCCGGAACTGGCCAAATCCTTTTTACAATTCAGTGCTTCTCCCGAAGGTCGGGCAGTCTTTGAAAGGTTCGGGTTTTAGTCATGATTTTTAATTCTCGAGAACCTATCCTGCGCAAGTTGTATTCTTTTTTTGTGCTTTCCGGCGCGTGTATTCTGCTTACGTTGGTCTTTCATTTCCTGTTGGAAAGAGGGCAAGAAAATTCTCTCAGGTTTGAATACAACCTGCGTGTCAAAACACACATCAGCCTTATTGTGCAGCAGAAAATCCGAGCGTTGCAGAACCAATTCCAATACATGCTGCTATCCTCTTCAATTGTCGAATTGGATAATGCCAACGCTGAGATCGGTAGACTCATGGAACGGGTGCAGTCAGCTGTTTCGGTCATGGAGCATGGCGGTGAATATGTGGCTAATATTTTCGTGAATTACGGGAATAAAGACGTCATTGCATGGCCGTTTCACCATGATGTTGCGGGCAGTAAGAGTGTCAGTCTGTCTGTCGTCGAAATGAAGACGAATCTTGCGCGGTTGGAGGATATGCGTGGGGAGTATTATGCCGTTATGCGGCAGGCTGTTTTCAGCCCAGGCGGAGGCACAAAGGCGGAATTGACGCTTTTCCACAAGAAAATTGCTCCATTTTTCAATCGTTTGGTGGAAAACTCCAACCGTCTGTATATCGAAAGCCTTGAATCCGTGACGTATGCCGAAAAAGAACGCAAAGAACAGGTGCTGCACTATAATTGGGTCGCATCAACTGTGGTGCCACTTTTTCTGGTCATGACAGGGATCATAGCCTTGTGGATAATACGGGATATCCGGCGGCTCCTTCTTGAACGGGCTGAAGCCTTGGCCGCCATGACCGAGCACAAAGAAAATCTTGAAACAACGGTCTTCAGTCGTACCAAGGCGTTGAGACTGGAAATCTCGGAACGCAAACGCACCGAAAAGCAATTTGCCAATCAGGCTGAATTCTTGACCACTGTCATCGAGTCTCTCGGGCATCCTTTTCATGTCATCAACGCTCATGATTATACGATATCCATATCCAATCAGGCCGCTAGAGACAAAGCACTTAATGATGGAATTCATTGCTATTCAAGGAATTACGGGACGAAAAAGCCCTGTTCGGCAGAAGGACGCGGATGCCCTCTCCAGGTTGTGAAAGCCACCAAGAAACCAGTTATTCTGGAACACAGGGTTTCAACACCGAGTGGGGGAGTGCAGTATCTAGAAGTGCATGGTTATCCTATTTTTGACAGTAAGGGCAATGTTTCCCAGATGATAGAATACAGTCTGGACATCACGGAGAAGCACCTGGCTCTGCGTGCGTTGGAACATTCCAGAGATGAGTTGGAGCGCAAAGTGCGTGAACGGACGTTCCGACTGGAAAGGGAAGTGGAACAGCGGGTTGAAGTTCAACATGAACTTGAGGCCAGTGAACGTCATTTCCGCACACTGATTGAGTGTATTCGGGATATTATTGTCATTTTGGACAAGGATGGGGTCATTTCTTATGTTTCCCCATCAATTGAGACTGTTTACGGCTATGCCCCGGATCTTCTCGTCGGTAAATCCTTTAAGGAATTCGTGCGGGTAGGTGATGGGTCTCATATGGAAGTGCCCTCCGATACATTTTTTCTCGATGCCTTGCATGAGGATACTCCGCTGGAACACATGACAGTGAGTTCTGATGGGTCGTTATTTTTCATGGAGTCTCGGGTTCAGGACATGTTCGAAGATCCAGACATAGGAGGGCTGTTGATTACTTTTCGGGATGTCTCGGCCCGCAACAAGGCTGAAGAGATGAAGAGTCGACTGAATATGGTTATTGAACAGAATCCTTCCAGCATCGTGATTACCGATACTTCCGGGAATATTGAATACGTCAATCCCCAATTTGAGCGCCTTACTGGTTACAGCCGTGAAGAAATCGTGGGCAGGAATCCCAGCATACTCAACTCCGGGCTGACTGATCCTGCACTGTTCGTGGAGATGTATGAAGCCATCGGTAAAGGAGAAGTCTGGCAGGGGGAATTCATCAACAAGGCGAAGACTGGTGAACTGTATACCGAGAATGTGATTGTGGCGCCAATTAAGAATAATCAGGGTGAAGTCATTAATTATGTAGCGCTCAAGGAGAACATTACCGAGCTTAAAAAGGCTCGAGAACAGGCTGAAAGCGCGAACAGGGCCAAAATGGAGTTTCTGTCACGCATGAGTCATGAATTGCGCACACCGCTCAATGCCATCATCGGTTTTTCAAAATTGCTCATGGAGGACAAATTTGGCAACCTGCTGCCAAAACAGATCGGTCAGGTTGACCGTATTCATGTCGCTGGCAATCATCTTATGCAAATGATTTCAGAGATACTGGATTTCTCGCGTATCGAGACCGGCAGTTTCTCTATTCGGCTCGAATCAGTGCAGCCCATGGAAACAATCAAAGAGTGCCTCATGCTGACGGAAAACATGGCTCGGGAGCGCGGTGTGGTTTGTTCGGTGGATGATTCCTTTTATTCACTGCCTCGCCTGATTGTGGACCGGATTCGTTTCAAGCAGGTGTTGGTCAATCTGATGTCAAACGCCATTAAATACAACGTGGTGGGTGGCTCCGTGAAATTGTCGTCCTTTGTGGATGGGAATGTGGCCAGAATCTGCGTGACTGATACAGGTATCGGTATCCCGGCGGATAAGCAGAGTGAGCTGTTCACCCCGTTTGCACGGATGGTGGAAGAACAGTCCGGCATTGAAGGGACAGGGATTGGAATGACCATTACAAAGCAGTTGATCGAAGCCATGCACGGGAGTATCGAGTTCTCCAGCACGGAAGGTGTGGGGTCGGTTTTTACCATATCCCTGCCATGTGAAGAGAGAGACATCTCTGGCCCGGGGCTGGATATGGCCTGCAAAAATGCTGACGCGTCCGCCTTGTGTATTCTTTATGTGGACAATGACTCCGAACGTATTAACGCCATGCGCGAAACCGTGTCAGCTTGTCCCGGTATGACCCTCGTTATTCGGAGACGCTGGGAGAAAGTGCTTTCGGCCATTGATTTGCTCAAGCCGGAGATCGTCATTGTCAATGCCGCTTTTGCGGTGCAGTGCCACGCCGAGTTCCTTCACGAATTGAAGAGCCGGGGCGAGGCTTCGTCAATTGTACTGGTGCAGGGAGACGATGAAGATTCCACCTTGGGAGTCGGAGTGAGCGCGAGTCTGCCTTCATCGGTTTCCGTGCAGGACATTCTCAATGCCTACAACATCAGTCAAGGAAAGGACTATGATTGATAAAAGAAAACTCTGCTCGTCGAGCATCCTGATTGTCGATGACAACCCTACCAATATTGCTCTGCTCGAAGATATCCTCGAAGAAGAAGGATATGATAACTATACCTCCACCACAGACCCGCGTGTCGTAGCCGAGTTGCATGCCAAGGAAAATTTTGACCTCCTGCTCTTGGATATCCGTATGCCATACATGAGCGGCATTGAGGTCATGCTCGCACTGCAGGAACAGAACCAGGCCGATTATCTTCCTATTCTGGTTCTGACGGCACAGACCGATCAACAGACTCGCCAACGGGCACTTGAGGTTGGGGCAAAGGATTTTTTGACCAAACCTTTCGATCATTGGGAGGTTCTGCTTCGAATCCGCAACATGCTGGAAACGAGACATTATTATAAACGGCAAGTGATGCGTGGTGACATCCTTGAAGAACAGGTCCGTGAACGGACACGCGCTTTGAATGAAGCGCAGCTCGAGATCGTTCGCAGACTTGGCCGGGCCGGTGAATATCGCGACAATGAGACCGGAGCACACGTTATCCGCATGAGCAAGGTGGCTGAGATCCTGGCGCGGGGCTTGGGCCTCGAAGAGGATATGTGCGAACGTATCCTCCATGCCAGCCCCATGCATGATGTGGGCAAAATCGCCATACCGGATGCCATTTTGCTCAAACCAGGGCCGCTCGATAAAGATGAGTGGGAGATCATGAAAAGTCATACGACGTTTGGCAGCGACATCATGGGCGACCATCCGTCGGATGTCATTCTTATGGCCTCGGAGCTGGCGCTGTGTCATCATGAATGGTGGAATGGGAATGGATATCCCAATGGGCTGGAGGGAGAGAGAATCCCTCTTTGCGCACGGATAGCCACTGTCAGCGATGTGTTTGACGCGTTGCTGTCTTATAGGCCTTACAAGGAACCGTGGCCTGTGGAGAAAGCGGTGGCCTATATCGAGGATGCGTCCGGTACGCAATTCGATCCGAAGGTGGTCGAGGTGTTTTTAGCCAGCCTTCCGGCGATCATGGCTGTTCGGGAAGAACATCCGGACCCTGAGAAAAAGTAGATTCATGACCGGCTGCCACATTGAAGTGGCAGCCGGTTTTGTCTGTGAAAACTACGCGTATTTTTCGTATGCCCTGACCGCACTGAGGGCGGTGAGCAATGCTTGGCGAACCATGGAGTCTGCCTTCATGCTTTCATCAGGTGTGTGGAGCTTCTCGCCGGATGACCCCAGACCGTCCAGTACGGGAACCCCCGCTTCGGAGACGACGTTAGCATCTGACCCACCGCCTCGGAAACTGGATGTCACTGACAGCCCCAGTTCCTTTGCGGCCTGTTCCACCGAACTGAAGAGCCCAAGGTTTGCCTCGTTGGGGACCATGGGCGGTCGTTCGATCTGAATTTCAATGGCCGCCGATGTGCCCGGTACTTTCGGTGAAGCGACGATTTTGTTGATGGCGGACCATACCTTGTTACGCCCTTCCATGGTTGTGAATCGTGTCTCCACCCGAGCCGTGGCTTTTGCGGCCACAGTATTGGGACCGACGCCGCCTTCGATCAGCCCGGTGTTCAGGGAAGTCCCGGCTTCAGGGTCATTCAATGCTTCGAGGGCTGTGATGATGTGGGCTATTTCCACGATGGCACTTGCCTTTGGAAAAGCTGCATTCCCGGCATGTCCTGCTTTCCCGGTCACTTCAAGGTCAAAGACGATGCGTCCTTTGCGTCCTGTGACTATTTCTCCACCATCGGGGCCGGAGCCTTCCATGACGAAGCAGAAATCGCTCTTTTTCGCTTCTTCCACAATGATATCACGGGAGTGGGGGGAGCCTATTTCCTCGTCGGAATTATAGACGAATCCGACGGGAATCGTTTCCAGTAATCCGGCTGCCTGCAAGGCCTTGGCAGCAAAAATGCCGACGACTAGACCGCCTTTCATGTCGTAGACGCCGGGACCGAAAATTGTGTTTCCTACGTTTTTGTAAGTATCGAATCCCATTTCCGGCGGAAAGACCGTATCCATGTGCCCGATCATGAGCAGACCACCGCCCGAGGCGCGTGCAGGACTTTCGGCTACCAGGTTGTCGCCGGTCACATCACGCGGTTGACGGCGGATTGTAAAACCCATGTCCCTGAATGTGGCTTCAAGGACGTCTACGACCTTGTCGACTCCTTCCTTATTGGCAGAATAGCTGTTGATATTCACGATCTGCTCGAGCAGGTCGAACATTTCGCTTTTATTATCTTCGAGGTACGTTCTGAGAGAGTGGATCATGTCCATGATGGTTTTCCTGTGCTTGGTTGGCGGTGTAAAACGGTCCATATGTTACAGGCAGCAAAATATTTGTTCAAGGAATTCAATGCGAGGAGATTTTTCATTGAATATATTGATTTTCTGTAGAATTTATGACATTTTTGTGAGCCTTTTCCTGGTAAAAACCACAAGGAGATATTCATGAAAAAGAAACTGTTGATCAGCTTCGTCATCATGGCGAGCCTGGTCCTCGGCGCATCTGTTGCGATGGCCCGGGATCTGACCATCGGCCTCAAGGGCGAGCCTACATCGCTCGACCCGCATTTCCACAATGTCACCCAGAACAACCAGATGGCCCTATGGGCCTTTGACAAACTCGTCTTGCAGGATTCCCGTCAAAAGCTCTACCCAGGCTTGGCTGAGCACTGGAAGCCTGTCAGCGACACTGTTTGGGAGTTCAACCTTCGCAAGGATGTCAAATTTCATGATGGTACCCCTTTCACCGCAGAGGATGTGAAGTACACCATCGAGCGTATTCCCAACGTGCCCAACTCACCTTCTTCCTTTACCGGAGCAGTGGGCATGATCACCAAAGTCGAGGTCGTTGATCCATACACCGTGCGTATCCACACTGAAAAGCCTGCACCCCTGATGCCGCGTAACTTTGCATCCTTTACCATTGTTTCCAAGAAAGCCTCTGAAGGCAAGGGTACCGAAGACTTCAATTCCGGCGCAGCCTGCATCGGTACCGGCCCGTACAAGCTTGTTGAATGGGTTCGTGGCGACAAGATTGTCTATGAACGCAATGAAGATTACTGGGGCGTCAAGCCCGACTGGGAAAAGATCATTGTCCGTCCCATTTCCAATGACGGTACCCGCGTTGCCGCATTGCAGTCTGGCGATGTTGACCTGATCAACTTTGTTCCCCCGGCAGACGTGAAGCATCTCAAGGCAGCCGAAGGCATTGTCCTGTCATCGTCTCCGTCCACCCGTCTGATTTACCTGCACCTCGATTCCGATCGTGATGACTCCCCGATGGTCACAGGTAATGACGGGAACAAAATCAAAAATCCCCTGAAGGACGTTCGCGTGCGCAAGGCCATTTCCAAGGCCATCAACCGCGAAGCTATTGCAGCCCGTATTATGGAAGGTTTGGCCATCCCCGCAGCCCAGATGCTGCCTGATGGCTACGAAGGGACTTCCACTACCCTGAAGCCCGAGAAGTATGACCCCGCAGGTGCCAAGGCCTTGTTGGCCGAAGCCGGTTATCCTGAAGGTTTCAAACTGACTATCCATGGTCCCAATGACCGTTACGTCAACGATGGCGACATTGCTCAGGCTATCGCCCAGATGTTGACCAAGGTCGGTATCAAAACAGAAGTCAACACCATGCCCAAGGCCGTATACTTTGGTAAGGCCTCTGCACTGGAGTTCAGCCTCATGCTGCTTGGCTGGGCAACTGACACAGGTGAGCACACCAACTGTGTCGGCTCCCTGCTGCACACCTATGACAAGGAAAAGGGTTTCGGTTCCGCCAACCGTGGTCGTTACTCCAACCCTGTTGTCGATCAGAAGCTGGAACAGGCTCTGGTGACAGTCGATCCTGCTGAGCACAACAAGATTGTCATCGAGTGCGTTGAAGCCGGCATGAACGATGTTGGTATCGTGCCTATCCACTTCCAGGTCTCCGTCTGGGGTACCCAGAAGGGATTGGCCTACAATGGTCGTACCGACGGGTATACGCTGCCTTACGAAATCAAGGCGCAGTAAACCGTTTCATTTGTATACAACGGGGGAGCGCGTTCATCGCGTTCCCTCGTTTTCCTCGTAAATAAAGGACAGAAATGCTCGCGTTTCTCATTCGTCGCATTACTCAGAGCGCAGTCGTGCTGTTGGTTATGTCGGTCCTGGTGTTCGTCGGTGTTTTCTACATCGGCAACCCTATCGACATCCTGATCGCGCCTGATGCTTCCCCGGCCGAGTACGCTCGTGCCGTCAGCGAGTTTGGTTTGGACAAGCCGCTGTGGGAGCAATACTTCATTTTTCTCAAGGGTGCCCTGCAAGGGAATTTCGGCAACTCGTTCGTGTATAACGAACCCGCTCTCAAAATCATTCTCGACCGTCTCCCCGCCACACTGGAACTCGCGTTTACCGCCATGTTCATGGCTGTGTTCATGGGTATCCCGTTGGGCATGATCGCAGGTATCCAGCATGACAACTGGATCGGGCGCAACATCATGCGCTTTTCCATTCTCGGTTTCTCCCTGCCTACATTCTGGGTCGGGCTCATGCTCATCATCATCTTTTCCGTCCAGCTCGGCTGGCTTCCGTCAGGTGGCCGTGGCGAGCCTGTGGAATTCCTTGGTATGCATTTGAGCTTCCTTTCATGGAAAGGGTTGTCATATCTCATTTTACCGGCTTCCAATCTGGCCTTGTTCAAGACGTCACTGGCCATCAGGCTCAGTCGCGCCGGGGTTCAGGAAAACCTGCAAATGGATTACGTGAAATTTGCCCGGGCCAAGGGATTGTCCAATACCCGCATCATCGGACTGCATGTCATGAAAAACATCATGATCCCGGTGATTACCGTGCTCGGTATGGAATTTGGCAATCTGATCGCCTTCGCGGTTGTCACGGAAACCATTTTCGCATGGCCTGGCATGGGCAAGTTGGTCATTGATTCCATCGGTGTTCTGGATAGGCCCATTATCGTGGCGTATCTGCTCATCACGGTGACCATGTTCATCTTCATCAACCTGATCGTGGACATCCTGTACTCGATCCTTGACCCCAGGGTTCGCCTGGGCGACGAGCGATAGGGGGAAGAACATGGCACAACAAAGCGAATCCCTGTTCTGGCAGGCCGTTCAGGAATACTTCGAAAGCCGGGTGGCGACCATCGGGCTCATCCTTCTGACCATCATCATTGCGGTGGCCCTGTTGGCGCCGTATATATCTCCGCAGAATCCATATGACCTCATGACGATCGACATCATGGATTCCAAACTCGCTCCGGGGGGTACAACCTTTGACGGAGCCACTACATACTATCTGGGCACTGACAGTCAGGGCCGCGATATGCTCAGCTCCATTTTATATGGATTGCGCATCAGCCTTGGCGTGGGCGTTCTTTCCACGGTTATTGCCCTGATTCTCGGTGCCATCATCGGTCTTTGGTCCGCGTATCAGGGAGGGAAGACAGATGCCTTCATCATGCGAACGGTGGACCTGCAGCTGAGTTTTCCCGCTATTCTGGTGGCGTTGATCCTGCTTGCCATTCTCGGCAAGGGCATCGACAAGATCATTCTTGCGCTGGTTATTGTCCAGTGGGCGTATTATGCGCGCGCCATCCGAAGCAACGTGTTGGTTGAACGCAACAAGGAATACGTGGAGGCGGCCAAATGTCTGGGCCTGCCCAATCGGCGGATCATGTTTGGTCATGTTCTGCCCAACTGTACGCCGGAGCTGATCGTCATATCCACGGTCAAGGTGGCCGGAGCCATCGCCCTTGAGGCGACCCTGTCCTTCCTGGGTCTGGGAATGCCGATTACTAAACCGTCACTCGGTTTGCTGATCGCAAATGGGTTCAAATTCCTGCAAAGTGGATATTACTGGATCAGTGTGTATCCCGGCATAGCCCTGTTAATACTCATCGTCTGCATCAATCTGGTCGGCGACCGGCTGCGCGACGTGTTGAATCCGAGGTTGAAGCGATGAGCGCACCACTTCTCGAATTGAAAGATCTCCAGACGTATTTTTATACCCGCGCGGGTGTGGTCAAAGCGGTCAACGGCATATCCCTCACCGTAAACAAAGGTGAGGTTGTCGGCATTGTTGGTGAGTCCGGTTCGGGCAAATCCGTCATGGGTTTTTCCATTATGGGGCTTGTCGATCCTCCGGGCCGTGTTGCTGGTGGGTCCATCAAGTTCAAAGGCAAGGAATTGGTCGGTCAATCCGAGGCTGACTGGCGTGATTTTCGTGGCAATCGCGTTGCCATGATCTTTCAGGATCCCATGATGACTCTCAATCCGGTTCTGCGCATTGACACACAGATGATCGAAGCCATCCGAGCCCACGAAAAAGTCAGCAAGAATGAAGCGCGTCGTCGTTGCGTCGAAGCTCTGGGCATGGTTGGTATTCCGTCGCCTGAAGAGCGCATCAAAGCGTACCCGCATCAATTCTCAGGCGGTATGCGCCAACGTGTTGCCATTGCTACGGGACTGTTGAACAATCCGGATATTATTATTGCTGACGAGCCGACCACTGCTCTTGACGTGACCATTCAGAGTCAGATTCTCGCAGAGATGCAGAAACTCTGTCGAAAGACGAATATGGCTCTCATGTGGATCACCCATGACCTGACCGTTATAGCAGGATTGGCCCATCGGGTTGCTGTCATGTACGCAGGTACCATCATTGAGGAAGGACCGGTGCAGGATGTGCTTGATAAGCCTTTGCATCCCTACACCGAGGGACTTATCGGCTCGGTCCCGAGCCGGAACAGGCGGGGGCAGAGACTCTATCAGATCCCGGGCACGACACCATCCCTTATTAATCTCCCGGAAGGATGTCCCTTCAGGATGCGCTGCTCCCGGAGTAGCGAGAAGTGCCTTCAGGAACCGCCAGTGACCGTTATGGACGATGGCCGCAAGGTCTGTTGTTTCCATCCGGGCGAACAGAACAGGAGCAACGGATAAGACTATGAGTGACGCAAAGACACCGTTCATCCGCTGTGAACATATCAGTAAGGTTTTTGAAAAGAAGCTGGATTTTGCCAGCAAACTGGCCCGCAAGCTCGGCGGAAACATTATTGAAGAGCGTGTGCAGGCCGTGGATAACGTCAATCTGTTTGTCATGCCCGGCGAAGTTGTCGGGCTGGTGGGCGAATCAGGTTGCGGCAAGTCCACCCTTGGTCGCATGATCTGCGACATTATGCAGCAGACATCGGGCAACATTCACTACAAGGGCAAAAATGTCACCGAGATGACCGCCAAGGAGAAGCTCGATTATGCCATCAATGTCCAGATGATTTTCCAGGATCCGTTCGCTTCGCTTAATCCGCGCAAGCGCGTGAAGTCGATCATCGGCGAAGCTCCTTTATATCACGGTATGACCACAGCCAAGGAGCTGGATGATTATCTTGATGTGGTTATGGCACAATGCGGGTTGGATCCCTCTTTCAAGAATCGGTATCCGCACCAGTTTTCCGGTGGACAGCGGCAGCGAGTCGGTATTGCTCGCGCCATGGCCGTGAATCCGGAGTGTCTGGTCTGCGATGAATCCGTGGCCGCGTTGGACGTTTCCATTCAGGCACAGATTTTAAATCTGTTCATGGATCTGCGAGAACAGCACAATCTGACCTGTCTGTTTATTTCCCATGATCTCGGCGTGGTGGAGCATATCTCGGACCGCATTGCGGTCATGTATCTTGGGCGCATCGTGGAAACAGCACCTGTTGATGAACTGTTTGAATCGCCGTTTCATCCGTACACACAGGCTTTGTTGAATGAGGTCCCACGGTTGGAGAAACGGGGCGTTGAGTTCTCGCCGCTTATCGGTGAGATTCCATCCCCTCTCAATCCTCCATCCGGGTGTCACTTCCATCCACGCTGTGCGCATGTCATGGATATTTGCAGGCACGAGGCACCGACCCGGCGAGAAGTTGCGCCCGGCAGGTATGCTCGCTGCCATCTGGATTCAAGAGAGTAGGACATCTTCAGAATATATAGCCCCCGCGACAGTTGTCGCGGGGGCTTTTTTTTGTCTCGATCGTCGCCGAAGGCGCGGCAAAGATTTTTGGAAGAGGTCCCCCTCTTCCTGCCGGAAGCATATCCTTATTTATTTGATTCTATGCGTTTGAGCTTCTCGCGGAGGGTCTTTCGATTGATACCGAGAATTTCTGCGGCGCGGGTTTTATTGTCTCCGGTCATGGCCAGAACATTGAGGATATGCTCGGTTTCCACTTCATCCAGTGAACGGTCTACGCGCCCACCGGCAGGCAGGCTGAAACGCATGTCTTCCGGAAGGTCCGCGACTTCGATGACATCCCTGTCCACGACGACAACCAGGCGATGGATAAGGTTCTCCATTTCGCGGACGTTGCCGGGCCAGGGATGATTACGCAAGGCGTTGTAAGCTTCGTCACTCAGGATGGGGGCGGTGCGCCGCATGGCTTTAGAGAATTTGTTCAGAAAATGGGTGATGAGCGCGAGTATGTCGTCACCACGTTCGCGCAGAGTGGGAACCGGAATGTCCACGATATTGATGCGGTAATACAGGTCTTCGCGGAAACTGCCTTCTTCCACCAGTTGCTTCAGGTTTTCATGGGTGGCGGCAAGAATGCGGGTGTCAGCCGTGAGGACTTTGCTGGAGCCGACCTTGCAGAACTCCTTGGACTGGATCACGCGGAGGATTTTTGCCTGCATATTGGGACTGGCGTCCCCGATTTCGTCCAGAAAAATAGAACCGCCGTGGGCAATCTCAAAAAAACCGGCTCGACCGTTTTTGGCTCCGGTAAAGGCTCCTTTGACGTGACCGAAGAGTTCGGATTCCACCAGCCCTTCCGGGATGGCGGTACAGTTGACCGGGACGAACGGAGCGGACCGCCGGTCACTGTTATAGTGCACAGCGCGGGCTACAAGCTCCTTGCCTGTGCCGGAATTGCCGGAAATGAGAACATTTGCATCACTTTTTGAGGCCTGTTCAATACGTCGAAAAACACGTTTCATTTCAGGGGAATTGCCAATGATGCCGAAATTGTCCGGGGGAGTGTCGCCTGTACTGAGAATGCGTCGCCTAAGTAGGCGATCCACTATGCGCTGTACTGCTGAGATCAGTTCTTCTGCCGTAAACGGTTTGGCGAGATATTCTCCGGCTCCGTCCTTAATGGCTTTGACCGCACCGGGAATGGAAGGGTAGCCGGTGATCATCATTATTTCGATGTGCTGATGGTTCTCGCGGACGTATTTGATGAGGTCAAGACCAGTAGCCTGCGGCATACGAAAGTCCGTGATAACAAGGTCTATGTCCAGTTCTTCAAGCAGGGGGAGGGCTTCAGCCACGGCCTGACAGGTGTAGACCTCGTAGCCGCCGGACTGAAGATTGCGCTTGAGAACTTCAAGGGTGTTGGCGCTGTCGTCCACCGCCAGAATCCTGATTTGATCACTCATGGGTATACCGTTGTGTTGCGTTGGCTGGGGAAGGCAATTTCTACCTGTGTACCTTGATTAGGAGCGGAGTTTACCTGGATGAATCCGTTGTGTGCCTTGACGATGCCGTGAACTACTGACAGCCCCAGCCCGGTTCCTTTATCTACATCCTTGGTGGTGTAGAACGGGCTGAATATGTGCTTGAGCGTGTCCTGTCCCATACCGGTGCCGGTATCTTCTATTATGAGATAGACATCACCCTTGTCCACTGTACGGGCGGTCAGGGTGCCGCCATCGGGCATGGCTTGAATAGCATTGGCTGCCAGATTGACCACAACCTGTTTGATGTGCTGCGGGTCGGCCATGATGTGGGGCAGGGCATCGTCGAATTCACGCCTGACCTCCACATGGTAGCGTTTGGCATTGGCAGACGTAATGTGCAGCGCCTGGTCTACCAACTCGTTGAGATTCACGGAGATTTTTTGAGGCGGGAATTGACGACTGAAAAACATGAGCTTGCGAATGATCTCGCGTGCATGCAGGGATGAATCGACAATGTTTCCGAGATCGTTGGCCGCCTGTTCTGAGAGTCCCGGTGTCTGGAGGGCCAGTTGGGCAAAACCGAGGATGTTTGCCAACGGTTCGTTGATCTCATGGGCAACACCAGCAGAGAACTGGCCTATTTTCGCCAATCTGTCAGCCTGACGAAGCTGGCTTTCAAGTGCCTGCTTGGCACGTCGGGTTTCCTTTTTGCCGATGAGAATGGCGACGTGTTTCGCCACCATGACCAGGAAACCTTTCTTGTGCTTGAGTACCGCCGGGGACGGATTGTTGGAGTCTTTGTCCACGGAGACGGTCAGCATGCCCCGGTGCTCTTCGTTGACGACAAGCGGTTCGGCAAAGGAGTGGGTGTCTTCGGACCGTCCCACGGTTTTCCAGCTTTCTCCATCCAGCGTGAGCCGGACATGGGTTTGTGCCGGGTCTTTGAAGGCATGTGGCAGCAGATGGACTACCTGGTCGAGCATGACGGCGAGTTTTGGTTCCATACTGGTCATGATCTGGCTGATTTTGTAGAGGCAGTCGAGTTCCCGGTTCCGTTCAATAAGGGAGTATCGTTCGCGAAGGAGGCCTTTTTCACGGAGAATGAGGTTGGTTACATCCTGACCAACGCACAAGAGGCTGATAATCTCGCCATTGGAGTCAACCAGAGGTTTGAGGTTCCAATTGACGTAAACAGTGTCACCGTCCCGGGCTGAAATGACTCCTGCAAAAGCAGACACTCCCTGTTCAAGAAAGCTGTCTGTGATTGCGTGCCGAGCTACTTCGCGGTCATCTTCAGGGATGAAGGTTTCAAACCAGTCCCTTCCGGCCAACTCCTGCATAGTGTAGCCAGAGAGAAACTCCAGCTCGGAGTTGCCGTGAATGATCCTCCCTTTGAGGTCGAGTGTGACCACGATGCCGTGAGTCAGCTGAATGACCGTTTCATAATAATTGTGGAGGTTCATCATGTTTCCTTTATGACTATAAAATATATGGAAATCGGTGATGAGTAAACATCTGAGCAGTGAAAGGTTTTACAAAAGAGTGCACGGCCCGACCTCTCGGGAAGGGCCGGGCCGTGCGGCATAGGGCAGTGCCTTGTTGTTTTTTAGTGGCTGAGCTTCAAGCCCCATCCTTCGAAGACAAAGAGAATGGCGAAGCCATACCACAGGGTGTAGAAGACATAGAAAGCCAGCGAGAAGATAACCAGACCAAGTTCGTCCATGATATGTACAGGCTCGATCTTGTAGTAGTTATATGCGGCTTCCACGCCCTTCTTTTCTACAGTGTTGGTGATTTTGGCGGCTTCGAACTTTCCTTGGGCCTTGAGCTCCTTGTCCATGAGCTTCAGACTGGTCCACCAGTTGAACATGGCGCGTCGAGGCTCGACATTGTACTTGGCTTCAAGGACATCTCCCTTGTTATGATACATGGAGTCGCAGTCCGTCAGGGTACCGTTCAATATGTTGCCCAGGGAGCCGGTGATATTTAATATCTTGCCCTGCGGCACGGCCGTGGCTCCGGTTGTCAGGAACAGGGTTGCAGCCTGCTTGGCTTCAGTTTCGCTGTCGTAAGTAAGGTTTAAATCAATATTCAAGGTCTGGTACTTACTGGATTCTTCTTTAAGTGCCGGGGCATATTCCACGGATCCCTTAGAGATCGAGTTGTAGAGGTTGTCCAGATACTCCATGGCATTGTGGCCATTGAACATGGGCTGGAACATGAAGAAAAGGACCACGAAGAAGGCTGCCAGGAGACCCGCGCCTCCATAGAATTCTTTCTTGTTGTAAATCATTTTATGACTCCTTTCTCTTGAGCGAAGGAATGTTCTTGAGGAACGTTCCAATGACCCAGACGGAGAATCCTCCGATGACGATGAAGAACGCCCATATACCGATGTCATTGAGTACCGAACCGACTCCTGGCGAAATGGGGATGATGCCCATCTCTCCGAGCTTGCCGGGCAGAGCGAAGATACGGTTTACGAAGCCTGCCAGGACCGCCATGGCGTAGAATCCGCGAATGGTGATACCGGGCACGACTTTGGTGACCAGTGCACCGATCTGGATGCCGAGCAGCGAGCCGATAAGCATACCCATGGCCAGGGTGTAGAAGATGAAACCATAGATGGCGTACTGGCTGACCGATGCAAAACCGGCAGTGAATACGATCTGGAAGATGTCGGTACCGACAGTGGTCATGGAAGACACACCAAGAACGTAGACGAAGATCGGGAAGGTCAGGAATCCACCGCCAACGCCCATGATACCGGCTGCAAGACCGACAAGGGCGCCGGACAGGACCAGGAAGACCCAGGAGATCTGGCGTCCGCCGGGGATCAGATCTTGGTCAAACTTGATCATGGGCGGGAAATTGACGTCCTGAAGGGACTTGGACATGGCGCCCAGTTCTGCACCTTCGGAGCCGCCATGGGCATCGCCACCGCCGCCTGCCTTGCGTGAGCGCAGGAAGTCGGTCAGGGCATACATACCAAGGAACCCGAGCATCACGGAGTAGATGGTGGTGATGAACGCGTCACTCAATACCGGGTTGATCTCGTACAGCACGCGGTTGATAATACCGCCTGCTGTGGCACCGATGATCGCACCTATGAGGAATACTGCGGCCAAGGGTACGGAAACGTTGCCGAGTTTGCGGTGGATGACGCTGCCCATGATTGCCTTGGCAAAGATGTGAAACAGGTCGGTTCCGACTGCCAGAATACCCTTGATGCCTGCTGACATGAGGGCCGGGGCGATGATGAAACCGCCACCTGCACCGATACATCCGGTGATGAGACCCGCACCCATGCCGATGGCGATGGACACCATGAAAATGCCCAGGCTGTAGAATGCAGGACTGTATGCCTTTTTGCCGCCGAGCAGATCAGGCAATACCGGTCCGATTTCATCAGCGAATGCAATACCGCCAAGAATGATGGGAATGATCATCAAACCGATGATCATGAGCTTCTTTCGACTGCTCACAATGGATTTGGCGTTGGCAATTTCCCATTCTGCCATGGCGCCAGCCCCGGCGAGCATGAACTTCCCCCACTGACTGAAAAATCTCATGTGTATCCTCACTTCCTTTAGGTGTTGTATCGTATGGATATTCGTCTCAACGGAGCACGAATTTCCTGATTCACTTATCATTTCTGCTTGCTTTGCGTACTTTGTCAACCAGTTCATCAATGTTTACCGGCTTCATCAGGTACCCGCATGCTCCCAGCCCCATACTTGCAAGGACTATATCCGTGTCTACATGGGCGGTGAGCATGATGACGGCTACCTTTGGATGAGTTCGCTTGATTTCGCTCAGGGTCCTGAGTCCGTCCATGCCCGCCATCTTGATATCAAGCAGGATGACGTCCACTGGATGGGTTTCAAGTTCTGTCAACGCATTCAGGCCGCTGGAGGCTGTATGCACAGTCATGCCCCGTCGAGCCAGCCTCTTGCCAAGAGGTGCGCTGAAATCAATTTCGTCGTCGACCAGCAGAACCCTGAGTTGCTTCATGACGCTCTCTCCAGTCCGGCATGCTGGCAAATCATGTCCAGCAGTTCATTGAAGTCGAATGGCTTTGACAGGTATCCGGCGGCACCGTTTTTAATACAGGCCGCTCGTGCTACTTCGCATCCATGGCCGGTCAACATGATAACCGGCATCTGCGGTACGAGCAGTTTGAAAACCTTCAGAATTTCGACTCCGTTCATCCCTTCAAGCTTGAGGTCCACTATGGCAATATCGAAATCACGCTTTCGGAGAATCCGAATGGCTTCTTCCCCGCTGAAAGCGGAGCAGGCTTCAATGCCGCGCCGCTTCATGCGTTTGCAGAGCACATCGGCAAACCCGGTTTCATCGTCCACGATGAGAAGTCTGATTTCTTTTTTGCCAGTCATGGTCCGTTCCGTCTTCGAATTGTTATGCCATCCGGTTGGCAATATCCGAGACTCGGGCATCCACTGCCTCAGCCTCGTGATCCTCTTTCAGCGAAACGGCTTCGAGAATCTTGGCAGTCAATTCTCCGAAGTCGCAGGGCTTCATGAGGTAGTCGTAGGCACCGTGCTGGATACCTTCGATGGCCGTGGGAACCGTTGCATGACCAGTCAACATGATGACTTCGACCAAGGGGTACGCTTCCTTGATTTCCTGCAATACGGTCAGTCCATCCTTGATGGGCATCTTCATGTCCAGAATGACGACTTGAATACCCGCATTTTCTGCGAGACTGGCCATGGCCTCGTCGCCGTTGAACGCCTTGAAGACAGTCATGTTTCGCTTGTCGAGCCGCTTGGCGATCGCTTCGACGAAACCCACTTCATCGTCCACTATCAATACGGTGGCATCAGTCATGGAGCATCTCCTTTGCTGTTTCCTGATTGGTGTTGTGAGGAGGAAAGGGAAGCCGGATATTGAATCTGGTCCCTTTGCCCACTGCGCTTTCAACGTCTATTTCTCCACCCATCTGGTGGATTATTCCGAAACATATGGACAAACCAAGGCCGCTGCCTTTGCCCACGGGTTTGGTAGTGAAAAACGGATCGAATATCCGGCTCAGATTGGCTGCCGGTATGCCGGGGCCGGTGTCGGCCACAGAGATGACAACATTTTCGATCTCTGCATTGCATGAGATGGACAGGACGCCTCCGACAGGCTCCATGGCCTGAATGGAATTGTTGACGAGATTGAGAAGAACCTGTTGCAGTTCAGTGGTGGAAGCATTGATGCGCGGCAGCTCTGTGTCGAGGTCCAGAGAAAAATCAACCTTGGCATATTTGGCTTGCTGCATCGAGATGTCTACGACTTCTTCGATAAGAGACGGGAGTGAAATTTCAGTGAGGCGGGAATCGGACTGTCGTGCGAAACTGAGAAGCTTGTGGGTGATATCCTTGCACCGTTGACCTTGGGTGCGGACTTGGCGCAGTGCTCGATCGATTTCCGAGGCCGCTGTTATCTGGGCCTTTTCATCTTCAAGCAGGTCACTGACCCAACCAGCTTCCTCTATCATGATAGCCACAGGGTTATTGATTTCATGGGCTATCCCGGCTGCAAGTTCGCCAATGGCTGCCAACTTGCCTGTCTCCACTATCTGCTTGCTCATCAGCTCGGACTCTGCATCCATTGACTTGAGCCTGACCACAAGCTTTCGGGAGATAACCACCGCCGTAACTGCTATGGACAAGCCGCCCAGCAGGAAAATTATTAGTGTGATTATCTCGCTTCGGGTCATGGCGGAAAAAGCATCGGCATATTTCTGTTGATATACCAGTGACCAGTCTCCGTTTTTCATGGGCGAGGATACCGTGATGTATGTTTCATCATCATCGGATAGGGCCTTGCGTATGGTGACGCCTCGAGTGCTTGCCGGGACAGTGCTGGATTCGATCGGGTTCAGGGCAATTTTCTGGTTAGTGAGCGGTGTTGTCTGAAACACACCTTCCTGATTGAGAATATATGCGCATCCGGTTTCGCCGATTCGGATATTTTCGACGATGGAGCTAAAGGCCAGGAAGTCGATGGAAGCGCGGAGTGTCCACTTCTTCGTATCCATATTGTTGATGGTAATGATGAAGTGAGGGGATTGCCGTAACCCCATGAACACGTCGCTTATGTATGTGACCTTATCTCGAGACTTTTTGTACCATTGGGCTTGGGAGTAGTCGGCGCCAAGCAGGTTGAGAGGTCCGGCGTAGGCCACCTGCTTGCCGTTTTCATCGATCACACCGAGATCGACGAAGATTCGTCCGTATTGCTGGCGTAATCCCTTGAGAGTCTGTTCGATGAATACCGGGTCAGAAAGCTGTTCGTAAGTGAAAACCTTGTTGAGATATTGGATTTCTGAAAGCTTATCCTTGAGAAAACTGTCGATTTCATGCTTGTGCTTATCCACCAGTTCAGCAAGATGCGCATAAACTTTTTCATGGTAGATGGAGCGGAACTGGTCGAAAATAAGGCCACCCACCAGAATTAACGGCGCCAACGATACCGCAATGATAGTCAGTGCGATGTTGCGTGACAGTTTGTCGTACGAGCCGTTCTTTTCAGGGTGCATGACCATTTTCAGCGTCCTTTACGAAATTCCTGTGATTTCAACGAGATCAATGAATCGCACCCTAGTAAAAGCAAATGGTGTGCCATGTTGGATATGGCTGACTGAGTGGGGTGAAAGGATAGAGAGATGGTTTTATTGCTGAAATTAATGAACTTATTGTGATTCTATGCGTTGAGGGATTATGTCGCAGAACTCTAAAATGGGGATGTTTTCTGGGGGTGACCCCGTATGTTTTTATGAAATTGGCACATTGTGTACCAGTGGTACATTATGTCTCGGTGGGAGAAAAACGGGCGGAAAACCCTTGATTTCAAAGGCTGGGGCAAAATCAAATGAAAGATGGGTCGTTTTGTACCACTTCAATTAATGGTGTGAGAACGTTTTGTTGTTTTCAAGCTCAACAGCTTCTTTTGAGGGTAAAAAAAGAAATAGTAGGGGTTATGTTCGGCTAATCTGTGGCGGCATGAGGTGCAGGTGGGGTTTGGCTATGCCGAGATGCACCAGGGCCTTTTGAGAGGAGTGTTCCAGAGCCGTCAGTTGGTCCACTGTTGCGGTGAGGATTTGATTGTCGCACTTGATTTGTGCGGTCCAGTGGAAGCCTATGCGGTCAATTCGGGTGACGGCGCCGCGAAGAGTGCACCAGTCTTTCGGGAATCGGTTTGTCTGAGCCACCAGTATGTCTTCAGGTCGGAATGCCACGTAGCCCTCATTCCAGTCGGGTTTCCTGTCCAGCGTCACTGTGTGCCCGGCAAATGAACACTGCCCGTTGCAGAAGGAAGCAGGTAAGACGTTGGCCATACCCACAAATTCAGCCACAAACGGGGTGGCAGGCTGGCGAAAAATTTCGGTGACGTTGCCTGCCTGTTCGATACGACCATTGCGGATGACAGCCGCGCGTGACGCCAGAGTCAAAGCATCCATAAAATCATGTGTCACCATGAGGATGGTCAGTCCCGTGTCTCCATGTAGTTCCTTGAGCGTTTGCCGTAATTCGGCTCGGAACTGAGGGTCCAGTGAAGACATTGGTTCATCGAGCAGCAGCACGCGTGGGTGACAGGCCAGGGCGCGGGCGATGGATACACGTTGTTTTTCTCCTCCTGACAGCCGGTCAGGCTTCCGGGAGGCCACGCGGGATAGACCGAGTCGTTCCAGCAGATCATGCGCTTCCCGCTTGCCGGTCCGGGCGTCGATACCGTGATAGCGTTGGCCGTAAGTGATATTGTCCAGCACGGATAGGTGCGGAAATAGCGAATGGTCTTGATAGACGAGGCTGACCTTGCGTCGTTCCGGTGGCAGTCTGGATATATCGCGACCATGAATGAGCATACTGCCTGTCCCCTTGGGGGCGAGCCCGGCCAGACTTTCCAGTACAAGGGTTTTGCCTGATCCGGTTGGGCCGATCAACGTGAAAAATTCACCGCGCTGCACATGCAGGTTGATGTCAGAGACGGCGAATCCGGGCAGTTGGATGGTGAGGTTGCGGATGTCGATCATATGCCGCTCC
Organism: uncultured Pseudodesulfovibrio sp.; assembly: GCF_963675635.1. NCBI lineage: Bacteria > Pseudomonadati > Thermodesulfobacteriota > Desulfovibrionia > Desulfovibrionales > Desulfovibrionaceae > Pseudodesulfovibrio > uncultured Pseudodesulfovibrio sp. The sequence goes on along the minus strand of NZ_OY776488.1, from coordinate 1,895,183 downwards.
TTCTGGGAAGGGAAAAAGCCCTCAGAAGCAGGAAAAAGAGCATACTCACCAGAATCAGGATAACGGCTACCGGTTGAGACCAGCCAAGACCGTAAGCGGTGAAGCGTTCGTACATGAGTACCGGGGCGGTCATGGGGTGGTATGCCACGATGATGATGGCACCGAATTCGCTGATGGCGCGGGCCATGCACATGATCATCCCCACGAGCATGTATCGCCATGACAGAGGGAGCGTGATTCGGAAAAAGGTCTGCCCCCGGCCAGCGCCCAGTGAGCGGGAGACATTTTCAAGTCGTGGTGGAATGGATTCGATACCGCCTTTTACGGTGTTGACGTAAAAGGGGAGTCCTACGAAAACCAAAACTGAAACAATACCCGTTGTTGTGCCCATGATCTCCACTCCCAGATCCGAGATGAACGCACCGAACCACGTATCGCGTCCGGTCAGGCTGAGTAGGGATATGCCGACAACCGGGTGGGGGATCATGATGGGCAGGTCGATAATGCTTTCCACCATCTTTTTACCCGGAAAATCATATCGAGCCAGAATGTAGGCCAGGGGAGTGCCAAAAATCAGTGCGATAAGTGCGGCTATGCCCGAAGTGGACATGGAAAGCCATATCGACTGGATTACGGCAGGGTCGACCAGTGTCTCGACGAATCGTTCCCAGGTCGGAGCAGCAATGGTCGAGGCCAGTGGAGCCGCAATGAACAGCAGTACCAGGACAGACGAGCCCAGAAACCAGAGCTGGAAGAATGAACCGGGGAGACCCCGAAAGATGGAGCCTCCCTGGTATACATTGCCGGTTGGTGCCATGCTGCCTAATTCACTTCCACGAGGGATTTGAGGCTGACAGGAAGCTTGGTCATGCCTGCTTCGTCTGTGAGAACAGGTTCGAAGGGGGGCTGGCCCATGTCTTTCAGGATCTTGAGACCACCTTCAGGATCGAACATATATGCCAGGAAAGCCTCTGCAGCTTCCGGGTTTTTCGCCGTGTCGAGCATGGTGATACCGTAAGTGATGGACTTTCCGACACGCTCGATGAAAGTGCCGGGTTTCTTGCCGGTGACTTGGACACGTGCCTGGGAATAGAAGTCGGTCAGCGCTAAGTCGCTCAGGTTCATATGATTGTCGATGGTGATGTATTTGAGGCCGTGCTGAACGGCGACAGACAGGTATTCCCACGCGTAGTCCATATGACCGGACTGGAGCAGGGAGATGAGTTCAACGGACTTGGGACGGACGTTCTTCTCGGGGCGGTTGGCGAGGAGAGCATCGGCCAGACCTGGCTTCTTGTAGAACTTCTCTGCCAGTTGCAGAACCATGATGGAGCGGTAGCCGCACGGGTCCAGATTGGGGTCGGAGTGGCCCCAGACAACACCGTCTTTTTGCAGGATGTCGGTCCAGTTGTCGCTGGTTATTTCATTGGCGAACTTGGATTTGTCTGTGAAGCAAAGGACCATCTGGTTCGAGGCGAAACGGACGTTCCAGGATGCGAACTTGGGCATCAGGTTCTTGTTGATGACCACGTAGTCGGCGGACGCCATGATATCAGCTGGCTTGCCCACTTCGGATATAAGGCGGGCCATTTTTGTGGAACCGCCGGATTCCCGCTGGACATCGACGCCGGGGTATTTGGCTTCAAAAGCCTTCTCCATGGCGTCAAAGGGTACGGACAGGCTGCCCGCATGAAAAATAACGAGTTTGCCGGAAGGTTCGGCCGAGGCCGGACAGGCCATACAGAGAACCACCGCGAGACAGAGACAGACAACCAGCGTGTATTGCTGAGAAACAGAATGCATAAATCCTCCTAGACATATAGTCATATATTCATTTGAAATGTTTATATGCGCCCTCTGGCATAATCCGTCAACCCGTGGAAAAAGAACCACGGTTTGGCACTTTAACTGGCTGTTTCCCTTTCATGGTGTGGAATCATTGCACAGCTTGTGGAAATTGCGTTGGCAGAACTTTTACGGCATATATACGTGTAAGCGTAGAACCATGACAGAACGAGGTTTAACTGTCTGTTCTCTTAACTGAACTCACAAGGAATACATATGAAAAAATATATCATTATTACAGCTATTTGCATGTTTCTGACTGCTGTCCCGGTACAGGCTGCCGAGATGTTCCCCGATCTCTCCATGAAGGCCAATATGTCTCCTGCCCATCAGGAGTATCTTTCCGTCTCCGGGAACGAGTTCAAGATTTCAGATATCAAAGCGGATTTCGTGCTGATTGAAGTCTACAGTATGTATTGTCCCATCTGTCAGCGAGACGCACCCAAAATGAACACCGTGTACGATGCACTGACCGGGGGTGATGTGGGGGGGCGCATCAAGGTTCTCGGTATTGCGGCGGGAAATACTCCTTATGAAGTCGAGTTCTACCGGAAGAAATTCAAGGTGGAGTATCCTCTCGTGGAAGATCCCGACTATGTGCATCACAAGGCGGTTGAAGAAGTTGGGACTCCGGCGTTTTATCTGGTGGATTTGCGGGAGGGGAAGCGGCTCATTCTGTTTTCTCAGGTCGGTGAACTCAAGAATGTCGATGCCTTTCTGGAAATGATTTTGGAGACAGCCGGAAAATGATAATGGGAGTGGGAATGATACATCGTGTTGTCGTACTTTTTATTGGTATATGCCTGTTAACCTCGACGGCCATGGCAGGAACGATCACGACATATCCCGCCGGAGAACTTAAGCCGGTGGATTCCGTGCTCAAGGTTGCTGAAGGCGACGTGGCGCCGGATTTTGAATTGCCGTCCATTGCGGATACAACGGTTCGGCTGAGTGACTACCGGGGTAAGAAAAATGTCGTGCTGACTTTTGTCCCTGCGGCATGGACCCCGATCTGTTCTGATCAGTGGCCGGGATATACGCTTGCCATGGATATGTTCAGGGCGAACGATACAGAACTTATCGGCATTACCGTTGATAATATTCCGACGCAGAAAGCGTGGGTGGCTGCCATGGGCGGCCTTGACTTTCCGGTGCTGTCCGATTTCTGGCCCCACGGCAAAGTCGCATCGGAATATGGCGTGCTGCGTTCAAAGGGGTTTTCGGAACGAGCCCTGTTCATTATCGACAAAAAAGGGATCATCCGATTTATCCATGTGGGCGATATCAACAAACGCCCTGATCTGGGTATGCTAATGAAAGCTCTGGAGAATGTGTCTGCCGAATAACTGGTCTTATTGCGCCGCCAGAGCTTCGTCTTCATTGTCGAAGAGTTCTGCATAGCGGGTGATTCCCACTGCCTCGAAGACCGATTTGAAGTTGCTGGACAGACCTGCCAGCACAATGCGGACGCCCTGCTCTCGGTTTTCCTTGAGTAATTCCGTCAGGCCGGTGAGTCCTGCTCCGTTGATGGAAGCGTTTTCCTCGAAATCAATGAGCACAACTAGTTTACCAAACGTTTTGGCTTTGGTCAGAACGTCAGCCAGGTGCGGAATGGTGTGGGTCGAAACGTTACCGCGAACGCCGATAACCACGGCTCCTGAACGGTCTTCCAGAGAAACCTGACTTTCTTCATTTTTGGTGATGGCCAAACGCTCGCCCGCGCGGATCAAGGCTTTTTCCAGAGCTTCCCGTTTGAGTGGCTTGTTGATAAAGTCTGTGGCGTCGAGGTTGAGAGCCTGAATGGCCAGATCCATGTCGCCATGGCCTGTGATGACGATGACCTCGGTGTGCGGGTTGATTTTCTTGATCTCCTTGAGAGCCTCGATACCGTCCATGATGGGCATCTTGATGTCGGTCATAACCAGACCGGGGGCTTCCTCGATAAAAATCCTGACCCCTTCCTGCCCGTTTTCTGCTGTGAGCACGTCATACCCATAGGCGGAAAGCAGCAGCGTGAACATTTTCAGCGTTGGTTTTTCGTCATCTATGACTAATACTTTTTCTTTCATGCCTTGGTTTCTCCTCGCGTGTTGGCGACCGGGAATTCCATGTGGAAGACTGTGCCTTTGTCGCGTTGACTGTCAATACGGATAATCCCACCATAGTCCCTGACAATGCCGTAGCTGATGGCCAGGCCGAGGCCCATGCCCTGTCCGGCTTCCTTGGTGGTGAAGAACGGTTCGAAAATCTTTGGTTTGTCTTTTTCATCAATGCCCGAACCAGTATCTTCGACTTCGATGGAGATAGTATTGTCTTTGACTCCGGTGCGGATCATTATGCGTCGGTTTTCAGTGCCGTCCGCCGGGGAGGACTTGTCGTTCAAAGCGTCTCGGGCATTGGTTATCAAATTGAAGATGACCTGTTGCAGCCTGTTCGAGTGGGCCAGTATAGGTGGCAGGTCGTCATGGAGATCAAGCGTGAACCGAATGTTGTCCAGTTCGAATTGGCGGCGCAGGATGGATAGGACCGCGTTCACAGTCTGGTTGAGGTTGACCCGCTCTTCGATGAGGTCGGATTTGCGTCCGAATGAACGGAGCGTGTTGATGATTTCGGCGGCGCGGTCCACTTGGGTTGAAATTTCCTTGACCACTTGGAGGAAGTCCTCTCTTGGGACTTCAACACCTTCTTCCTGCATCATCGAAAGGAACTCGCTGCCCATTTTGATGGCGTTAAGTGGCTGGTTGACCTCGTGGGCCACACCCGCGGACATTTCGCCCAGGGATTTCATTTTTCCTGCCTGGATGAGTTGCGCATCCTTTTCAATGAGTTCCGTGATGTCTGTGACCGCTATGATTATGGCATGCCGTCCCCGATAGGAGATGGGGCAGGCGTGCATGTTGACAAAGAACGGCTCCCCTCCCTTTTTGTAGTGGAGCAGTTTGGGGAAGTAGACGCACCCGCCACCGCCTTCCGTGAAGTACTCCAGGCATCCCTCATTGTGTTCGGGGCCAAGTTGCAGGAATCGCATCTCGATGAGTTCTTCCATGGTATATTCGTAGAGTTCCATGGTGCGTGGGTTGGCATCTCGGATAATGCCGGATTCGCATTCCACGACAAAGATCGGGTCCGGACCGGAGTCGAACAGGGACCGATATTTTTCTTCTGATTCGCGCAGTCTGCGGCGATAGAGTTTGATGGACCAGACCATGTTTCGGAAGGAGTCACCGAGCTGGATGACCTCGTCACCTTGGGCATGTTTGCGGTAGAATGCGCAATCAGCACATTTGCGGTGGGCTTCACCTGGTTTTTCACCGCTTCTGGATTGGTCAAAGTGCCAGCACGGGAGGTCTGTGTTGGTGAATGCCGGACATCGGGATGTATCCCAGTCTTCGTCTGGAACGAGATGGTGCGGAATATCGAAGTTGCCTCGACTGATCTCGTCGGATAGCCGCGTCAGATCGGAAATGGGTTTGGTAATGTACTTGGACAGCCAGGAGCTGAGATACATGGTTATCAGGACCACTGCGGATATAAAACCGAGGAAGGCCACGCGCAGTTTCCCAACCAGAGAGTCTATGTGACTTTTGTTCAGACCGACGTGAACCGTGCCGATCCGGTAGAGTCCTTCATTGATGGCGGCTGCCAGATCATACACATCCTGTCCGTCCAGCTCGAGGCGTTTGATGGAGTCGTGCTTGTCTTTGGGCAGGGAGTTTCCGCGCAAGGTGTCGGGCAGTTTCTGTGTCAGCGTATGGGCCAGGATGTTACCGTTCTGGTCTTCTATGAAAATGTAGGCGACCAGATTTTTGCGCTGCCGCAGACGGGCTTCGTCGAAAATCAGGGTCAGCAGTTTGGGGACGTCATTATCAAGCAGGTACGATCCGCCGCGTTCGGCTACGGAGTGGGCGATGGCAAAGCCGCGCATCTCCAGTTCGTGTGTCAGGGAACTTACCAGGATATATCGGGAGACCAGAGCGATGGTGATGGAGATGAAGAGGATGGCCGCAAGCATCGAGAAAAGGAGCTTTTCTCGAAGGCCTATACTGTCGAATCGGAGAGCCAGTTTCTTGGCCATGGTCATGGCGTGACCTCCAATTCCTGCTTCAAGCCTTGCCAGTCGGAGAACGGTATGAATTGACCATCCCGAAGCCGGGTGAAGTATATGGCTTCAAGCCCCTGTCTATCATGGGGACCATATGTGATCGACATTCCCGGGCCGAGTTTGAAGTTGCGGATGGATTCAATAGCGTCGATGAAATTTTCACGCGTCAGGAATCGTCCCGCTTTTTGCAACCCTTCCACCATGATCCGTGCATTGAGAAATCCTTCCAGCCCGACGAAGCTCGGGGTATCATTTGGAAAATATCGGTCCAGAAGGGTAATGTATTCGCTTGCCGTGCTCGTGGTGTTTCTTGGCTCATCGGTCGGGGCCGGGACAACTTGCGACATGAGAACTTTGACGGGTACATCGGTCTTGATGCGTCGTGCCAGCTCTTCGGCACCCACAAAGGACACCGTGTAGAATGTCGGGGTGTAGTTACGTTCTCCCGCCTTGTTGATGAACCTAGCGCAGGCATCGTACGTGCCGATCATAACAACGGCTTCAGCACCGGATTTACGGATTTTCTCCAACCCTTCATCAATATTTTCGGTACCCCGGATGTACCAGCCGCGAGCCACGGGTTCGATATTGAATTCCTTGAGCGCAAGCTCGGTGCCGATGAGCCCGTCGAATCCATAGGTGTCGTATTGGTAGAACACCGCGATCTTTCGAAGGCCAAGATCATTGACCATGTGCCGCACGGCGTCTTTGGTTTCCTGATAATAGGATGCCCGGATGTTCACTACATATCGGTTGAATGGCTGGCGCAGGACGTTGGCGCCGGTGAACATGCCCACGAGTGGTATGCGCGCTTCTTCAACAAGTGGCAGAGCCTTGACCGTGGTTGGTGTGCCCACATAGCAGAACAGCGCGAAAACATCGTTGTCGATAATGAATTTTTGTGTGTTGGCAAGGCATTTGGGCGGATCGTAGGAATCATCCACGGCCTTGATCTTTATGGAGCGTCCATGCACTCCGCCATTGTCGTTGACGTGGCGGATATATGCTTCAGCTCCGCGCAGCGTCTGTGTGCCGAGGTATCCCGCATGTCCGGTCAGGGCCAAAGAGGAGCCGAGAACTATCTGTGTGTCGGTCACGCCGGGAGACATCGAACCCGTGGTCGCGGATTTGTCTGAGGGGTCGCATCCACCCATGCCCAGAATCAGGGGCAGGCAGAAAAGTATGAGTGCAAAAAAACTGGCTCGCATTATTCGGCTCCGTGCTCGACGCTTGTGTGAATGCATTGCCAGTGTTCGTTACCGGCTTGGCTTCAAAAAGACAAGAAATCCTCATAACCCCACAATACTGCATCTGTCATGAAGTCGTTTACGGAGCGACCCCGACGCACGGTGAACGTCGGGGTCTGAAAAACTCCGTGCACTATGTGCCGTAGGTCCGAGCGGCACGATTTGCGGAGATGTTCTCCAAGAGAGAGTCCCGGTGCGGACGTGCGGTCCGCACCGGGATGGTATGGTGTTATCCATTCATCCGTTTGATGGGGCTGCCCAGTTTGGCCAGGAACTGCTTTCTGGTCATGGGGCCTCTCTTGTGGATGGAGGAAGCATCAGCTGACATTGACTCGTAGTAACTGTCCGGGTTGGTCTGCACGAGATAGATGACGCGCACGCTGTCGGCATCGACGAGTTCCGCATCCGGAAACCGCTTCAGTGCTTTCTCCAGGTGTGTGTCGGCCAGGGCAAGCATCTCTTCGCGATCACCGAAGTTCATGGCCCCGGTGGGGCAGGTCTGCACACAGGCAGGCAGCATGCCGACTTTGACGCGGTCAATGCACATGTCGCATTTGACCACCTGGCCGGTTTCTTCGTTGATACGGGGGATGTCGTAAGGACAGGACATGCCAAAGCCATCCTTGTCCGGTTCCTTGGCAGTCAATTCAGTGTAGACGACTGCGCCTGTTTCCTGATCGTGCACGATGGAACCGGGTACGGTCATGGCATCCAGACACGGTGGTTCTACACAGTGACGGCATTGTTCCGGGAAGAACAGCCACTGGAGCTCCGGGCCTTCGCCCACTTCTTCAAAACGGACGAGTTTCAGCGTAACACCCGACAGGTCTTTGGGGTTCTGGTGGGAGCCCCAGTTTTCGGTCTTTTCTGCGGGCAGTTTTTTCCATTGTTTACAAGCAACCTGGCAACCACGGCAGGCCGTACACTTGGTCAGGTCGATGAAGAATGTCTTACTCATGTGTCATTCCTCCTTTACGCCTTGCGGACGTTGACCATAAAGGCCTTGGTTTCAGGGATGCCGGTGTTCGGGTCGCCGACGGACGGAGTCAGGATGTTGGCTGTGTCACCGCCATCCTTGGGCCATGTCCAGCCAAAGTGCCAGGGCAGACCAACCTGATGGACGGTGGTTCCCTGCACCTCAAATGGTTTCAGTCGTTTGGTTACGATGGCAATGGCCCAGATGGAGCCACGGATCGAATCAACCATGACCTTTTCGCCGTTTTCGAAGCCTCTGAGTTCTGCCAGTTCCGGGCTCATCTCAACGAATACCTGCGGTTCACACTCTGTGAGCCATGCGCAGTTTCTTGTCATCAGACCGGTCTGCCAGTGCTCGGTGACACGGTATGTGGTGCCGACGAACGGGTACTTGGGATCACAGACAGCCTTTTCTTCGGAGTCGAATCTCAAGGCGGTCGGGTTGTGCAGGGTGCCGGAGAAGGGGTGGGCCTTGACCGGACATTCCAGCGGTTCATAGTATTCTGGCAGCGGACCGTCTGCGCGGCCGGGGCCGTACAACTGGCCGAAGCCGTGTTTGCGCATGATAAAGGCGTACTTGGAGCCCGGAGCCCATCCGCCGTCAGGCACATCACCAATCCATTTTTCTCCGTTCCATTCGATGACAGGCTTTTCCGGGTTGTAGGGTTTGCCCTGAAGGTCCACGGAAGCGCGGTTGTAGAGCACGCGGCGGTTAACCGGCCAACACCAGGAGAAGTTCGGATACAAGCCGATTTTCGCCTGTTCAGGGGTCTGGGCCAAGCTGCGTCGTGCAGCCATGTTGCCTTTTTCCGTGTATGAGTTGCAGTACAGCCAGTTGCCCGAAGCGGTTGAACCGTCGGCCTGGAGGAATGCGAAGCTCGGCACAAGGTCGCCCTTCTTGTACATTTTGCCCTTGATCTCGATGTCGCGGGTGAAATGTCCGTTGATGAGCTTGGCGGTTTTGTGCGGGTCGAACACGCCGTCAGTGGCGATGCCCTCCCAGGTGAGTCGAGTAATCGGCTCGGGGTATGCGCCGCCGTCTTTTTTGTAGAGGGTCTGAATCTCATGCATCAATTCATACATGAGGTCGCCGTCCGGTTTCAGACCGTGCGGTGCATCCGGACCTTTGTAACGCCACTGCATCCAGCGGCCAGAGTTGGTGACGGAGCCTTCCTTTTCGATGGATACTGCGCAGGGCAGGAAGAAGACTTCGGTCTTGATCTCTTCGGGCTTCATGTCAGGTCCTTCCCAGAACCAACCGGTTTCATTTGGGAAGATATTGACATTGACGAGCCAGTCGAGTTTGCCGAGAGCACGGCGGTTCTTGTTGGCATTTGCGCCGGAACAGGCCGGGTTCATGCCCCAAGCGAACAGCCCCTGAAACTGTCCCTTTTCCATCTTGTCGAACAGGGTGAGCCAGGAATATTCGCTGGCGGCTGCCGAGTCCAGACGGGGAAGGAACTGGTATGCATCCGCCGGTGTGTCGTTCTGCCACATGGATTTGAGCAGAGAAGCGGAGTATTTCGGGTAGTTCTGCCACCAGTTGGCGGATTTAGGATCATTGGAGACCGGGGTGTATGCTTTGTCGTACATCGCCAGCGTGTCCTGACCCGCTTTGGGAGTCTTCAGGTAGCCGGGCAGGATGTGGTACAGCAGACAGTGGTCTGTGGAACCCTGAACGTTGGATTCGCCACGCAAGGCGTTGACGCCGCCGCCAGCCACACCAATATTGCCGAGCAGCAATTGGATCATGGCCATGGACCGGATGTTCTGCACGCCGACGGTGTGCTGGGTCCAGCCCATTGCGTACATGATGGTACCGGCCTTGTTGGCAACGCCGGTCGCAGCGTATGTTTCGTACAGCTTGACCAGTTCATCCTTGCTCATGCCGGAGATGGATGAAGCTTTGTCCAGATTGTAGCGTTCATAGTGCTTCTTGAGCATCTGATAAACGCATTTGGGATCTTTGAGGGTGGGGTCTTTTCTGGGATTGCCTTCGGCATCCATGGCAAAGGCCCACTTGGATTTATCGTAGCTTCTGGTCTCGGGGTTGTACCCGGCGAAGATGCCATCGTCGAAGGTATAGTCGTCGCCGATGATAAAGGAAGCGTTGGTGTAATTGACCACGTAATCCTTGAAGATCAGGTCATTGTCCAGGATATATTTGATCATGCCGCCGAGGACAGCGATGTCCGCGCCGGAGCGAATGCCCGCATACATGTCGGCCTTTGCCGAGGTCCTGGTGAAACGGGGATCGACGTGGATCAGGGTTGCACCCTTTTCCTGCGCCCTGGTTACCCACTTGAAGGAGATGGGGTGGTTTTCGGCAGCGTTACTGCCCATGATAAGAATGCAATCAGCGTTCTGGATATCGATCCAGTGATTGGTCATCGCACCGCGTCCGAACGACTCTGCCAGAGCCGCAACAGTTGCGCTGTGTCAGATACGAGCCTGGTGTTCCACATACACCAGACCGAGGCTGCGGAGCATTGTCTGGTAAGCCCAGCACTCCTCGTTATCGAGAGCGGCGGAACCGACAGAGGCGATGCCGTCGCAGCGATTGACTATCTGTCCTTTTGCATTCTTGTAAGTGAAAGTTTCATCACGGCTCTTCTTGACGTTATGGGCGATTTTTTCCAATGCCCAGCTCAGAGAGACTTTTTTGAATTCTTTGGAGTAAGGAGCTCTGTAGAGAACAGAGTCCGGGCGACGATCATTTTCGGCCAGCTGCCAGATGGATGCGCCTTTTGCGCAGAGCGAGCCTTCATTGACGGGATGATCGGGATCACCTTCAACGTTGATGGCCCGTTTGTCCTTGAGGGACGTATTAACAACGAGACCGCACCCAACTGCACAGTAACAGCAGATAGTCGTTGTCTGTTTGCTCCATTTGGGCGTCATGGCTTCAGCGCGATCGGCAAGGGGTGCCTTTTTCGCAGTACAGCCAAGCCCGAGTCCGCCAAAAGCCGTGGCAGTAGCCGCGACAGCGGAGAGCTTGAGGAAGTTCCTTCGGTTGGTATGCATTCGACCTCCTAATGTTGAGTGCGGGTTATCGCCCGCGAATCTCGCAACCTAATGTCACGAGTAACTCGTAGCCGCTTGGCTGCACGATTTGGTCCGGGGCGGGCAGGTCGGTTCCTGATCTGTCGTGATGACAGAGAGGTGTCAGGACCATTTCCTGCGCCGCCGCATGGACACTGTCCGTGGCAAACCCAAGGCCGCCGAAGGGCGTTGGATCTGTCGCGTTTGCAGCCGACGAATGGTTGTGTGAAAAACGCATGAGCGTACCTCTCCCAGTAAATTCCGTTATCCCCGTTATGGGGGATTGTGGGGAAGAGTTCAAAAGAAGAGGTCTTCTTTCGACTTTTACACAGCTACATTAGAAGGGTTTTTATATAAGTGACTGAAATAAAAACTAATCCATTATGTCAAAAAAGACATAAAATGATATCTGCCCCATGGTCTTGCACCAAAAGGGCGTTATTCTAGGGTGGGCACCAGCGCGCACAGGTACGCGGCCAGCATTTCGGCGATGGACTTGTCCCGGTTGTTGAACCGGAATTCGAGTTCCTTCATGTAGAGGGGGAATCGTTGGCAGGAGATGCCGCGGAATTTCTTGATGCGTGACTGGGCATAATCCCAGAATTCGTCCTGTACTGCGTCGATATGCGGCGGTTCGTCGTAACGGCGGATCACGTCGTAGGGGAGCGAGTCGTTGCCGCAGAAGATGAGCGTGTCGTAATCCTTGTATCTGTCCGTATAGACGAGGTTGCCTGTTCGGATGAGTTTCAGGTGGAAGTTCATGTGAAAGTGAAAGAGCGTTTCTGCTTGAAATCCAGGCACGAGATCGATGAACACAATGTCGTCACGGCGGAGGATGCCGTAGACCGGAATGGTGTCCATGTGCATTTCACGGGGGCCGCCTGTCAGCCTGTTGCCATTGAGATACGAGTCAAGTCCCGTGGCCGAGCTGATAAGCTGCCGCGCATCCAGGGCGTGACCAAGAATGGCGAATCTGATGGCGGTCAGTGCTTTATATACAGTATTGTATGACAGACCGAGCTGTTCCTTCATCTGGTGAACTGAACACTCCTGCACAAACAGGACGATAAGTCGCAGCCATTCGGATGGGCTGAGTGCACCGTTGTTGATCCACCGGCCTGAAAAGGGCTGGAAGGTGTATTTGCAACTGGCACACCGCAGTCGTTCGCCCGACAGGGTGTAGACCTTGCGGTGACCGCATCGTGGACAGAACGGGTCCCCTGTGGGCCATGCCCGTTCAAGAAGATAGTTTCGCGCCTTGATATCGTCATGCAAAAGTACATCGAATTCTTCGTCGATGTCCGGCGTGCAGTCTGCGGGCATGCTGTGCGATGTTTTGTGCATAATGTTCTGGTTCAAGGCTGACATGGTCACCTCTGCGTTAGAATCCCCAGGCGGAAAGTGTTGCGCGTTTGTATCCCTGCCCGGCAGCCACATAATCAAGGGCCAGAGAGTCCAGATCGTCGAGAACGGGTACGGCTATTCGGTCGAGATTCCTGAAATCAATGGTCTTGATGTAGGTTTTGCAAGATTCGCAGACGTCCACGCGAAATCCCGGTTCTTCATCTACGGTAAAGAACGTCAGTTTTTTCTGATCGTCTTCTCCGCATACCGGACAGGCAATGCGTTTGATCCGGTATTCATGTCGGCAGAACGAACAGGTGGCGTGCCGGAATCCTTCTTTTTCCTTGAGAGAGGAAATGAGCGGCAAGCTGCCACAGATGGGGCATGTTCCCACTTCCGGGACTTTCATTTCCGGCAGTTTTTCGGCCAGGATGTCTGCGGCGGCCTCAATGGACGGACCGAGCGAAGCGAACGCGAGAAAAGCGATGGCCTTGGGGGCTCCCGGAGTGCGTTCGGCCCAGGAAGCAAAAAATGCAGTGTCGTCGTTCAGATATTTATGGAACAGCTCAGCAGGAGTGAATTCGCCGTCCTCGATGGCTTTGGCTACTGCCTTGGCGCCGTCACCCAAGGGACCACCTGTCTTGTTGAGCAAGCCTATAAGATCCTGCAACAGTTGTGCGGCCTGTGCGCTGTCGTGCGGAAACGATTCGCGCGCGATCAACGAGACGCCCTGAAACACGGCTTCGGGCGGAGCCAGTTCGCTGTCGCTCGGCAAGACCACGGTTGCGTCAATGCGGGCCTTCAATTGCATTCGGGCCACGGCAGCCAGCAGATCAACGAGCTCCTCGGAAATGTAGGATTTGCCTTTCAGTTGGGTGATCTTTTTTTCAAATCGCCGTTGATATTGTTCCACATTAAATTCCATGGTGTGTCCTTTTTTATGGTTCGGTTGAAGAAAACACTATGGACGCCTGCCTATGGTGCCAAAGACTTAAAACTTACTCAAGCTTTGACACAAAGCGTACATAAACGCTAGTAATAAAAGTCTATTTTTTATTGAATATTATGTCTTTTGGGGCATAAATAGAGCTGAAAAGGTCTACAATTCAGTATGTTCCGACGATGTGAAAAAAGTCGATGAAAAGGATGATTTTCTATAGATTCCTTCAATTTCATGAAAAAAAGTCGTTCACGATGCAATGTTCATCCGGAGGAGCTTGGTTGGATCCGATGAAAGCCGTGAGAATTCCGGGCGGTGCGTTTAAAAGCCGATGATCCGCTTGTTATCGTTGTATACCCAGAAGCTGTCATCCTTGATGTTGCCGATAAGGGTGATGCCGGTCTTGCGTGCCAATTCTACGGAAAAGCTGGTGGCTACTGCTGTGGAAGCGAGGATGGGCACACCGATGCGGATGACCTTGAGCAGTATTTCCGAGGCAATGCGTCCTGTGGATACAATAAGTTTGTCATCAACGGAGACATCGTCGAGGAAACACTGGCCGCAGATCATGTCGATGGCGTTATGTCTGCCTATATCCTCTCGGAACAGCAGCATTTCGTCCGGCGTACACAGTGAGGAGTTGTGACAGCCTCGTGTGGCGTTATACAGGGTGGACCGCTCATGCAGCTGTCGCGCTAGGGAGAGGATTTGTTCAGGGGTGACTCTGACATCACCATTGACGCGGCGTTTGGAAATGGTCGCTGTGTTGCGGCCGAAGTTGGTGCCTTTGCCGCAGCCGGAAGTGATGGACCGTTCCAGAATCCGGTTCTTCCACGGATCGTGGCATGTTTCGACCTCTGCCACCAGCCGGTCGCCCTCGTCGCGGACGGTCAGGTCCGTGATCTGGTCCGGGCTGGACAGGAATGCGTCGGATTTGAGAAAGCCGACAGCCAGGTATTCCGGGTGTTTTGCCGTACACAACAGAGTCACAACTTCTTTTCCGTTGAGCACGATCGTCAGTGGAACCTCGCGGATCGACTTGATAGGGGTTTTGGAAAACCCGGCCTTGTATTCGTGTATCTCGTAACTGAAAGAATCCATGATAATTGCTCCCGGTGTTGCGACAAAAATGCCGCACAGCATTCCCCGCGTATCCTTTCTTTACGGCGAACGAACAGCATGAATCAAATCGAACCCATTTCCCCCGGATTTCACACTGCCTGAAAGTTGCTTGTCAGAAGACAAGTCATGTGCCTTCCGGGGAGTTCTCTTCGAAATGTAAACGTGCTTTTCAGCTTTTTTCTGGAATTTTCAGGCTTTCGCTCATATGCATTATTATTGCCATCGAAACGTTTGCGCAAACGTTTCGATTTGTGTTACAAGCGTGTGACTTCGCACGGTAATCAGTGTGTATGAACCTTACTGGAAAAAACATGAAAAATACCAAGCTTATTAATTCGGAGATATCATACGTTGTGGCCAAGCTGGGGCATTTTGACCGTTTGACCATTTGTGACGCCGGACTGCCCATCCCGGCAGGTGTCCAACGTATTGATCTGGCCGTGACCGAAGGCGTCCCCGCTTTTATGGATGTGGTCAGAACTGTTGTTTCCGAAATGGAAATTCAGGGAGTGGAGTTGGCTGAGGAATTTAAAGACGTCAGTCCTGAATTGCATGAGAAATTGCTCGGTTTCTTTGAGTCGGTCGCCATAGAGCGCGGCAAGCCCATTCCTGTGAGCTGGGTCAGCCATGAGGTTTTCAAGGAAAATACGCAAAAGAGTGTTGCCGTAGTGCGGACCGGGGAGTTTACCCCGTATGCCAATATCACTCTTAAAGCTGGCGTTGTTTTTTAACGGAGAGATTCATGACCGAACTGCTCAAACTTGAGAATATCGAAAAGAGCTTTCCGGGTGTCAAGGCACTGGATGGCGTGAACCTTCGGGTATCTCCCGGCAGAGTCATGGGGCTTGTGGGTGAGAACGGCGCAGGTAAGTCCACGCTCATGAAGGTACTGACCGGCATCTACAGGCGGGACGCTGGAACACTTCGGTATCTGGGCGAAGAACGAACATTCAGCGGTCCCCGTGCATCGCAGGCAGCCGGTATCAGCATCATTCATCAGGAACTCAACCTCCTGCCAGAACTTTCCATTGCCGAAAACATATTTCTGGGCCGTGAAAAGGTCGGCTTTCTGGGACATATCCGATGGAAGGAGATGTACCGGATGGCGGATGAACTACTGGTCAAACTCGGCGTGACACGATCTTCGCGTCATCGTCTTGGAGAACTGGGTATCGGTGAACAGCAGATGGTCGAGATCGCCAAGGCACTGTCTTTTGAATCTCGTGTCATCATCATGGACGAGCCGACCGACACCTTGACCGACACCGAAACCAAGGCGTTGTTCTCCGTTATTCGTGAACTGCGAGAATCCGGGCATGGCGTGGTCTATATCTCTCACCGTCTCAAGGAAATTTTTGAAATCTGTGACGACGTGACTGTTTTGCGTGATGGGAAGTTCATTGGAGAAAGTCCGGTAGCGGATATTACCGAGGATGGACTTATCGAGATGATGGTCGGTCGCAGGCTGGAAGAACAGTACCCGCGGGTAGATGTGGAACTGGGAGCGGTCAGTCTGGAGGTGAAAGACCTCACGGGACCGCGCCTCGAAGGATTGTCGTTTTCCGTGCGGGAAGGCGAGATTCTGGGCATATCCGGTCTTATGGGTGCAGGGCGTACCGAGTTGATGAAGGCAATTTACGGAGCCTATCCCAAGTACGGCGGTGCTATCTACATGGGTGGTAAACTGCTCGATATCAAGACACCCGGTGACGCCCTTGACGCCGGCATCGCTTATATCAGTGAAGATCGGAAAGCGGACAGCCTCATCCTGGGGCTGTCGGTCAAGGAGAACATGACCCTGACTGCATTGACTGATTTCTGTTCCGGCATCGGGCACATCGATCAGATCAATGAACGCCGTGCCACTGACAAATACATCGAAGCGTTCAATATCAGAACTCCATCCCGCCGACAGGAGGTCGGTAATCTGTCGGGCGGCAATCAACAGAAGGTCGCCATTGCCAAGGGGCTTATGGACCGCCCCAAGGTACTCATTCTCGACGAACCGACGCGTGGTGTTGATGTCGGGGCAAAAAAGGAAATCTATCAGCTCATTAATTCCTTCAAGTCGGAAGGTATGAGTATTATTCTGATTTCATCAGAAATGCCGGAAATACTCGGCATGAGTGATCGCATTGCCGTCATGCACGAAGGCCGTTTCTGCGGCGAGTTCACGGCACAGGAAGCGGACCAGGAAAAACTCATGGCCTGTGCCATCGGCAGGGCACGTAAGGAGGCTGCATGAGCGCAGCAAAAGCATCGTCGAATGGAGAGACACAATCTGTATCCATCAAGGAACGGTTGATCCGTCAGAAAACAATCATCGCATTGATCGTAATGATCATCGTTGTTTCCTTTCTGAATCCCAATTTTTTCACGACAGGCAACATCCTGAATATTCTGCGGCAGACGGCTATCAACGCCATCATGGCGGTGGGTATGACACTGGTCATCCTGACCGCTGGCATTGACCTGTCCGTCGGGTCGGTCCTGGCCCTGTGCGGGGCCATCGGCGCAAGTCTTATTGCCGCTGAAATGCCTCTTGTACTGGCAGTCGGTGCGGCCCTTGGAGCCGGTGCGCTGCTCGGTGCGGCCAGCGGCGTCATCATTGCCAAGGGCAAGGTCCAGGCGTTCATTGCCACGCTGGTCTCCATGACCATGGTTCGCGGGCTGACGCTTGTGTATACGGATGGTCGGCCCATATCCACGGGCTTTACCGATGTGGCAGATGCGTTTGCTTTCATCGGTACGGGGTACCTGTTCGGCATTCCGGTTCCCATCTGGATTATGGCAGTGACGTTTGTCGGGGCATGGTATCTGCTCAATCACACCCGTCTGGGACGGTATATTTACGCTCTTGGCGGCAACGAATCCGCCACTCGTTTGTCCGGCATCAATGTGGATAGCATCAAGATCACGGTCTATGCCATTGCCGGTTTTCTTTCCGCATTATCAGGTCTGATCGTAACCTCGCGTCTTTCGTCCGCTCAGCCAACTGCCGGATATGGGTATGAACTCGATGCTATTGCGGCGGTAGTGCTTGGCGGTACCAGCCTCATGGGCGGC